>CAZVAA010000018.1:0-24721 GCA_964624125.1 uncultured Sphaerobacteraceae bacterium | reverse complement strand
TCCCGCATCGTCCGCTGCCGGTCCGGCACGTCCTGCCGCATCCCACCCAGCACCTGCAACTGACCGTCCAGCCGCTCCAGCAATGCCCGGGGCGGAAGGATCGACATCCGCGCCGCGGCCAGCTCGATCGCGAGGGGCAGCCCGTCCAGCCGCCGGCAAATCTCTCCGATGGTCGGGATGTGCTCCTCCAGTGCCAGCGTCGGATTCGCCGCACGCGCCCGGGAAACGAACAACGCCACCGCGTCGGCATCGAGGATCGCTTCCGGGCTCGAGGAATCACCGGGCACATCGAGCGGCGCCAGGGGAAACCGCTCCTCACCCTCGATTCCCAGGGGCGCCCGGCTGGTCGCGAGGATCGTCAGCAGCGGACATTCCTCTAGCAACCGCGCCAGGTCCGGCGCGACGCCCCGCACCTGCTCAAGGTTGTCCAGCACCAGCAGCAGCTCCCGGTCCTGCACCGCCTCGACCACCCACGGCAATGCGTCCTCGGGCGCTTCCCCGCTCGCCCCGGCGGCATGCCCGATCGCCTGGAGCACCAGCGCCGGATCCCGCATCGCGGCTACCGGGACGAACAGCACCTCCCGCCCGGCGTCCGCCTCTGCCGAAGCGACGTGGATCGCCAGCCGGGTCTTTCCCACCCCGCCGGGCCCGAGCACCGTCACCAGTCGCCTGTTGGCATCGGCCAACAACCCGCGCAGTGTCGACGACACACCATCCCGACCGAGGATAGGGGTCAACACAGGCGGCAGGGTGGCCCGGGTGGCAACGTGCCCAATCGTCATGCTCATGTTCGTCTTCCCGCTGGTGAACTCCGGTATTTGCCCATGATACCGGATATCACGACGGATAACCCCTCGTCCCTCCCCTCAAACCGGGTACCATTAGCCGCAAACACGCGCGGACGATCACCGGTCGCCTGACGCGTGATTGTTTTGTGATGACGTTGTCGCGCCCGCACAACATCTCGACCACACAGTGACACCTGCGGCTCGTCATCCGGGATGGCCGCTCGCACGCACGCACACCACCACGCAGGAGAAACCTATCGATGAGCAGCACCCTGGTCGGGGACCTCACCAACTGGGTAACCGATGTGATCGAATCACTCGGCTATTGGGGTCTCGCCTTTCTGGTCGCCCTGGAAAACGTCTTCCCACCCATCCCCTCCGAGATCATCCTGCCCCTGGCCGGCTTCCTGACCGGAGACGGCCGCATGAATTTCTTCCTCGCCCTCTTCGCGGCGACGTGCGGCTCGGTCGGCGGGGCCTTGATTCTCTACTGGGTCGGCGTTGTCTTTGGCGAACATCGGGTTCGCTACATCGTCCGCAACTGGGGCAAGTGGCTCGGGTTCAAGGAAGAGGACGTCGACAAGGCCGACGACTGGTTCGACAAATATGGCGGCATCGCGGTG
Organism: uncultured Sphaerobacteraceae bacterium; assembly: GCA_964624125.1. Taxonomy (GTDB): domain Bacteria; phylum Chloroflexota; class Chloroflexia; order Thermomicrobiales; family UBA6265; genus UBA6265. Next base: position 23,310 of record CAZVAA010000018.1, on the reverse strand, counting down.
CTGATCTGCCGATTGGTGCCGATCATCCGCAGCCTGATCTCGATCCCGGCCGGTCTCCGCAAGATGTCGATGGGGAAATTCATCCTGTACACGACGGTTGGCAGCGGCGCGTGGAACGCGATCCTGATCGGCGCCGGCTGGATACTCGGGGACAACTGGGATGAAGTCGAGGAATATGTTGGCTACCTGCAGTACGTGGTCATCCTGGCCGTCCTTGTCGTCGGCGGCTGGTGGATCTGGGCCCGCATGATCAAGCCCCGCATGGCCTGATCTCCCCCTTGCAGCAACACAAAACCCCGCACGGATATCCGTGCGGGGTTTTGCATGCCCTCCGGGGCAGGTGATCAGCCAACGGAGTGGAGCGCCTGAAGCGCGCCCCGTACCGTTGGCGACTTGCCACATTGGCGCGTTCAATGCGCTCCTTACGGACGCGATGAGACCACGCTACCGGAAGATATCCCGGTCGACGCGCGAGACATCGTACCCGAGGCCCGGCCCGGCGAGATCGGGCACGGCCACGCGCCCATCCACCACGCGGAACGCCTCCGGCCACACCTCGGCCTCCGGCGTCGATGTCACCGGGTAGTACTGCCGCTGGTTGGTCTCGATCGGCATCGTCTCCGGCAACCGCGAGGCAAACGCCAGCGACTGCAGCAACGATATGCCCGGATTCGTCAGGTCCTGAACCGTCACGCCCAAGCCGAGCGCGCTCGCCTTCGCCAGCGCCAGCAGCATCAGGCTCTGTGTCTTGCACGTCTTCAGGCAGACAGCATTCCAGCCAAGCTCCACCGCCCGGTCGATCGCCGCCAGGCTGACCAGCCCTTCGTCAAGCGCGATCGGGACCTCGGCCGCGACCTCACCAAGCGGCATCGCCTCGTCGCCAAGCTCGCGCCGGTCCGGCTGCTCCAGCGCCTCCAACGCGGCAAACGCCTCCGGCGAGCGCTCCCGCACCCCCGAGGCAAGGTCATGGATGTACTGCAACGACGGTCCCTGCTCGTTCAGGTCACCGAAGAGGCGAATCTCCCCGGCTGCCTTGCCGGACTCCCGCGCGAGCTCGAAGACGTTCACCAGCCGCGCGATGTCCCATGCGAGGTCCTTGCCCTTGAGCTTGACCTTGAACGCGAACAGCCCATCGTTCTCGATCCACTCCGTCAACGGCGCCACGGCGGTATCCCTGGCCTCATCCGCCGTCAGCGGATCGGTTCCGCCCACCGTGTGCCACACCGGAAGCGATGCAACCGGCGTTTCCCGCAGGTATTCCGGAAGATACTTCCCGGCGAAATCGTCACCGAGCACGCGGGAGAGATCCCACGAGACATGATCCGGACCAAGTGCCTCGAACGCATTGACGCCCAGCAGCTTGCCATACGCGTCATGCACCGCGGCATCGATCGGCGAGAGACACACAAGGGTGCACATCGGTGGAACCGGGACCCGGACGCCCTGCGCCTCCGCGACCTTCGCGGCGATCCCGGCCAATTCCGGTTCAACCGCGAGGAAATGGTCCAGCGGGTGACCCGTCGCATCCTGCCCTGCGAGATGATCGCCCAGCGCCTCCACGATGCCACGCATCAGCGCATCCTTGTCCTCGGCCGACACCTCGGTCGTCGGGAATGCCCAGGGATGCGAGAGGAAGATCGCGCCCCAACCGTCCGCCTCCGCCCCGGTGGTATCCGCCACCCGCACGCGGACATGCGCCAGCGTCAGGGCGCCGGCGGTCCCCGCCCCGAACGCGAACTCCCCGGCGGGCGTCTCCAGGGTGAAGTGCGGCTCGACGGCGACAATCCGGACAGCGGTCTGCGTAGAAAGTGATGTCAAGGATGAAAACTCCTGGTACCTGGATCGGGACACATCGAACAGCCCGTCGATATCGACGGACCCTGTCCCCATACTGTACGAGATCGGCTGATCACGATCTTACGTGAAACGCACAATAGCCTGTGGCCCCTTGCCTCTCGGAGGGGCCACAGGCCATTCCTGCAGCGCCTGACGCCTAGGCGAGGATCGCGTACCGCTCCAGCGTGACCTCGTGCGCCAGCGGCTGGTCGTTGACCAGGTTGGTGATCTCCCGCACCACACACTCGCCTTGCCGGTATCGCGCCTCGACCGTCGCCCCGGCCACGTGCGGCAGCAGGATCGCGTTTGGCAACGCCCGGAACGGGTGATCCTCGGCCAGCGGTTCCTTGTCGTAGACATCCAGCCCGGCCCGGATGCGTCCACTCTGCAGCTCGGCGAGCAGCGCATCCTGGTCCATGGTCCACGACCGTCCGCAATTCACGATGAAACCGTCATCCTGCATCAGCGCAAGCTGCTCCGCGCCGATCAGGTGGCGCGTCTCGGGCGTCACTGGTGCGCAATTCGCCACGATCGGCGACGCCGCCATCAGGTCGTTCAGCTCCATCTTCGTCGCGCCCAGCGCCGCCGCATCTTCATCCGGGAGATACGGATCGTACACGTTGACCTTCGCGCCAAGCGCCCGCACCTGCCCGATGAGAATTCGCCCGACGCCACCGGCACTGACGACGCCGATCGTCGACCCGAGGATCTCGCGCGGCTGGCCATACGCCTTCGGGCCATCCCACCGGCCTTCCCGCCGCATGCCATTGTCGTATTCATGCAAATGCCGCAGGCCAAGCATGATCAGGGTCAACGTGCATTCCGCGACCGCATGCGCGAGCGCGATGGCCGCCGAGGTGACCCGAGACTGTTTCAGGACCTCTTCGTCGACGATCCCCTTCACCGATCCCGCGGAATGCGCGATGAGCTTCAGCCGATCCGCCGCCGCCATCACCTCCGGCGTCATCTTCGGTGAGCCCCAGCCGGTGATCAGCGCATCGTAGCCACCGATCTTCTCCGCGAGCTGCTCCGCGGTCCAGCGATCATCGGACTCGACCCAGTCGACATCGGCGACCGCCTTCAGGGCCGTTTCGGCGTCGGCGTCAAACAGCTCGGCACGCAATGCGGGGCCGACGAGAGAGAGAACACGGGGACGGATTCCATTTGACGATGACATGCGCGCAACATCTCCTGCATTTGTCCGACTATCGAACGAATATGTGTCATTGTCGCATGGAATGCCGGGCAGGCAAACGGGGTTATGGTCGGCCGAAGCGCACGATCGTGTCATCACTACGCATGAGGTAAATCTCCCCCGGTGCCGCCGGTGCAATGGCGCTTTCGGCGGAAATCATCCAGGTCAGAGGAACGATATCCCTGCCCGGCGTCTCTCTCCACTGCATGGACGCGATCATCGATGGCATCTGCCCCAAGACGTCGCCGGTCAGCCCGTCGTACCCGGTAATCATCAACCCACGGTCCCGGAGATCCGCCGTGAGGAACGGGTTCAGTCCCGGATCGGTCCGGTACGCCACGGCGACCGTGTCGTTCCCGACCGAGATGCTCCAGGGATGGCTGCTGCGCCCGGTTGGTGGTACCGCGCGCCACAGTTCATCCCCGCTCCCGGCGTCAACAACCCTGATCTGGTCACTGTCCACATAGGCGATCGTCTGCTCCATTGGCACGGCCAATGGTCCATAGGTCGGGCGCCACTCGGCTATCCGGTCATTCGTGAGGTCCACGTCCCCAACATCCCGCCAGGCGCCATCCTCCAGGCTCACCGTGACCACCGACGACCCATCCTGGACCGCACCATAGAGACGGGACCCCGCGACATACGGATCATCGAGGCACGGCATCTCCGGGATCTCCCAGACCCGCTCGCCAGGCCGAATCGCGCGAACCGCACACATCGCGTCGTCGGAGGATTGCTCGCTCACAAACAGCAGGTCACCGACCGGGAAGACGAGATCGGCTGGCGGCAGCCGCTCCAGCTCATCACCGGTGGCTGCATCGATCACGAGGAGCTCGGCACCGGCATCCGGCGACTCCCTGAGGAGAAGATATGGGGAGATCGTGTCGGCAAAGCGCATCCCTTTCCGGAAATCGCTGAGTACCCCTTCCATCTCGCCCCATGGAAGCGGATAGCCCTCACGCTCCCAGGCAACCTTCCCGTCCGGCGACATGCCGAAGAAATGACATGGTCCACCTTCTTCTCCCGGGACGGGTGGCACGCACTCACCGATCGCGACCGCTTCTTCGGCGATCGCATACGGGACGAGCGAGGTCCCGCGCAACGTGGCATCGATCCGCCACAGCTCTCGCCCGACCGGACTGATGTACACCATCGAATCATCCGGGTACATGAAAAGGACCGAGCCGTTATCCGATACCCGCATCCAGATGGCTTCGAGCTCACCAAATCCCCGCTCCTGGAAGGTCCACAGTTCTTCTCCTGTGGCACGATCCAGCACCGTCGTTCCATTGACGCTATGCGCGTACACCCGATCGCCGCTCACGTTCACCTGCGGTCCGGAAGCTTCTGCCGAGGTCCAGCGCCAGTTGTCTGACGCAAGAGTTTCGTTGCGCTGGGCGGAGACCAGCGGCCACCCGATACCAGCCACGAGGACAGCGATGCCGCCGGCAACCCGAACCATGCGTCCCAGCCCCAGCAGCCAGGAAAGCAACACGACCGCCAAGGCGATTGCGCCCACGCCGATAATCCATGCATACGCATTGGGCAACCGAAGTCCGAGCGTGAGCGCCAGCGCTCCCACGAGCACCGCAAGCACCAGGCTGCCCGTTCGCTCCGGATTCCACCGACCCTCAGACACACGTGCCTCGTTTCATAGCACCCACCCGATTCTCGGGCGCGGACGTCATACACCTCGTTATGAGACCAGGCGAAGATTGACTGCGGGCCGTGCTCCAGGCATCGGGGAACGCACACCGCCGGTCACTCTTCGCCAGAATGCCGGTCCCTAGGGAAGCCCGAATCGTTGGACCGAAAAGCCCTCCCGCATCACGTATATCTCACCGAATGCCGCGGGTGAGATGACGGGAGCGGCAACATAATTGATCCGGAGAGAGTCAACGTCCGTCGTGATCTCCGCGATCGGTTCGCCAGTCAGGCCATCATAGCCAACGATCCTCAGGCCATCATCCCGTTGCTCGAAGGGGTTCCATCCTGGCTCGGTCCGGGAAGTCACGGTGATCGTGTCGTGACCGGCGGAAATGCTCCAGATGTCATCCGGGCCCCCGCCTGGCGACTCCATCCGCCACAATTCTTCGCCGCCTCCAGCATCGACCACCCTGATCTCGCCCCCATCGATAAAGGCGATTGACTGCTCCATCGGGAACGCGACCGGCTCATGCTGCTCGCGCCACTCAAGGACGTCCTGGTTGGTGAGAAGTACCATCCCAACATCACGCCAGGTACCATCCTCCAGATCCACCGTCATCACAGACGACCCGTCCGGTGTCGACGCATAGAGCCGGGTACCACTGATATAGGGATCGGCGATGCACGGGATCTCCGAAACGGTCCATACCGTCTCGTCCGGTCGAATCGCGCGCAATGTACAGGATTCTTCATCACGCTCGCTCGAGAGCACCAGATCACCTGCCGGAAAAACGAGGTCGGCTGCCGGCAACCGTTCCAGCTCTTCCCCACTCGCCGCATCGATCACGAGAATATCTGCTTCAACGTGCGGTGCCTCCTGAAGCAGGAGATACGGCGAAAGGCTGTCATTGAAGAGCATGCCGTTCTGGAAGCTGACCAGCGACCCCTGCATGTCTCTCCACGGCAGCGGGTATCCTTCGCGCTCCCAGCCAACGTCACCGTGGGGCAACACCCCGAAGAAGCGGCAGGGCTCGCCTTCCTCCTCCGGGAATCGTGGAAAACACTGACCCATGGCCACTGTTTCCTCCGCCATCGCATACGGAAGAAGGCGCGTGTCGGAAAAATCGTCTCCGTCGATACGCCACAACTCACGTCCATCAGGGCCGATGTAGACCATCGTGTCGTCGAGGTACTTGAATAGGACGGAACCGTTCTCTGAAACCTGCAACCACAACGCGGTGAGCCTGCTGGATTCGATGGACTCCCGGAATGTCCACAGTTTCTCGCCCGTTGCGCGATCCAGCACCACCGTCCCCCACCGGTTGTGGGCATACACCCGATCGCCACTCACGTTCACCCACGGTCCTGATGCCTCCCCGGAAACCCATTGCCCATTATCCGTGGCACGGTCAGCGTCCCGATCGGCTGCCACGAGCGGCCAGCCAATCCCCATGACCAGGATCATGACACCGGCGCCGACTCGCAGCAGGCCGCCAACGCCGAACTGCCGGGCCAGGAACATCGCCGCAAGCGCAATGGCTCCCACCCCGATGATCCAGAAGATGGGGCTGGAAAACCGCCATCCAAGGATCAAGACCAACCCGCCGGGCAGGAATGCAAGCGCCAGGCTCACCATTCGTTCCGGACACCACCGCCTCCCAGACATTGCCACCTCGCTCACACTACCAGCCTGTGATCCAGTCATGACGATCAACCATGAGGGTATGCAGCCTTAACGCTTCCCCAGGGCGAAGCGTTCCCGCAATGAACAGGTCGTGCCGGGAGAGGTGAATGCGTCTGCCGCGACACATTGTCTGGAGAACATCCCGGGGGATATGTAGGGCATGGGGAGGTCGCCGTTCCGGCTGGTCCGGAAGGCGAGAGAGCCGTTAACATGAAGTTGACGCTGTAAACCTATAGTACGTGATATGCGCACGAACGGGCTGTGGCCCATTGGGGCCATTTTCAGTCATTTCCTTGCGCTTGGTACCAAATTCGCGCGTGTCAGACCGCGTCTTCGCGTTCCCCGGGTATCGCCATGGTAGCCAGTCGATGACCAGAAGGCACCAACCCAAAGGTGTCACATGGGCACGCTCGCGACCTCCTCGTACCTAATCCTCGTCGTAGTAATAAAGGCTTCCGTCCCGCGTCTCACCGGGCTCCACCCGGTAGGTGACCTCTTCGCCACTGATCTCGTCGGCGTCGGACGCGATCCGGTCCCGATCAACCGGCATCACTCCGCTGATGGTGACGGCTCCGCGAACGTCCGGGATCACGTACGCGCCGGAATCGTCCCGCTCGAACCGCGATAGCGACAGGCGCTCACCGGTCTCGGGGAAGCTCACCATCGCGCCAGGTCGTTCCATCGTCTCGGTACAGCGGCCGGGATCATCGTGCGGGATCACGCCGGGCGGACAAGACAGCAGGAACAGGCGCAGCGTGCCGGTCTCGGGATCGGACGCAGCGGTCGGCGCCGGAGCGGACTCGCCATTCGGCGCGCTGAAGTAGACATTGACCGTGCTGGTTTCATTCCGCAACAGGAAGGCCGTTGCGGCGGCGTCCTCGATTACGGACGCATCCCCGGTAACGAGGACATCATCGAAACCCACCAGCGGTTGCCGCACAACGACCTGCGCCTGGGTGTAGGCTGGCAACCCGGCGTAGGTGAGCGTGCCGCCTTCGCGCGTGAGGTAGTCGTCCATCTCGATCTCGCGAAGCGGCGATGTCCCGATCTCCAGGCCCGGCACCTCGGATTCGGTCGGCACGCATTCCGAGGCGTCCACCGCGGGATCGATCCCCTCGTCGCAGGTCATCACGTTGACCACCAGCGTGTTCTCGGCGGGCATGATCAGGTCGACCGGGCCGTTCCAGTAGAACACCGTGATATCTCGCGATTCACCGGCAGCAAGATTGACCTCGCCGTACCATCGGCTGATGCTGTCGACGCCGTTGAACGTGAAGGCATTGAAGTCGGGCGAGAAGAAGTTGACCAGCCCGATCCTGCCTTCGACCGGAACCTCCACGGTGTAGGAGCCATCCGCGTTCGGCTGGATGTCATCGACCCACTGCACCCAGTCCGGTCCGCTTAACACCGCGCTCTCCGGCGCGGCGACCACATCGTTGCAACCCGCCGGCGGACCGTTCCAGTCGCCACCCGGCGGACAGCCCAGGAACGTGATCGTCACCGACTGCCCCGCCTGGGCCGTCACCGGCGCCAGCGACGCCGCCAGCAATCCGGTCAACAACGTCAGGGCCAGCAGCACCCGCATGACAGGGGCATATGATCGTGACATGGCATCGTCCTCCCGCGGCGGGATGTCGCATCGCCGCGTACAGCGTCGTTCCACAGATGCCATTCGGCAGGCAAGATCAGGGCCAGTCTTTCAGGGCGAGAGAAAGAAGTCTACCGGGGGGGCTCGTTTTCCACATGCCAGAGCTGTTCCGCACGCCAATTCAACGGGAAACCCATATCACCTGGGTGCACATGTTCACTCAGGGGCAGGCGGTCAATGTGGTGAAGCACCCTGCTTTTCCACGTTGAGTCTGGTTCAACTCGTTCGAGTAGATGGGCTATGGCTGCCAAGGTCGTGTACTGGCGACGACTGTTCACAGATGATAACGACCGGAGATGATCTAGCCTTGGGGCTACTGATACATCGGGTAACGCCAGGGGACGAGAAAGCGTTCGGTTCCAGAAGCGGCCATGGTGAGCGCAAATATTCCTGGTAACAGTGAGGCTATGAAGCCAACTCTTCATGATCCGACCGTCTCCAAGGCCAAAATCCCGGGCGATCGCATCACGGTGCTTGAACTTCATTCCACTGAAGAAGACCGAAAGCATACCGAAATCCCACAGTTCGACACCAAGCCATACTGGAAGAGGCAATCCATATTGCTCGCGAAAGTCATGGATAAATTTGTCCGTCGACTTCCTGATACTCTCGTGATATCGAAGGAGCCACTTGGCATAGCCACCAGTCAGGAAACGCCGGTCAAGCAGCGATGGATTCTCCAACGCAAAGGAGTCCAGTTGCCCAAGGAAATGCGCGATCGCTACACGACAGGCGATCTCAATACGTTCCAACGCGTCCAGCACAAGAAACCTGAGCCGTTTGTCGTATTCATACAGCGCAAGAACCTGGTCAAAGGTTACCCCGGGCAAAAACGACTGCTGACCCGGTGCCTGAAAGGGCACCCAATAGCCGGCAAGTCGATAGTATCCATGCCGGGCCAACACATCCGCAGCGATCTTGGGATCTGCAACATGCATACCCCTCCGCTGCAACAGCGTCACCTGCTCTGGATAACTGAGGTGAACCTTGGCATAACTCGACATGGCTTCTCCGGGCAAAAAAAGACCCCCCCGTGCATCACCCATGGGTGATGCAGAGGGAGGGGTGCTGTTAGTAACATTATACCGGTTTCGACGCATTACAGCAATCGCTACCCGGCGACTCTCCTACGCCTCGTCGAGCGGCGTGTGGTGATCGAAGTCCTGCTCGCCACGCTTCCAGTGCCCGGAGAACCCGAGCCACTCGGGGTTCGCGCCTCGCTCGCCGATCAGGTAGCGGCGCACATCGCGCAGGATCGTCGCCTCGCCACCGCCCCACGCGAAATACTCGCCCTCGGGGAACGTCGCGGCCTTCAACGCATCCAGCAACGCCGTACCCGTTCCGGCCGGCGTGCCGTTGCGATGCACCCAGATCACCTCGGCGTCCGCCTGCGTCGTGTAGGGAAGCTCGCTGGCGGCATCCTCCACCTCGACAACGACCAGCGCCTTCGCGCCAGCCGGAAGCTCCTCCAGCCGCCGCTCATACGACGGCCACGCCGTCTCGTCACCAACCATCAGGTACCAGTCGAAATCATCGCCAACGATCTTCGAGCCGCGTGGTCCGACCATGCCGACCTGGCGCCCCGGCTCCGCCTGCGACGCCCAGTCGGACGCCGGCCCCCCCTCGTGCAGCACGAAGTCGACGACCAGCGAGTTCGTCTCCGGGTCGAATGCGCGCGGCGTGAAGTCGCGCATCGCCTGCTCCGGCGTGCCCTCCGGATAGACGAAGCCCTTCTCGCCCCGCGTCGGGATCACCGGCGCCGAGCCGGGATCGGCGGGGAAGAGCAGCTTGAAATGGTCATGCGCATCGAGCGAGGTAAACCCCTCCAGCTCGGGCCCCCGGAAGGTGATCCGGCGATAGCGCGGGTTGAGGTCCTCGACGGCCTCAACGGCGACGGTGCGCCAGGTCAGGCCATGCATCTGGCGGGTAACACGCGGGGTTGTGGTTTCGGTGGACAAGGTTGTGCTCCGGGAATATCGGGCAATCCCGACTCAATTAGTCAGGATTCAAGTGTACCCGGAAATCAGCACATTGGGTACTGCCCGCCCTCCCTATCCGTTATCTGCATCGTCCAGCATTGCCGCGACCTCACGCCGCGAATGCACATTGAGCTTGGTGAAGATGCCGGTCACATGCCGCGCAACGGTTCGCGGGCTGATATGCAGCTCCTCGGCGATCTCCTTGTCGGCGTATCGCTGTGCCAGCAGGTGCAAAACCTCCGCCTCGCGCGCGGTCAGTCCGTAGCGGTCTGCGATCCTCTGGTGATCCCTCCCGGCACCCTGCGCCAGCTCGCCCGTTCGCTTGATCGCCGCCGCTTCCATCCGCGCCAGCATCTCCTCGAGCGTCAACCACCGTCCCTTGGCGACCACCGATTCGAACTGCGCGTCGCCCAGTGCGCGACGCGCCAACGCCTCGGCCTCCTCATGGTCATCCACCTCATGACGATGGATCGGGATCGTCATCGCTGTCCGCGCGACCTCGATCGATCCCAGCGCCATCGCGGCTTCCTCCGGGCAACCCGCATGGACCATCCACAGCGCCATCGCCTCCAGCCACACGATGTAGCCGCGCGGGTCGCCAACATCCCGCCGGAGTTTCAGGGACTCCGCATGCGCTTCCCAGGCCGCCGGCAAATCGCCCAGCGCCCGCGCGCACTTGCCGACGTGGTCGAGTGAAACCGCATTGCCGCGGGTATCGTCCAGCTGGCGGTCGATCGCGAGCGCCTCCCGGGCGCATCGCATCGATTCCTCGAATCGCCGCAGGCAATACAGCGCCACGCCCATCGTGTCGATGCTGTGCGACGCGCCATAGAGGTTTCCAAGCCTGAGGAACGCATCCCGCGATTCCGCGCAATACACGATGACCTTCTCGTAGTCGCCGGTATCGAGCGCGAGGATCGCCAGGTTGTTGAGCGCGCCAGCGATATTGTCCGCATCGCTCGCCTGCCGGTGCCAGGTGAGCGATTCTTCCATGCGCCGCATCGCGCGCTCATTGTCGTCCAACCGGCTATCGACAAGGGACAACAGGCGCAGCGAGCTACCGATGCCGTTCGCGTCCTCATATGTCCGCGCGATCTCGAGCGCCCCCTCACCCAGCTGCGTCGCCAGCGGGATATCTCCCTGCTCCAGTGCCAGCCATCCAGCCATGAACCGGCTCTTCGCCTGCAGCTCCGGCGACAGGCACGATTGCCAGGCTGGCTGCAGCGCGATGTCCAGCCATCGCCGCCCTTCCGTCAGGTGACCGCGCATCCGCCAGAATCGCCAGAGCGCGCACGCAAGCCGTGTATACGGCTCGTATTTCCACGCATCACGGAACGTCCCGAGCGCGGCGCGCATGTTCGCCTGCTCCAGGTCCAGCCGTTGCCCCCATTCATGCTGGTCCGGTCCCAGCAGGTTCGGGAGCGCGCGCTCGGCCATCTCCAGGTAATGGTGCGCATGCCGCAGGGAGGTGCTCTCCAGCAACCCTTCATCCTCGAGCTGCTGCAGCGCATAATGGCGAATCGTCTCCAGCAGGTAGAAGCGCGGCTCGGTCGCTTCCTGCCGCGAGCGCTGCACCAGGCTCTTGTCGACCAGCGAGCTGAGCATCTCCAGCGCCTCGAGGTCGGTGCAGTGCCCACCGAAGGCATCGTTGCAGATATGCGCGACGGCATCCGCCGTGATCCCGCCCGCAAACACGCCGAGATGCCGGAACACGCGCTGCTCCGCGTCGGTCAGCAGGTCATGGCTCCACCCGATCGTGTCCCGAATCGTGCGCTGGTGCTCTGGCCGGTCCGAAGGCCCGCCCGTGAGCAACGCCAGCCGGTCATCCAGCCGGGCACGCAGCGCCGCCGGGGAAAAGACTTTCATGCGCGCCGCCGCCAGCTCGATCGCCAGCGGCAGGCCATCCAGCCGGGCGCAGATGGCGGCGATGTCGTCAGCATTCTCAGGGGTCAGGCAGAACCCCGGCGAGACCTGCCGCGCCCGGTCGATAAGCAACGCCACGCTCTCGATACTCTCAAGCGGCACATCGGCAGGGACATGCGAGCCCGGCACCGCCATCGGCGGCACAACGTATTCGAACTCCCCCGAAACGCGGAGGACCTCGCGGCTGGTCGTGAGGATCGTCAGGTGCGGGCAACTGGTGAGCAGGCGCGTCAGGAACGGGAGCGGCAGCAGCTGCTCGAGGTTATCCAGCACCAGCAGCATCTTCCGGTCTCGCGCATGGGTAATGACGCGGGACTCGAACGACTCCCCGGACACCGCCAGCACACCGAACGCCTCCGCGATCAGGAACGGGATCCGGTCCCGCTCACGGACCGCCGCGAACGAGATGGAGACCACCCCGTCCGGATACGACTCCGCCACAGCGTCGGCGGCCGCTTCTGCAAGGCGTGTCTTCCCCACCCCGCCTGGCCCCGCCAGCGTCAGGAGCCGCACGCCGGGATCAAGAAGCAGGGTTGTCACTTCCGCGAGTTGCGTGGTTCGTCCGACAAACGACGTCAGCGGGTTCGCGGGAGTAATAGCGTCATAGGAATCCCCGGCCGGGCCGGTGATGGAAGGCGCTGCCTGGTGCCCTCCTACTGCTGCGCACATAGCGACACCTGACCATTGTCAATTTGGGAACCCAGAACTAGTCCTTATCATAGCAAAGAGCCCTGAATCTGGCCTTCAACGCCCCGACACGCCACCCAAGAACACCAAAACGGGGATGCCCAGGAAGGGCATCCCCGTACGCTGTCGTTCAGGACGGTCGCGCTACCGAGCAGCGGCAGGCACCCGCAACTGGTGCATCGCCTTCTCCCACTGCACCAGCGCGTCCAGCATCGCCGTCGCCGACGTCTCATGGGAATCGGTCGGCTGGAAGCGACCGGTCTCGTCATCGATGTGGTTGGCGACACCCTGGACCATGACACCCTCCTTGAGCGGCATCATGTTCATCGTGGTAATCAGCGGTTTGATGCTCTGCGCCGAGCGCAGCCCGCCGGAAACCCCGCCATAGCTCACCAGCCCAACGGGCTTGTACGCCCATTCCTGCGAGAGATAATCGATGGCGTTGACCAATGGCGCCGGCGCGGTGTAGTTGTACTCGGGCGTCACGAACACGAAGGCGTCGGCGGCATCCACCATCCGGCTCCACTCCCACGTCTTCTCCTGCGTGTACTGCTTCATGCTCGGGTGGTTCGGCTCCGTCATCAACGGCAGGTCGATCTCCTTCAGGTCAGCCACCACCACATCGAACGAGCCGTGTTCCCGCGCAAACCCCATGAACCACTCCCCCACGGCCTTTCCCCGGCGACCATCGCGCATGCTCGCATACACCACCATCAACTGTGGCGTCCGGTCGATCTGGATATCCTGTTCACTGATGGTCATCGAAACCCCTTGTCCCTTGCCTGATCCCCACACATACCGGGACAATCCCCGGATACATGGCCGAAATATCGCACATCGCATTCCCGACCGGGAACACCCCACGAACGCAAAAACCGGCCACGCGGGCCGGTCTTGCGCACATTCCCGGTTCGGCTCAGCCTATTTCAGCCACCGGTCCAGGTTCTCGCGGACGAACTCGTCGTCGTTCAACTCCGGATACGCCGCGTACACCCGGTCAATCTCCTGCATCTGCCCCGGCGACAGCTCCTCGTCCGGGTTCAGGCACCACCGGCCCTCCAGCAGCCCCTGCCGCCGCAGGATCTCGTGGATACCCGGGATGCACCCGGCAAACTCGTGATGCGGATCGAACACCGCCGCGTTCGCATCGGTCACCGCGACGCCCAGCGTCAGCAACCGCTGCAGCTCCGCGCCGTCCTGCGTCTCCACCGCCCGGTGGCACTCCTTGAGCTGCTTCACCACTTCGCGCGTCCAGAAGCCCCAGTGCCCGAGCAGGCCACCAACGATCCGCTTCTCGACCGGCTCGCCGTCAACCATGAACCGGAACGTCGTCAGCAGGTCCGGGATGATGTTGTCGTCGTTGCCCGTGTAGAGCGCGATATCGTCCCGGCGCGACGACTCCACCACCGCCCGCACGACGTCCTGCGTCCAGTAGCGGTTGAACGGCGCCATCTTGATCGCCTTCACGCCCTCCAGCTCGGACACCGATCGCCAGAAGCGATAGCCCAGCGGTCGCCCACCAACGCTCGGCTGCAGGTAGAACCCGACCACCGGCAGGACGTTCGTGATCTCGTCGATGTGCGCCACCAACTCATCGTCCGACCAGTCCGACAGCCCGCCAAGGCTGACCATCCCGAGGTCATACCCGAGCTCCGCGGCGGTCTCCGCCTCGGCCACCGCCTGCTTCGTCGGGCCGGACATTCCGCCAACCATGATCGTTGGCTCATCCGGGCGCATCTCCCTCGCGGTCTCGGCGCTGATCTGCAGGACGTCCTTGTACATCCCCTCCTGCCGGATCTCGAACTGCGTGGAGTGCACGCCGACCGCGAGCCCGCCAGCCCCCGCATCGAGGTAGTAGCGGGTCAGGGCGGCCTGTCGCCGCTCATCGAGCTTCCGGTCGGCATTCAGCGCCAGCGGGTGCGCGGGAATCACGGTGCCGGTATGGAGCAGGTCATGAATTTCTGGCCGGAGAGACGGTTTAGTGATCATTTTCGGGTCCTTGTAACGGATATCGTCGTATCCCCGGACAGGTGGCCCGGGGATACGGCAAAGCATTCGGCCCTAGAACCGGCCGTCGCGAGCCTGGAAGTGGGTCGGCTTGTCGAGCGTCGGGCCACCGGCCTTGATCCACTCCGCCACCCAGTCGATCATCGTCTGCAGCGGCACGGTCGGATACCCGAAGTACTTGAACGCCTTGGCCGCGTTGTTCAGCAGCGCATCGGTTGCTTCCTCGCCCTCGACTTTCGGCTCGACTCCGAACCGCGCCGCGAACTCCTCGACCACATACCGCATCGGGATCGTCTCCGGCCCCGTCACGTTGAAGATCGCCGGAGGCGAGCTCGCCTCGGTGAGCATCCGCAAGGCCATGGTGTTGGCATCGCCCTGCCAGATCACGTTCACGTTCCCCATCGTGATATCGACGGGCTGCCCCTGGTACACCTGGTTGGCGATGTCCCACAGCACGCCGTACCGCAGGTCGATCGCGTAGTTCAGCCGGAAGATCGATACCGGCGTGCCATTGGTCACCGATGCATGCTCGAACATCCGCTCCCGCGCGAGGCACGACTGCGCGTATTCCCCAACCGGGTCAGGGGCCACGTCTTCGGTTGCCCCGCCCTGCGTCACCGGCCGGAACGGGTAGATGTTCCCTGAAGAGAACACGGTGAAGCGCGATTCCGGGAACCGCTCGGCGACCTTGCCCGAGACCCCGGCGTTCGTCGCCCACGTCAGGTACTCTCGCCCGGTCGTGCCGAACTTCGTGCCGAGCATGTAGACGATATTCGGCGCGTCCGGCAGCTCCGCCAGCGCCTTCGGGTCATGCATATCCGCCGCGATCGTCGTCACCCCGGCGTTTTCCAGCTGCTCGCGAGCCGAGGCATCCGAGAAGCGGGCGACCGCGATCGCCTTCTTCCCGCCACCGGCCTGGTCCAGCGCCCGCTGCGCCAGCCGGACGAGGGTCGGACCCATCTTGCCCGAGGCGCCGATGACCATCACATCGCCATCCAGCGAGGCGAGATCCTGCACCAGGTCATCGGACGGTGTTGTCAACAGGTCGTCCAGCTCCTCCACCGAGGAGATTCCAGGAGAATGTTTCGTCGTAGCAACCATGATCCGGCTCCTTGTTTGCGCGCGAGGTACGCCTCGCCCGGCGTGTTAGCCCTTGATGCCAGCGGTCGCGATACTCTGCACGATGTACCGCTGGGCAATGATGAAAATGAGCAAGCTCGGGAAAAAGCTGATAGCGGCAGCCGCCATCATCGAGTTGGTCGATGGCACCAGCGACTGCAGCGTCGCCAGGCCGACCGTCAGCGTGCGCATGTCGTTCGTCTGCGCCACGATCAACGGCCACAGGAAATCATTCCAGTGCCAGAGGAACACGAAGATACCCAGCGTCGCCTGGACCGGTATCGTCAGCGGCAAGACCACTTGCCAGAAAATACGGAACTCGGATGCCCCATCCAGCTTCGCCGCCTCGATCAGGTCGTCCGGGATGCCCATGATGTACTGCCGCATCAGGAACACGCCCTGCGCGTTCGCCAGCGTCGGCGCGATCAGGCCCCAGTACGTATTCGCGCCGTCCAGCTGCACCAGCAGGATGAACAGCGGCACCAGCGTGACCTGCGTCGGCACCACCAGCATCGCGATGAAGAGCCAGAAAATCTTGTCCCGCGCGAAGAATCGCTTTTTCGCGAAGGCGTACCCGGCCGCCGAGCACAGGATCAGGACGAAAACAACCGACACCAGCGAATAGATGAAGGAGTTGAGGATCCACCGCAGCATCGAGTCGTTGCGGAGCTGCAGCCGGAAGTTGTCGAGCGTCCACTCGTTCGAGAACAGGATGTCGGTCAGGCTCACGACGTTCTCGGGCCGGAACGACATCAGCATCATCGCCACGAACGGGAACGCCATGACGATCGCGACCGCGGTCAGCACGATATAGAGGCCGGTCTTCCGCACCGGCGCCGGGATCGCCGCCTTGCCGGTGACGATGCCGCTCTCGTCCTTCGCCGGATCGATCACGGGGGTGGTTTCAACAGGCTTGGCCGCGCTCATGAATCCGACTTTCCAAACATCAGGCGCTGGATCATCATCACGCCGAACGTGATCGCGAACAGCACCATTCCGATCGCGGAGGCATATCCGAAGTTCTGGAACTTGAAGCTCTCGTCATACAGCATGTAAACGAGGGAGTAGCTCGCCCGGACCGGACCGCCATTGGTCATCACATACATCGTGTCGAACACCTGGAACGACCCGATGGTCTCGATCACGATCACAAAGAAGAGCACCGGCTTCAACAACGGCAGCGTGACGCGCCAGAACGTCTGCCACGACGTCGCGCCATCGACCTGCGAGGCCTCGGTCAGCGTTTCCGGGATTGCCTTGAGGCCGGCGAGCAGGATCATCATCGAGTATCCAACCCCCTTCCACGTCGCCATCACGGCGAGCGAGGGGATCACCAGGTCGGCATCCTGCAACCAGCGAACCGGCTCCAGCCCGATACCGACGAGCATGCTGTTCAGCAAGCCACCATCTGCCCGGTAGACCCACGACCAGATCACCGAGATCATCACGAGGCTGGTCACATAGGGCAGGAAGTAGATCGCCCGGTAGATGCTGATGCCACGAACGGCCCGGTTGATCAGCAGCGCCAGCGCCATCGAGACCACGGTCGTGAGCGGCACCGAGATCGCCGCATACAGCGCGGTCACCCGCAACGCGCCCCAGAAGATCTTGTCGCCCCAGAGATCGCGGAAGTGTTGCACCCCGATCCAGGTGGACTCTCCCGAGAGCCGGTAGTCCTGGAAGCTCAGGAGCAATCCGTTGATCGCCGGCCAGATACGGAACGTGAGAAACAGGATCAGGACCGGCAGGATGAAGGCAAAGCCGACCCGGTGCGGCTCGAGGCGCCGCCACAGGGATGGTGGTTTGGGGTGGATAATCGTGCTCAAGACGAACTTTCCCGAATACGGAGAAAACGAAGGTGATCCGCGCCGGCCAGCGACCTGGTGGCCACCGGCCGGCGACGGAGGTGCCGGGCGCTACCCGCGCTCGAGCAGCCGGTCGACATCGTCGGCGGCCGTCGCGAGGGCATCCTCGACCGACTGGTCACCGATGAACGCCGCCTGGAGGTAGGGCGCCATCGTGGAGATGATCTGGCGGGCCAGCCGGTGGCGCACGCCACCATGCATCTGGTCCACGTACTTCTCGAACTCACCGAGGATCGGGTCGCCCTCATGCAGGCCGACCAGCGATGCGCGCGGGGACATGTAGCCGCCCGGGCCGATGATCTCCGGCATCGCTTCGGGGCCGGTGATGTACTTCACCCACGCCTTGGCCGCATCCGGATCCTGCGCGTTCTTGAAGACACCGAAGCCGGCCGACGTGCCGTAGCTCGTCTGCACCTTGTGCTCCAGCGGCGGGCCGATCCTGACCGTGTCCTCACCGCCCCAGGCTTCCACGTACTGGCGGGTGCCGTTGTTGTCGGCGTACATGTTGACCGCGACCTGGCCCTCCATCACGAGGCCACCGCCCGGCGGTGGCGGGGTCACGGCCTCGCCCTGGTCGATGAACTCTTCCTGGTACAGCGTCTTCACGAATTCCAGCGCCTCGATGCCAGCTTCCGAGTTGAACGCCGACGCGGTCATGTCTTCGTTCAGGACATCACCATCCGCCTGCCACAGGTGCGGGAAGTACGAGTGGTTGAGCGAGCTCTCCAGCGATCCGGCATACGACGTCAGCTTGTACCCGGCATCGCGAATCGTCGGTCCCAGCTCCAGCAGCTCATCCCACGTCCCCGGGAATTCGGAGATCCCCAGCTCGTTGAAGATGTTGAGGTTGTAGACCATCGTCGTGACCGAGCCGAGGATCGGCAGCGCGTACAGCGTGCCGTCCACCGACATCGAGGCAAGCGACGATTCGGTGAAGTCGTCGGCATCATCGCCCAGCACATCATCCAGCGGCTGCAGGTTGCCATCACCACCGTGCTGCGGGATGAAGTCGTCGTTCAGGTACCCGACGTCCGGGCCGGCATTCGCCGCCAGCGCCGTCGTCAGCTTCTCGTTGCGCTGCGTCCACGGCTGGACCTCGACCTGCACCTCGACATCCGGGAACTCGGCGTTGAAGCTCGACGCCACACTCGCCCACAGCTCTTCATTGGCGGCCTGGTCGCCGCCCCCGACGAGCGGGTACGCCCACATCAGGACCTTGCCCGCAACCGGGTCGGTCTGCAGCATGGCCGGATGGTAGCGCCGCGAGCGAGCGCCCACCGCTGCCGGGGCGGCAATCGCCGCGCCGGCGACGCCGGCGGAAACCTGGGCGAAACGTCGGCGGGAAATTCTCGACTTGCCCGTAGAAAACGACATGGTGAACCGAATCCTTTCGCATACCCGGCGGCAGAAGCGCCACGCGCATACCATGCGGCGAACCCTTCCGCTCTGACCGGATCATCCAGGCGATTTCGTTCGCACATCGAACTATAGACAGGCTACCGTGACGAATATAGGATGTCAATGTCTGGAATCCGGCCTACGGGCATGACGCCAGGATTTCCCGAATTGCACGCTTCGTATTACTATGGATGCCCAACAGTTTTTTGAGTTGATACGTCTCGCCCAGGGCGACTGACATTCATGATCGCGGCAGGGGTCAGACCGCACGCCGCTTCGTTCACCTACCGGACGAACCGAGGATACGTTTATGGCAGGACAAGGACAGGCAAGTCACGGCACCCTCTTCGATCTGCTCAGGGCACACCCGGAAACCACCCGCACCGACCTCGTGCGGCTCTCCGGCCTCAGCAAGGCCACGGTATCCGAGACCATCTCCCACATGATGGAGCGCGGGATGATCGCCGAGGTCGGCAAGCGCCAGCCTAGCCGCGGCCGCAGCCAGGTGGTGCTCAAGTTCAAGCCGGACATCCGCCTCGTGGTCGGTGCCCAGTTCACCGAGCACGGCGTCCATGTCGTCCTCGCCGACCTCCTCGCCGGCCCCGTTGCCTGGGCCGAGCGCACCAACAGCGCGACCGACCCCGAAGGGTTCGTCAACGCGCTGGTCGAATGTGTCGATGAACTGCGCGCGAAAGCCACGGCGCCCATCCTCGGACTTGGCGTCGGTGTGCCGGGGCTGGTCGACCCCTCCGGCCGCAAGGTGATGCAATCGGTTCCCTATGGATGGGAACAGGTGCCGATCGCCACCATGCTCGAGGACAAGCTGGGCATCCCGGTCACGGTCACCAACCGCGCCAAGGCAGCCGCCCTCGGCGAATACTGGCAAGGCCATCATCACAAGAAGGGAGCCCCGGACCACCTCCTCTATGTCCACATCGGGACAGGGATCGTCGCCGGGATCGTCGTCGACGGTCAGCTCTATACCGGCCACGGCGGCTCCGCCGGTGAACTGGGCCACACCACCGTGCTCCCCGATGGCCCCGCCTGTGCCTGCGGCAACCACGGCTGCCTGCACATGCTCGCATCCGAGTCCGCGCTGATTCGCGAAGCGCGCACCCGCATTCGCCGCCAGTCCGGCGGGGACGGCGAGCTCTCCATGGCCGAACTCGGCAGCCTTTCCATCGAGCGCCTGCAGGAAGCCGCCGAAGCCGGTGACCCCGCCGTGCGCGAGGTCATCACGGAAGCAGGGAGCTGGGTCGGCATTGCGCTCGCCAACCTCATCAACCTCATGAACCCGTCACTGGTCGTCATGGGCGGCTCGATCGCCGAGTTCGGCGAGCTCTTCCTCCAGAGCGTCACCAGCGAAGTCCGCCAGCGCGCCCTGTGGGACGCCATCCACGATGTCGAGATCGTCCTCTCCGGCCTTGGCGACAACGCCGGCACCATCGGCGGCGCGGCCCTCTTCCTCGACACCCTGGACGTCAACGCCGTCCTCAACTAATGCCGTCCCGAGCGGGATACCCGCCGCAGGGGCCACACCCGCGAAGCCGTGTCGGCCCAATGGACACGCAACGGGCGACCAGCGATCCACGTACCACCGCGACACGCACCACGGGCCGGCCTCATGAGGCCGGCCCGTGTGCCTGGTATTGAGGAGGCGGGTCCCTAGCCGATCGCCGGGGCGACACCATCCATTCGGATCACCATCCCTGCCGGTGCGTTCGGCCCCGACATCATCGTGTTGATCGTCAGGAACATGTTGCCCTCCGGGTCGAACGTCAACCCGTGCGGCATCATCACGCCCTCGACCACCGGCTCGACCGTGCCGTCTGGTCCGATGCGGACGACGCTGCCCGGTCCTGGCCCCTGCTCGGTCATCTCGCCAAACAACTGGCTCGCATACAGGTTACCGTCGGGCCCCTGCGCCATCGCCACCGTCCATGCCAACGGCACGTCCGTCTCGAACGGCGAGAACATGCCGTCGTCATCCATCGTCAGGATCGACGGGACATCGGCCGGCCACGCCTCTCGCAACACAGCGATGTACACCGTTCCGTCCTGCCCGACAACGACCGACGTCGGCACCGCCTGGCCAGAACCCATCACCTGGCTCATGTCGACATTGTCGCCAAGCTCCGTCACCTCCGGCACCACGCCAGCGAGGTCGAACGCCCCCGACGCAATATCGACATTGAAGATCGTATTCCCGCCGGCATCGGCCACGACCAGGTTGCCTTCCGGGCCGTGATCGATCATGTACAGGTTCGGGTTCACATCGGCGCCGTCCGGGTTGTTCTCCACCTCGAAGGTGCCGAGCTCGGCAATCTCGCTCAGCTCGCCCGTCTCCAGCACATACCGGAAGATGGTGTTCTCGCCATCGAGCGGCTCCAGCCCCATCTGCACGGCCATGCCACCGACCGCGTAATACACCTCACCGACACCCAGCGCGACGCCATGCGCGCCCACGCCATCGCTGTAGGAGGCGAGCCCTTCGACCAGCACCGTCTGCGTGCCGTCTGGCGCGATCATCGAAAGCTGGCCGGTGTAGCCGCGCGTCGACGGCGATCCCTCCGGTTCCGGGGTCGCCTCGGTCACCGGGGTCGCGCCGGGAACTGGCGACCCCTCTGCTTCCGTCACACCAGTCTCCGGCTGCGAGATCACCTCGTCGCCGCCAAGCCCCTGCTCGGTGATGTACAACGTGCCATCTTGCCCGCGACGCACGAACCGCGGATTCCACAGCCCTTCAGCGATCAACGTTGCGCCCTCGGGCAACCCCGGCCCGCCTGTCGTTTCCGGAGTCGACCCGTCCACCGGGGTCGCGACCTCCTGCGCGAACCCTCGTGTCGCGACGGTCAGTCCAGCCATCGCCGCGGATCCGCCAATCATCGTTTTCGTCAGGTCCCGTCGGGAAAGGTGTCTTCGAAGTACCATGGATTTCCTCGTTTCTCGACGTCTCTCGGGCCGCAACATTCCACGGCCACCGCAAACGTCGCAGATTGGATGCCCTCGACGGTTCCCGCCCAACCGGCCATGACACCCTGGCACACAACCGGCTATAGTTGGGACAACGATGTACGTACATGCGGAGGAGCCCTCGATGCGGATACCGTTTCCCCAACCACTCATCGCCATCTTCGCCGTGCTCGGCCTGGTGCTCGGCATGGGCAACGCCGCGGCACAGGACATGGACGTGCACACGCTCGACTTCCCGATCCTGCTCGCCTATTGCGAGCGTGACCCGGGCAACAAGATGCTCCCGACCGGCGGACGCTTCTCACCGGAGCAGGTCATGGAAGATCACGGCTGCACCCCCGCCGAAGGCATCTCCGTCACCGTCTGGAACGACGAGATCGACTTCGCCGAGCGGTGCGAGACAGGCGACGACGGTCGCTGCGAGGTGGAGGCGCCAACCGATCCCGAGCGCGAGCTGATGGTCGCCATTCATATGTCAACGGTCGATCCGGGATTTGCCCCGGTTGAAGTCGTCAACCCCCAGGCGCATTTCTCTGAATTCACCGGCATCGGCATCGCGTTGCTCGCGGAGCCCGATGCCACACCCGGCACCGGTGACGATCCCGACGAGCGCACCACGATCGCCGTGAACGTCGCGACCTGTGAGGACGGCTCCAACGCCGAAGGCTGCGAGCGGGAAGGCACCGAGGCGCTGGTGCAAGCCTCCAGCGGCGAGATCACCGCCGAAGGTGAGCCGTGGCTCCTCACCAACGATGGCGGCTGGGTCAGCTTCGACCGCGCCGCCTACGACGGAGACGAGATTGACCTCATGCTCCGCACCGATACCGAGCCCCGCTTCGCCTGCAGCGACAAGGACACCGGCGACCGCCTCGAGACCGAATGGATCGAGGGTCGCGAGGGCAACTTCATCCGCATCACCGCCGACACCGACGGCGATATCACCTGCGACATCACCCTTCTCGATCAACAGGGATAACCAGCCTCGCCCCGTTCCCGTAGCCCCGGACCTCGTGTCCGGGGTCGGGGAATGCCAAATCGCCCTGCGGGCGATGGGGTGACAACTCTTCGAGGTCACCCCCTACAAGATGAGCGACGGCGTTTGCCCTCGTAGGGGCGGACCCTGAAAGAGAGCCTGTCCTGAGCGAGCGCCGCGAGTCGAATGGATCCGCCCGATGCCGCGGAGCGGCATAACAGGCAACCGAGCGGCGACGAGCACAAAATGACCCCACATAAGGGCAGTCGATCCAAGGACTCGCTGCCGGTCGACCGCAGGTCGATATCACGCACCGCCTGAATGCCCGGTCAGTTCCGCCAAAACCTTTCGCATACCGATGATCGGCTCGCCCGCG
>CAZVAA010000017.1:0-25323 GCA_964624125.1 uncultured Sphaerobacteraceae bacterium | reverse complement strand
GAGACCTCCGAGACGTACACCTCGCCCGCCCCGGCCGAACCGGTGCGGCCTCTGGTATCGGTGTCGTCATCATCGTCTTCCGCGATCGTGCCGGCGATGTCGTCCTCTTCCGGGACTGCCGTACCGCTGCCACCATCCTCGAGCATGGCTTCGAGGTCGCGAACGTCGACGTCCGCGAACGCTTCCTCTCCGTCGACCTCAACATCCTGTTGGATGATCTCGAACTCGTCGAGGAACTCATCCTGCGTCGCCAAAATCGACTGCATGACGTCGACGTTCCCGACAACATCAGGGGTCACACGGATGTAGAAGTAGACCTCTTCGCCATTCAGTTCCGCCGAGGAAAGCCCCCAGGCAACGTCTCCGTCAGCGCCGCGGTCGATGAGCATATAGCCTTCGCTCGCGGTTTCGAACCCGGAGTTGTAGAGGTCAACCGTTGTGGCCGGATCATCGGTGTCATCGAAGAACGCCACCTGCACGCGAGCGAAGTCGGTGGTGATTTCGACGATCTCACCTTCACCATGCTCATACTGCTCGGTGAAGGCGTCTGCAATCGCGACGTCACCGAAAACCTCGACCTCGATGTCGCTCAGCTCGGAAACATACGTATCGCCGCCCGTCGCGGCGCCCTGCGCAGAAGCGATCTGCGAGGCCGCCCCGAGCGGGCCGACCAGGGCGACCATCGCGAGGAGCAACAGTCTCACTACTCGATTCAGCCGTTCCATGACCTCTCACTTTCTCTTCCGGCCAGGCGGCCTCATCGATCCGCCTCTGCAGCGTCAACGCCACATTCGCCTGACCGGTTCCATCGCGCCCGCACGTGGCACGCGATACCCTGCCCCAGAAGGAATGCGCGCCGTGCTACGGCTCCAGCGCGGTCGAGATATCCCGGTTGGTGAAGACCGAGATCAGTCGCTCGCCATCCGCCTCCACGGACCGGCGAACGGTCGAGAACACCTCGTCGAAATCTGCTTCCATCGAGAACACCCGCGCGACGACCAGGACGTCGCAGCCCTCTCCGCCGCAGGAGACTTCCCGCATGGAGA
The DNA here is from genome assembly GCA_964624125.1 of uncultured Sphaerobacteraceae bacterium. Classification (GTDB taxonomy): domain Bacteria; phylum Chloroflexota; class Chloroflexia; order Thermomicrobiales; family UBA6265; genus UBA6265. The sequence goes on along the minus strand of CAZVAA010000017.1, from coordinate 24,277 downwards.
TGATCGGCGACCCGTCCTCCAGGTATTCGCGCGTCAGTACCGCTGCAGAGCCGGAACGGCTCGTGTCGAACATCAGCAGCTCACCACCGATATCCCCGAGGTACTCGTCGCTCGCCCAATACTCGGCAAAGCTCTCGGGGTCATCGTTCGCGGCGGGCACGATATCGACGTAATAGAGCCCAAGCGGGCCGGTCGCGATCTCCAAGACGATCGAATCCCGCCCGGTCGCGGCCTCGGAGATGATCGGGTCTGTCAGGTCGCCAGCGAAGAGAAGCGACTCGTCCCAGGTCACCGCAACGCCATGCTGCGGGCTCTCATAGAGACCCTCCTCGACCAGTCCAAGCGCCTCGAACGACTCCGGATCGACTTGCGGACCTGTTTGTCCGGTCTCCGTCTCGTTCTCGATATCCTCACGGACGGTCGTATCGCCTCGCGTCCCCTCCGACACCGGGTCATCTTCTTCGCCGGTCTCCGCCACCTCGGTCGACGCGACCTCAGTGTCCGTGGAGGCTGTCTCTCCAGTCGTATCGCCACCGGAACCCGTGACAGCCAGGCTGCTGTTCAGGACGTCGACCTGCTCCTGCACCGTCCCCATAATCTCGAGGAACGCGCTCAGGGGTTGATCGGTATCCGTTCCGGCCTGCAGCGCATCAACGAATCCATACCAGGCAACGCCAAGCGCCTCGATATTGCCGACAAGCGTCCGGTACGAGCTGTCAATATCCTCGTATCCCGCCGGCGCCACGATAGACGCGGCTCGGTCCGGGTAGCTGACCCACTCCGCGGCGATGCGGTTGATCTCTGCGGCGGCCCCTTCCGGGTCCCCTCCGGTAATGCCGGCGAACGCCACGATAAAGGTGTCCAGCGTGCCCTGCAGGTAGTCCAGCTCGGCCTGGAGCTCCGCGAGATACGCCTCCCCTTCGGCGCTCCCGCCGCCAGTGGCGACCTCGGTCGGCGCCGGCGCCTCAGCGGTAGGCGCGACCTCGGTGCCCTCTCCGGCACCGCCTGTCTCTTCCAGCGAAAGCTGGATCTCAAGGCCCATTTCCAGCTCTGTTACGCCGCCCTGCACGAGGTCATACTGGTCAGCGAACGTCTGGAATGCCGCTTCGTAGGCTGCGTCGTCGCCGGACAGCAACGCGTCCGTCATCGTGAACCAGTTGTTGCCGAGGGTTTCGACATTCGTCGCGAGGTCACGATAACCGGCATCGAACGGAAGGAGCCGGTCTGGCGCGACGATGCCCGCCGCCCGGTCGGGGTAGGCGACCCACTCGGCGGCGATGCGGTCCATCTCATCGATCGCGGCGGGGTTCGTCTCGATCGAATTGAGGTTCTCCCAGAAGTCATCGAGTGTCGTCTGCAGGTAGTCGATCTCGCCCTGGATCGAGGAGAGATAGGCAGCGCCTTCGGCATCACCATTCCCCGGAACCGCGGTGGGCTGGGGATCTTCCGAGCCAGCCGACGCTTCAGGATCCTCGGCAATGACATTCGTATCTGGCTGCGCTGTCGATCCGCCGCTGATGCCCGCATTCTGGTTCAGGAACTCCTGCAGGCCGGTCGGATCCACGCCATCAAAGACCGGAGCGCCGCCGACGGTGACATTGGCCTTCGCCGAAGCCATGCCGTCCGCGAACATCATTACCGGACTGAAGTAGAGGTAATACTCGACGTAGCCGCTCTCCCGCTGGCCCAGGAACAGGGAGAAGACGCCGACCTCAATCCCCTCGAAATTGGCGACATCCAGCGAATAACTGACGTTCCCGTATGCTCCGCGGTCGATCTGCTGCATGGAAGAGAAGACCGAGGAGAACTCGGTCAGGAAGATGTCCCGCGCCGCAACGAGATCGGTGCCCGCCGGCAGCCAGGCGACGATCATGCCGTCGTAGGTCCCGAGGAGCGTCACGAACTCGGCGCCGTCCGATACCTCGGAGCCGCTCTCGTCGACCGACCACGGCGCAGTCGTCTCGATGACTTGACCGGTCAGTTGGGACGTGTAGCTCGTCGCCTGCGCACTCGCGCCAGCAGGCACGAGCGCCGTCAATACCAATGCAAAAATCGCCAGCAGCCTGGCGAACCCCGGGAATCGCATTCTTCTCACACCTTCCATGCAGTCTCGATCACTCCGGGCCCATGGCCACCGGATGACTGACCTTGTTGCGGGAATCTGTCCATACAATATCAGGCATGGGCCTGAATTGGTTGGTACGATCGCTTGGTATCTTCAACGCCTCCGGGGCCAAAATGGTTCCCGGACCTCCGCACATTCACAGTGCATTGGGCAATTTGGCCAAATGAGGACCAGCATCGCCCAAACGCAACGCACAAGTCAGCCCGCCACTCCGCAACATCCTCCCGGAACGAGGCCGCAAACACACCGGAAACAGGTACACTGCAGCCAACAGGACAGCCCACGGAGTGAATCAGGAGCGCAGATTGTGAGCACATCGAGGACACCGGACGACTTCTTTGCCGCGCGCGTCAGGAACGCGTCGCCCTCCCCTACCCTGGCGATCTCGGAGCAGGCTCGTCAGCTCAAGGCTCAGGGCGTGGATGTCATTGATCTCGGCGGCGGCGATCCGGACTTCATCACCCCTGGACACATCCGCCAGGCGGCCATCGACTCCATGAACTCGGGCGAGACGCACTATGTCTCGAGCCCGGGCACTCCGGCGCTCCGCAACGCGATCGCGAACAAGCTGAAGAACGACAACGGCATCTCCGTCGATGTCAACAAGGGCATCATCGTCACCCCGGGTGGCAAGGCGGCACTGTTCCAGGCCGCGATGGCGTTCGTCGAGCCGGGCGTGGATGTCATGATCCTCGAGCCGGCATGGGTCTCCTATACCCCGATGGTGGAGCTTGCCGGTGGTCGCGCGATTCACGTTGGCCTCGATCCGGACACGAACTTCGCGATTACGCAAGACGTCCTCGAGCAGCATGTGACGCCCGAAACACGGATCATCCTCCTCAACTCGCCCAATAACCCGACCGGCCGCGTCGCCACCGAGGAGGAGTTGACCATCCTCGCCGACTTCGCGAAGGCGCACGACCTGCTCGTCTTCACCGATGAGATGTACGAGAAGATCATCTACGACGGCAACCGCCACATCAGTATCGCGACCCTTCCGGACATGCACGAGCGCACGCTGACCTTCAATGGCCTGTCCAAGGCCTACGCAATGACCGGCTGGCGCCTGGGCTACGTTGCCGGCCCGGATGCCTTTATAAAGAAGATCGCGACGGTACACAGCCATTCGGTCACCTGCGCGACATCGTTCGCACAGGCAGGTGGTGTCGCCGCATATGAAGGACCGCAGGACATTATTAACGAGATGGTGTCCGCATGGGATCGTCGCCGGAAACTCGTCACAGATGGGCTGAATGGCGTGAAGGGCCTCAAGGTCCCGACGATCGAGGGCGCTTTCTACGTCTTCGCCGATGGCCGGGAAACCGGGCTGGACGATGCCGCGCTGGCGAAGAAGATCCTGGACGAGGCGCATGTCGCCGTTGTCCCGGGTACGGCCTTCGGCGATGCCGGCGCCGGCCATTTCCGGATGTCCTTCGCCACAAGCGACGACGACCTCAGCCAGGCGGTCGAACGGATCGCCGGAGTGCTCGGCATCCGCTGATCATCCCAATTGGAGGAATCTGTTTATGAGCGTCGATAAACGACTGGAAGAACTCGGTCTCGAGCTTCCCGATCCGATCAACCCGGCGGCAAACTACGTCCGTTATCACACCGTCGGCAACCTGCTGTTTATCAGTGGCACCGGCCCCTCGGCTGAACACAAGAAGGGCAAGCTCGGGGCAGAGGTATCGGTTGAGGAAGGCTACGAGGCAGCGAAGAGCGTTGGGCTGCAACTCCTCGCGACCGCGAAAGATGCCCTCGGATCGCTCGACCGCATCACCAGGACGGTCAAGATCCTGGGCATGGTTAATTCCGACCCGTCGTTCGGCGACCATCCAAAGGTGATGAACGGTTGCTCCGACCTCCTCGTCGACGTGCTCGGTGAGGCAGGTCGCCACACCCGGTCGGCGGTCGGCTTCGTGGCGCTGCCGAACCAGATCAGTGTCGAGATAGAAGCCACGTTCGAATTCGAGTAATATCTCGGCGAGAGTGGCGACTGGACGTTGTACCCGTCACTCGTAGTATGATCGCCACTCTGGACGCCGACATTGAGAGAAGGCGGGAAGGGTTCCCGGGCCTTGGGCTGGAACCCTTCCTGGCCTTCTCATTTCATACCGGCATCATTTTTGCGTTTACGGCACCCTGGAAGTGCGTTGAAGACAATACGAGGATTACATGACCGAGCGAAAAAAAGTCCCCTTTACGCGTGAAGGTTATGAGCGCGTCAGCAAGGAGCTCCGCGAGCTCATCGAGGTGAAGCGACCGGAGATCGTGGATGCGGTCGCCGAGGCCCGCTCCCATGGCGACCTCCGCGAGAATGCGGCCTACGACGTCGCCCGCCAGGACCAGGCGATGATCGAGAAGCGGATCAGCGAGCTAGAGGAAACGCTTCGCAACGCGGAGATCATCGACGACAAGCCCAGGGGTGCGAAGGGCGTGGTTGCCCTCGGCCGGAAGGTCACGGTCGACTTCGACGGCGAGGAAGAGGTGTACCAGCTCGTCGGTCCGGCGGAGGCACAGCCGATCTCCGGCAAGATTTCCGAGGAATCGCCGATGGGCAAACAGCTTCTCGGCAAGAAAGTTGGGGATCGGGTCACGGTCGACACCCCGGGCGGTACCGCTGAGATCCTGATCAAGGGCGTTGATTAACCTCTCATACAAACAACTGGTACGAAAGAGCATCGGGTGGGTACTGAAATGGAGACATCCATTCTGGTGGCTGCCCGATGTCCCTACAGAGCAGGACGAAGCGTTCCGCCGCATCTGGCAGCATCTGCGTCAGGTCAACGAAGTGGTGGATGGTCGCCATGACAGCCCCGAGTGGAGTGCCAGGGGTGGCGAGTTCGTCTTCTGCTGTGTCCGTGTTCCACAATCCGCCCTCAGCGAAAACCTGGCAGCCCTCCGGGAAGTGCTGGACGACTTCCCATTCGTCCGCCTCCACCCCGACAGGTTTCTCCACATCGCCGTGCAGGAGCTGGGCTTCCTGACCGGCACACCCACGCATCGCACCGATATCACCCAGGTGTGGCTGGATGAGTTCATCTCCCAGTCACGACACGCGATCAGCGAGTTTGCGCCGTTCGATGTGACGCTCGGTGGCGTCAACTCCTTCGTCGACGCCGCATTCCTGGATGTCCATGACAACGGCTGGCTCTCTCGGATCCAGGGCCGATTCACCGACTTCGTCAAGGTTCCGCCCAGTTATCGGTACGCCTACTTGCCGGTCGTCACCATCGCCCACTACACAGGTTCCGCCCCCATTGGGAACCTCGTCGCCTCGCTGACGCCGTTCCGTGACCAACAGTTCGGCGCCTTCCGCGTTGACGCTATCGACATCGTCAAGATCAGCACCGGAGAGCCCTATCCCGACCTCGAGGTCATCCATAGCTTCGAGCTTGGGCAGGAACCCGGCCTCATCGAAGTCATCCAGGGCAGCACTCGCTCCGACGACCATCCGCATAATTCGTAAGATCCCTGCCTCGGACCGAGCGGTGACGTCCCGCGCGCAACCGGGTCGAACGGCGCGTGCCATGCACACCGCATCGCCAGGAACACAGCCCGACCCGACAGTAGATATGCCGTTTGATCGAACCAGCGTTCCTTAAGAGGCGACACCCGGAGCTGGTATCGCTCCGGGCGTCGCCTGTTGTGTGGGTCTGGTCCAGGTCAGGCGGCTATTCAACCGCCTCGATGACGCCCGTCATTCCGGCGATGCGGTGTCCGGGGACATCACACCCGAAACCGTACGTTCCTGCAGGTAGGTTCACCGTGAGCTCAACTTCTTCGCCTGCGGCGAGCATCTTCGACTTGATCCCCAGTGCATCGATCGAGACGTCATGCGTCGCGAAACCGGTGTTCACGAGCTTGATCGTGACATCCTGGTTCGCCGGCACCGTGAAGCTCGACGGCGTGTACTGCATGTCGGACAACTCGATGGTCACCTCTGGCGACGAATCGGCCGCCGCCGCAACACCCTCACAGCGCAGGACCTGGCCATTCGGCTCGCCCATGCTGACCGTGTTCACGACCACCAGGAGGTTGCCATCGGCGTCGAATGCGATACCGTTCGGCAGCACCAGGCCGTCAACCACCGGTGTGTGGGATCCGTCTTCCATCAACCGAACGACGCTGCCCGGCTCCGGCATTTCGCCGAGGAAGTTGGCCGACAACTGCGTGGCGTACAGGTGGCCATCCGGACCAACCTCAACCCCAACGACCATCGTCAAGCCGGTCGCGACATCCGAGAGGGTGCCATCCTGGGCGACGCTGACAACCTTCGCCGCGCCTGGCGGGAACGGTCCACCACTCAGGAGACCGGAGAAGAGCGAGCCGTCAGCGGCGAGCGCAAGATCGGTAGGCACCGGGTCGAGAGCCATCTCGCCACCGCGTCCCGGGTTTCCGCCTGGAGGCGCCTCCATCCCCTCTGGCAACTCCAGCCCCGGATGCACGGCGACCACTTGCGGGTCGCCACCACCGGCCGGAACCATGTAGGTTGCGTTGCCGCCAGCATCGTTGACATAGATCGTACCGTCATCCGCGACGGCGATACCGTACAGGTTGGAGTCGATCGCGTGCGGATCAGGATTTTCGGCACGCTCCTGGGCGCCAATATCCGCAAGCAACGTCACTTCGCCACTCGCCGGATCGATGCTCACAACGGAGTTCTCGTTCGGCAACGCTTCGGTGAATGCCGTCGCCGGCCCCGCGCCACCAACTGCCAGGAGGACCTGGCCATCGGCCACGGCGATACCTGCTGGACCGATCGTCTCAACACCCATCGAATACGACGGGAGACCCGTCACCATCACGGACTGGGTGCCGTCCGGCGCAATCATCGAAACCTGGCCGGAATAGCCTCGCGTGCCCGGTGGCATGCCCTCTTCGGCCTCGGGTGCCGGGGTCGCCGAGGGATCGGCAGGCGGCGCAACGATCTCATCGCCACCCACACCTGCTTCGGAGACATAAATCGTTCCATCATCACCGACAGCGACGTACCTCGGGTTTACAAGGTCGCTGGCGATAACGCTACACCCCTCCGGTAACGGGGGCATCCCGACAGGTCCTGGTGTCGCCTGGGATGCGACCGCCGCGCTGCTGCCGGTTATCCCCAGAATCATCGCAAGAGAAACGACAAGGCGCTTCACGCTCATGGATACTCCACATCACTATTCGATTGAGGTCAGGACCCACGACCCGAATAGTATTCCTGAAAAGGCAGAAGGTCAATACCCTGTTTAGGCCAAATACGTGACCAGGCTTATCACCAGCAAGTGGGTCGTCCAAGGTCGCTATTGTCATCGTGCTCGTGTGATTCCGGTCAGGTTTCAGGAGCGTCAAGCGAGGGGAGGTCTACCCCGGTTACCGCAATGGAAGAATGCGGTTTCGAACGAGTACCTGCGCCGCAGGGCCATGCTGATGTCGCCCGTCAGCCCGATTGAGCAAAGCTCGAGACATCGGAGCGGATAACCATGACAACCGCTGAAGCACGCAAAAGGGCCTTCCGGGATTCCGGAAGGCCCTGGAACAAAATGCGTGGGTCACCCGCCCTACCGGGCAAGCATCATCGACTCGCCATACGGATGCCGCTCGCGAGCCGTCTTCAGTGCATGCGCGAACCAGAGCAGCTCGTTCAGCATCGTGTCCGCAGCGGTGGCAACGGCCTCCGCCTCGACCGGGTTGCCCGCTTCATCGAATCGCGTTCGCGCAACATGGAAGCTCACGGTGTCACGAATCGTCACCGCGTGCAGCTCGGCGAAAACAACTCGCAGGGCCTCAACGGCGCGCAGGCCACCCGACATACCACCATACGCCACGAATCCGACTGGCTTCGCTTTCCACTCATGCTTGAGCGCGTCAATGGCAGTTTTCAGCGGACCGGCGTAGCTGTGGTTGTATTCGGGCGACAGGACGACGAACGCATCAGCCGCATCGATCCGCCGGGAAAACTCCTCGACATCGGCATTCCGGCTCATGTCGTTCGGGATATCAAAGTCGGCGAGATCGATCAGGTCAACCTCGAAACCACCGTGCTCGCGCGCATGACGCGCGATCCAGTGAGCGACGGTGTCGCCGAAGCGCCCCTCGCGGACACTCCCGCACAGGATGGCAAGTCGCATTGATTCTTGAAGCATGGGAACCGGGACCCTTACGTAGAAAACGAAATGCGCGAAGTGCGCTCAACAACCGGACAAGCTTACGATTTGTAACAAATCGTGACTACGATCCCTTACAACGCCGCGATCACCGCATCCCCGAACGCCGTTGTCGTCGCGTTGCCGCCCAGGTCCTTCGGGCGAATACCGTCTCGCACAACCTGGTCGACCGCCTGCTCGACGCGGGTGGCCTCGTCGTCCATCCCGAGCGAGAGCCTGAGCATCATCGCCGCCGACAGGATCATGCCAGCCGGGTTCGCGATCCCCTGTCCCGCGATATCTGGCGCACTGCCATGGATCGGCTCATACAACCCCGGTCGCTTGCCGTCCGGCGTTTCCATACCCAGGCTCGCGGACGGGAGCAGCCCAATCGAGCCGCCGAGTACCGATGCCTCGTCGGTGATGATGTCGCCGAACATGTTCTCGGTCACGATCACGTCATACTGGCTCGGCTGCTGGATCAGCTTCATCGTCATCGCATCGACCAGCATATGCTCGAGCCGGACGTCTGGATTAGCGACGGCGATCTCGTTGACGATCTCCCGCCACAGCCGGGACGACGACAAAACGTTCGCCTTATCGACGCTGGTGACATGCCCCTTGCGCTGCCGCGCAAGGTCGAACGCCAACTCGACGACCCGCCGGATCTCGTGCTCGCGGTAGATCAGCGTATCCACGGCAGCGCGGCCACGGCGTTCGCGCCAGCGCTTCGATGGTCGCCCGAAATAGAGTCCGCCGGTGAGTTCCCGGACCACCAACAGATCGGTCCCCCGGACACGGTCTTCCTTCAGGGGCGACGCCTCGATGAGCGCTTCATTCGCGACCACCGGCCTCAGGTTCGCATACAGCCCGAGCGCCTTGCGGATGCCAAGGAGTCCCTGCTCCGGCCGGATCTTCGCGTTCGGGTCGTCCCACTTCGGACCACCAACGGCGCCGAGAAGCACCGCGTCCGCGGCACGCGCCGCCTCGATGTCCTCATCGCGCAGCGGTGTTCCATATTCGTCGATCGCACAGCCACCAAGCAGCCGCTGGTCATAGCTGAATGAATGTCCGCCGGAGGCCGCGACCGCATCCAGCACGCGGATCGCCTCCGCCATGACATCTGGCCCGACACCGTCTCCGCCGAATACCACGATCGTTTTCTCTACGCCGTTATTGCTGGACATCATCTCTCCTGAATCGGGAAACCGTAATCAATATCGACCGACGTTCCAAATCTCTGCGGGAACATCATGAAGCGGCGTACCGACTTCTGCAATACCGGGGGTGAGGCCCCGGAACAGCGATCCCTTCCAAACCGGGGTTCTGGATAAAATCCGTAGCCCCGGAACGTGTGCCCGGGGCTATCAAAGAATCATGCTGCGAACGTGAAATGTACGCCGATGCTACTGAAGCGAACACGGCAAGGCATGTCGCCCTAGCTCGCCTTCGGCGCCGGCGCATCAACCTCCGGCATCCACGGCTTTCGCTTCGCCTCATAGGCGGAGATATCGTCCTGATGCTTCATCGTCAGGCCGATATCATCCAGCCCCTCCATCAACCGGTGCTGCGTAAAATCATCCAGCGGGAATGACGCCTGCATCCCGAGTCGCGGCACCGAAACGGTCTTCGTCGCAACATCGACCACGACCTCGAGGAACGGGTGCTCCTGCGCGGCTTCCAGCAGCTCGGCGCCGAACTCCTCGTCCACCTGCACCGGCACGAGGCCGGCCTTGGTCGCGTTGTTCTTGAAGATATCCCCGAACTTGGGCGAGATGACGGCCTTGAAGCCGTAATCCATAAGCGCCCACACCGCGTGCTCGCGCGACGAGCCCGTTCCAAAATTCGGCCCGGCAATCAGCACCGTGGTGCCTTCGAACTCGGGCCGGTTCAGGACAAACGTGGGATCGCTCTCCCGCCATGCGGAGAAGAGCCCCTCCCCAAACCCGGTGCGCTCGACGCGCTTCAGCCAGACGGCCGGAATAATCTGGTCGGTGTCGACATCGCTGCGATCCAGCGGCGCGATGCGTCCTTCGATCTTCTTGACCGGTTCCATATTTGCTCCGTTAGCGTTGGGCTGGCCTTGCGGCGCCCCTCGTTGACCCCAGGGCGTCGTCCCTACGAGAGGTCCGCCGGCGTCGCGAAGGTGCCCAGCACCGCCGTCGCGGCGGCGACCTGCGGCGAAACCAGGTGCGTTCGACCGCCCTTGCCCTGCCGCCCCTCGAAGTTGCGGTTGCTTGTGGAAGCGCATCGCTCGCCTGCGCTCAGCTGGTCCGGGTTCATCCCCAGGCACATCGAGCACCCGGCCGCGCGCCACTCGAACCCTGCCTCGCGGAAGATCTTGTCCAGCCCTTCCGCCTCGGCCTGCGCCTTCACGCGCATGGAGCCGGGAACGACCATCGCCCGCATCCCGTTGGCGACCTTGCGCCCCTCCAGAATGCTCGCCGCCGACCGCAGGTCCTCGATCCTGCTATTCGTGCACGACCCAAGGAAGACGGTATCGACGCGGATATCCCGCATCGGCGTGCCTGCCTCCAGCCCCATGTACTTCAACGCTCGCGCGGCGGCGTCGCGATCACCCTGCGTGGCGAACTGCGACGGATCCGGCACCCGGTCGTTGATCGAGGTCACCTGGCCCGGATTTGTGCCCCAGGAAACGTGCGGCGCGATCTGGTTGCCGTCCAGGAACACTTCGTGGTCGAACGTCGCGCCCTCGTCGGTCGGCAGCGAACGCCAGTCGTCCAGCGCCTGCTCCCACTCCGCGCCCTTCGGCGCGTGCTTCCGGCCTTCGATATAGGCGAACGTCGTCTCGTCTGGCGCGACCATCCCGGCCTTTGCACCACCTTCGATGGACATGTTGCAAACGGTCATCCGACCTTCCATTGACAGGTTCCGGAAAACCTCGCCCCGGTACTCCACGATCCGGCCAGCGCCACCACCGGTGCCGATCTTGCCGATGATCGCGAGAATGACGTCCTTCGCCGTCACGCCTTCCTGCAGCGTGCCGTCAACGGTGATCGCCATCGTCTCGGGCCGATACTGCGGCAGCGTCTGCGTGGCCAGCACATGCTCGACCTCGCTCGTGCCGATACCGAATGCGAGCGCGCCGAACGCACCGTGCGTCGAGGTATGGCTGTCGCCACACACGATCGTCATCCCCGGTTGGGTCAACCCCTGCTCGGGACCGATCACGTGCACGATTCCCTGCCCCGGAGCACCCATCGGATGCAATTCGATGCCGAACTCGGCGCAATTCTCGGTCAGCTTGCGAACCTGCGTCGCCGAGATCGGGTCCGCGATCGGCCGGTTGATGCCGATCGTCGGGACGTTGTGGTCCGCCGTCCCGACCGTAAGGTCCGGCCGCCGAACACCACGGCCTTGCATACGGAGCCCGTCGAAAGCCTGTGGCGACGTCACTTCATGGATCAAGTGCAGGTCAATGTAGAGAAGATCAGGTTCACCCGGCGCGGAGCGAACAACATGTCGCTCCCACAGTTTTTCGGCCAGGGTTTTCGGCGTGGACACCGCGTATGCCTCCAGGAATGAGTGAAGAATGAATAAATAATGCGTCAGGACCAGCGAGAGGTGAACGACCCCGCCAGCACGACTTCCGGGTGGCTCTGGGCCACATTGCTGAGCGCGGCGATATACGCCTTCGCGCTTGCTTCGACGATATCGGTCGCGAGGCCATGACCGGAGTACGACTGCCCGTCGTGCCGGATCCGGATGTGTACCTGGCCCTGCGCGTCCTCGCCGGGCGTCACCGCCTCGACGTGGTAGTAGGTAAGCTCGTTCTCGATCTCGAGCGCGGCATCGACCGCCTTCATCAGGGCGTCGACCGGACCGTTGCCCTCGGCATCGCCGGAGATCTCCTTGTCGTCCCGGGCGATAACCGCCGAGGCCGTCGCCGCGCCGCCGGTCCCGATATTCGCGCTCCAGCGGACGAGCCGGAAGTCACCGGCGGCTGTCGCCACCTCATCGGCGACCAGCGCCTCGAGGTCCGCCCCGCTGACCTTCTTCTTGCGGTCAGCGAGTTCCAGGAACCGCTCGTAGACCTGCTGCACCTGCTCCTCGTCCAGCTTGATCCCGAGATCCTTCAGCGCGCTGCGGAATCCCGCCCGGCCGGAGTGCTTGCCCAGCACGAGGCTGGTGCCCTCCCATCCGACATCTTCCGGGTTCATGATCTCGTACGTCGTCCGCTCCTTCAGCATGCCATCCTGGTGGATGCCCGCCTCGTGCGCGAACGCGTTTTTGCCGACGATCGCCTTGTTGGCCTGCACATCGAGCCCGGTCAGCGTGCTCACCAGCCGGCTGGTCGGCACCAGCCGCTGCGTCTCAACACGGGTCGTGACACCACCGAACTGCTCCGAACGCGTCGCCAGCGCCATCACAACCTCTTCGAGCGACGTATTGCCCGCCCGCTCGCCGATGCCGTTCATGGTCACCTCGACCTGGCGGGCGCCGGCTTCGACCGCCATCAACGTGTTCGCCGTCGCCATCCCCAGGTCGTCATGGCAGTGAACCGAGAAAATCACGTTCTCGCTGCCCGGGATGTGCTCCTTCATATAGGTGATCAGCTTGTGATACTCGAACGGCGTCGTGTAGCCGACCGTGTCCGGGATATTCAGGGTCGTCGCGCCGGCTTCGACAGCCGCGGTAAAGACCTCGACCATGAAGTCCCAGTCCGACCGTGTCGCGTCCTCGCAGGAGAACTCGACATCCTCGACGAAGCTCCGGGCGTAGGCGACCGAATCCCGCACCCGCTCCAGCACCTGCTCGCGGCTCATCCGCAGCTTGTGCTTGAGATGGATATCCGACGTCGCGATGAATGTGTGGATGCGCGGCTTCTCGGCCTCGGCGACGGCCTGCGCCGCCCGCTCGATATCGCCGCGATTCGCGCGAGCCAGCCCGGCCACCGTCACCCCGGTGCCCTTCGAGCGCCGCGCGATCTCGCGCACGGCCTCGAAGTCTCCCGGAGACGCAGCCGGGAAGCCCGCCTCGATCACATCCACGCGCAGGGCAAATAGGGCGTCGGCAACCTCAAGCTTCTCGTCCGCGGTAAGCGTCGCGCCCGGCGACTGCTCGCCGTCGCGGAGGGTGGTGTCGAAGATGATCACGCGCTCACGTTCGTTTGCTACGATGCCTGCCGAATCGCTCATTGCCTTGCTCTTTCTCTTGCGCGCCCGCCGGATATCCGGCGGGCGCCCCGAAATCCCTGCTTATCCGCGCTTCGCGGCAGCGGCCTGGCGAGCCGCCTTGCCGGACTTCAGCCACGGCATCATGCCGCGCAGCTGCGCGCCGACCCGCTCGACCTCATGCCCCTCGTTCGCTTCACGCAGCGCGAGGAAGTTCTTGCGGCCGGTCTCGTTCTCGTTGATCCAGTCGCGGGCGAACTCGCCATCCTGGATATCCTTCAGCAGTTCCTTCATCGCCGCCTTGGTCTGGTCGGTGATGATCTTCGGGCCCGCCTTGTAATCGCCGTACTCCGCCGTGTCGGACACGACCTGCCGCATCTGCGTCAGCCCACCCTCGTAGATGAGGTCGACGATCAGCTTCATCTCATGCACGACCTCGAAGTAGGCGCTCTCCGGGCCGTACCCGGCCTCGACCAGCGTCTCGAACCCGGCCTGCATCAGGGCGGACACGCCACCGCACAGCACGGCCTGCTCGCCAAACAGGTCGGTCTCCGTCTCCTCGCGGAACGTCGTCGCCAGCACGCCAGCGCCGAGCGAGCCAATGCCCCGCGCATACGCCAGCGCCTGCTCCAGCGCGTTGCCGGACGGATCCTGGTGCACCGCGACGAGCGCCGGCACGCCGATGCCCTCTTCATACAGCTCGCGAACGCGCTGGCCAGGGGCCTTCGGCGCGATCATCGAGACATCGACGTTCTCCGGCGGCACGATCGCCCCGAAGTGAATCGCGAAGCCGTGCGCGAACATCAGCGTCTTGCCCTCGGAGAGGTTCGGCTCGATGTCCTTCTCGTAGATCGACTTCTGGAGATGATCCGGCACGAGGATCATGATCACATCGGCCTGCTTGACCGCGTCTGCGACCGAAGCAACCTTCAGCCCCTCGGCCTCGGCCTTCTCTCGGCTCTTGCTGCCCTCGTGGAGGCCAACAACAACGCTCACGCCAGAATCGCGAAGGTTCAGCGCGTGGGCGTGCCCCTGCGCGCCATACCCAATGATTGCGACCGTCTTGTCCTGAAGCGGGGCGAGTGTAGCGTCGTTCTCGTAATAGATCGTTGCCGGCATCTACTGGTTCCTCCATCGGGCGGCAATGCGCCGCCAGTTTCGTGTGCGCCGCCACCCTGGCGGACGCCTGTCCAAACGCTATCCAGAAACGAAGGGAGCGGCAGGTAGCCCGCTCCCTTCATCATTCGCTAATCAGCAACCGCGAAGGTCGCGTCGGTAATCCGGTCGACATGGCCACGCTTCGCGGAGACGTTGCGAGCCAGGGCGACCTTGCCGCTCCGTACCATCTCGCGAATCCCGTAAACGCGCATCATGGCCAGGAAGGACTCGATCTCGTCCTCCCGTCCTGCCATCTCGATCATCAGGCTGTTCGGCGTGGCGTCAAGCACCCGCGCGCCATAGATCGAGGCGGTTTGCACCACCTCGGCACGCACGGCTCCCTTCGCCGCCACCTTCACCATCACCAGCTCGCGGATCATGGCCTCCTCGGCCGTCAGGTCAACGACCTTGATAACCTCCAGCAGCTTGTACAGCTGCTTTCCGGCCTGCTCCACGTCGGCATCCTTCCCGCGCAGCTGGATCGTCATGCGAGAGACGCCGGGCTGCTCGGAATGGCCTACCGTGATCGAGTCGATATTGAAGGACCGGCGTCGCATCAACGACACAATGCGGTTCAGGACACCGGGATGATCTTCCACCATCAGGACGAGTGTGTGTGATTTTTCCATGGCTAGACATCCTCCGGGCCCGGGGTCCACTGCGGATCCTGGATCATGTCGGAATTGGCGGCGCCCGGCGCCACCATCGGATACACGTTGGCTTCTGGCTCGACCACGAAGTCGATCAGCACCGGCCCCTTGATAGACCGCGCCTTCTCGATCGCCGGCCGGATCTCGTCATCGCGGCGAACGCGGATACCGGTCATGCCATACGCCTCGGCAAGCTTCACGAAGTCCGGAGCGCTGATCGCGACCTCGGAGTAGTTCCGGGAATGGAAGAGGTCCTGCCACTGCCGCACCATGCCGAGATACCCATTGTTCACGACCGCGATATTGATGTCGAGGTTCTCCTGCACGGCGGTCGCCAGCTCGGTACCGGACATCTGGAACCCACCGTCACCGACGATCGACCAGACTTCGAGATCCGGCCGTCCCATCTTGGCGCCGATCGCCGACGGAAGGCCAAAGCCCATCGTGCCAAGGCCGCCGGAGGTCACCCACCGGTTGCCATGCCGCACGCCGAAGTGCTGCGCGGCCCACATCTGGTGCTGGCCGACGTCGGTCGTGATGATCGCCTCCCGATCGGTCACCTCCGAGATTGTCTTCACGATCGCGAACGGCTCCGGCCAGTCCGGCCGATCCTCCAGCGCCGCCCGGCGCACCCGGTTGTGCTGGCTCTCGATCCACGTGATCCACTGCGAGTGGTCGCCCTCGTTCACTTCAGGCGTCAGCAGCTTCAGCGCCTCACCGGCATCGCCGACCACCGGCACGTCCGTCGGCACATTCTTGCCGATCTCCGCCGGATCGATATCGACGTGGATCACCTTCGCATTCGGGGCGAACCCGCTCAGGTTCCCCGTCGCGCGGTCGTCGAACCGGGCGCCGAAGTTGATCAGCAGGTCGCATTCATCGAGCGCGCGGTTCGCTGCCCGATGCCCGTGCATGCCCATCATCCCGAACGACTGCGGATGCGCCTCGTCGATCGCGCCGAGCCCGAGCAGCGTATGGATCACCGGAATGCCGGACTTCTCCACGAATGCTTTCAGTTCCTCTTCGGCCCCGCTCAGGATCACGCCATGCCCCGCCATCACCAGCGGCCGCTTGGCCGCGTTGATCAGGTCGGCAGCCAGTCGCACCTGCCGCATATTCGGCACAAGGTTCGGCTGGTAGCTCTTGCGGCCGGTCGTCTCGGGATAGGTATACGGCGCCTTCGCGACGAATACATCCTTGGGAATATCGACCAGCACCGGCCCCGGGCGGCCGGATCGCGCGAGATAGAACGCTTCCTTGATTGTCGAGGCAAGTTCTTCCGGCGTGCGGACGAGGTAATTGTGCTTGGTGACCGGCAGGGTGATACCGGTGATATCGACTTCCTGGAAACCATCGCGGCCGATCAGCGGCTGCATCACCTGGCCGGTGATCGCCACCAGCGGCACCGAGTCGAGCATCGCATCGGCAAGCGATGTCACAAGGTTCGTCGCACCAGGACCGGAGGTCGCCAGGCAAACGCCGACCTCACCGGTGACGCGTGCGTAGCCGATCGCGGCCATGCCGGACCACTGCTCGAACCGGGTCAAGACGTGATGGAGATTGGCTTCGGGTAGTGCGTCGTAGAGGGGAATCACGGCGCCGCCCGGGTATCCAAAGACCGTCGATACACCCTCCTGCTCCAGGCTGCGGCATACGATCTGCGCGCCTGTCAGGATCTCTGGCTCCGGTCGGGCCGTTGTTTGGGCGGGTGTCTCCCCGGTTTCAGACCGGGACTGGGCAACAACCATCCTGTGTGCTCCCTTCTTCGTCACTCCGGCGAGCGACATGACCTCTGCGGATCTGCACTCCGACTGATGGACCGCGCAACTCGCGGCTCCCGATGCCCGTCCGATGATCTCATCGTCCGGCCATCACCTCCTTGTCCTTACATCAGGACCGATCGGGAGGAATCGGATGCTGCCCTAGCGTCGTTGGTCAGGAGCATCAAAAAAGCCTCCCGTTGGGGGAGGCCAGCATGCGTATCGTCCTGATCTTTGCCTTATCCGGCTTGCTGTCCTCGCCCACACGAATAGCCCCCAATAATCGGGAGCTCAATAAGTACGAGGCCAAGTACGGTGGAAGCAAAGATCGACGTCTGCATAATGTCACTTCGTGCAAACCTTCACGCGGTCGTCCCGCGCAGTTCCCATGGTACGCCCGACCGCATCAGGATGTCAACCCGACTGCGGACCCGGGCCTGACGAAGGGCGCTCCGCAAGGCGAACGGAGACCGTGAACGCACGATGGTACTCAGGCAGAACACCATCCACCTGCGCGTTCACTGACCTCCTTCCGCTCGGCGGCCGCATGTTCAGGATCGTCAACGCAGCGCCCTGAACGTCCATCGACCTGCCCCTCAGGATTCCTCCACGAACCCCGCGGCAACCATCGCCGACCACGCGATCTCGCCGATCACCCCTTCGCCGGTCACCATGTTCGGGAGATCCGCGACGAAGACGCTGATGATCATCGTGCCGTCATCGGTGGCGACGAATCCGACATCGTTCGCCACGGTGTCGTAGCTCCCTGTCTTCGACCCCCATCGCATGCCTTCGGGTACCCAGCGGCCGATCCGGCGCGGATTCTGCTGCTTTTCAAGGATCTCGATCATCTTTGTGCAGGACGCTTCCGAGGCCGCCGTCTTGTCCAGGATCGACTGCATCAGCTTCGCGAACTCGCTCGGCGTTGCCAGGTTCTCTCGCTCCCCTTCGTTCGCCGGGCGACCACGCATGGGACGACCGAGCACCGACTCCTCGAGCCCGAGTTCCCGCATCGTCGCGTTGACGTTCTCCATCCCGACCAGGTCGATGAGGATGTTCGTCGCGGGGTTATCGCTGATGCTCATCATCAGGTAGACAACATCGCCAATGGTCAGCTCAATGCCGTCGTGAAGCTCCTGCAACACCCCGCTGCCTGGCACCTTGTCGTCGGCGGACAACACATAGGTATCGTCGAGCGACACCTCGCCCCGATCGATCTTGCGGAACAATTCGACCATGATCGCGATCTTGATCGTACTGGCCGATTTGAACAGGTCATCGCCTCGATAGGAAAAATGCGCGTCGTGCGGCGCGATGATCGTCACCCCGACTGAGCACCCCGCCTCCTCAGCCTTGCCAATGGCCTCTTCAACTCGTTCCCAATGGATAACCATCGTCACTCCTGCCTCTACCTCGTCAACATGGATGCCACGCATTGGACCGCGAACCGCGTTCATCGTCAAACCGTGGGCATGGCAAAACCCCGCAGGAGGCCTGCGGGGCGTGTCGTCTGGATGAACGTCTACACGAACTCGTCATTCATGGAAAGTGGCAGGTGCCCGTTCTGCTCCGGGCAAACGTGCCCTTCCGGCTCCATGGGCGATCCGCACATCGGGCAAACCGGACGGCCCCGTGCGACGAGATCTGCCGCCTCGACGCTCAGGTCACGACCCTGGGTCCGCGTGACGCGCATCAGCAACGTCGCCGGCGCATTCGGGTCATCCTGCTCGATGTCGTAGGCCGCGATCACGATCTGGCTCACCGCCTCATCGAACGCGAGCTCGATCCGGCCCACCCGGAACTGGTTCCGGGTCCCCTCATCGACCACGACGAGGCTCGAGCCGCCGGAAAGGTCCGGCTCGTCCGGGAGATTCTCGATCAACTGGGCGATCGCCATCCCGAGGGCCTGGACCTGCTGTTTCTCCATCCAGAGGATGTAACTCTCTCCATCGATTACCGCGACGATCCGGAATCTCCGTTGTCCCGGCTCACCCAGTGCTTCCGCGCGCAACAGCTCCGCATCTCCGCCTGGGGGTCGTTGTTCCATATGTCCTGCCATTTACTCCGTGGACCAGCGGCCAGCGTTTCCGGCCAGCCGCCGGTCCTTCATGTTTCAGTCCCGGCCTACTGCCGCGAGCGATCCTCCGCGACGTCGCCGGACGCCTTCGGCGCCGTTTCCTTCCCGTTCGGGTTGACCGGCTCGGCGTCCACCACCGGCGTCGGCGGATCCTTCTCTTCCGGCTTCCGGGCCGGCGTCACGCGCTCGCCATGCGAGCTGTACTCGCCACCGGTCTCCGGCACATGCTTGAGCAAGTCTTCCAGGCTGATCCCTGTCAGCGACTCAAGCAATGCCGGCACCTGCGCGACCATCTGCGTCATGTCGCCGGCAATCCGGTTGACGCCGGTTGTCCCGTTGCCCTGGCCATCGCCACCAGTCGACACGACCGTGATCTTGTCGACCTTGTTGAGCGGCTCGGAGATCGCACGAACGACTTCCGGCATCTGGTTGAGGAGCTTGTCCAGCACCGCGGCCTGGTTGTACTCCTGGTACGCAGCCGCCTTGGTCTGCATGGCCGCGGCCTCGGCTTCACCCTTGGCCTGGATCGCATCAGCCTCGGCGCGACCCTGCAGCCGCACGATCTCTGCCTGCGCCTCACCTTCGAGCGTCGTCTGCTCGGCAACCGCGCGGGCTCGCAGCACCTGTCGCTGCCGCTCGGCTTCCGCCAGCGTCTCGATCCGCTGCTTCTCGACCTCAGCGGCCCGGAGCACGGTCGCGATCAGCTCCTTCTCGCGACGGGTGATCTCCGCCTCCTGGACGGCGATCTCGCCTTCCTTGCGGACCTGCTCAACGCGGACCTGCTCCTGCACGATGCGCTGCTGCTGCACCTGTGCCTGGATCTCGTACGCCTTGTCGGCCGTCGCGCGCTGCTCCTGCACCGACCGGTCGTATTCGGCTCGCTTCAACTCAAGGTCTCGAACCGACTCGGCCTGCTTGGTCTGGCTCTGCGACTCCGCGGTTACCTTCTCCTGCTCGGCAACCGCCTCGGCGATCTTGGCCTCGCGCATCGCCTGCGCGCGCCGGATCGCGATATCCCGCTCGGCTTCCGCCATCGCGATATCGGCCGTTCGCCGGACATTCGCGATATCCGGCTTACCCATATTCAGGATGTACTCGTTGCCGTCCCGGACCTCACGGATCGTGAACGAGACGACCTCGAGGCCCATCTTCGACATGTCTTCGGCGACGTTGGCCCGCATCCGGTCGGCCACCATCTCCGGCTCCTTGACGATCGACTCGACGGACAGCTGGCCGACGATACCGCGCAGGTGACCTTCCATCACCAGCCGGATCAGGTCCTGCCGCTGCGCGTCGTTCATGCTCAGGAACTGCTCGGATGCCGTCAGGATGCTGACCGGGTCCGATTTCACCTTGATCTGGGCCACCGCCTCGACATTCACCGAGACACCCTGGCTCGTATACAGGTCCTGGGTCGGCGCCACATCGAAGCTCATCAGCTCCAGCGAGAGCTCACGGCTCTGCTGGATCATCGGCCAGATAACCTTGCCGCTGCCCTTCACAACCTTGGTGCCACCGAAACCGTAGACGATCAGCGCCTGGTTCGGCCCCACCTTCCGGTACAGCCGCGCGGCCAGCGCGATGATCAACAGGATCACCGCCACCAACACGCCGACCATGATCAATAAGGAAATAAGGTCCATACACGTCTCCCTCGGCTCTTCGCCGATCTGCCACAGAATCCTGGAATAACAACGATCGAACGGAGCCTACGGTTCAATCGACGGTGCTGCCGCGCGCCGCTCGTCCGATTCTCCGAGGAGGTCATCGAATGGTTCGACGATCACCACCCCACGCTCGACCCGAAGCACAACCACCTCGGTATTTCTCGGGATCGCCTGGTCGCCGCTCGCCTTGGCGGACGCCACCTGGCGCACCCCGTTCTGCTCGTAGACGATCTCGCCATATCCGTCCGACCGGATCGAAGACGTGACCCGCCCGAGAACACCAACCACATCCCAATCGGCGGGGTTCATGCCTTCGCTGCCCTTCTTCAGGACATTGATGAAGAACCACGTGACGATCGCCGCCCCCGCAACGCCTCCGACCAACCCAAGCAGCACGGCCGCCCAGGTCCATAATCCGAGTCCATTCCGGGCGATATAGCCGACGCCCCCCGTCCACGTGATGAACGCGAGGATCGAGCTAACGTTGAACATGCCATTGAAGAACCCGTCGCCACTATGCTCGACATCGACATCGGTATCCGTATCGATTCCGATATCGGCGACCCCAAGCACCAACACCCCGACCGTGAAAAGCAGGCCAAAGAAGAATCCACCGAGCAATATCGCATCAAGTGTGTCGTTGATCGGGAACATCGGGCTCTCCTGAAAAGTCCTGAGGCGGATGTACGAATAGTGTACGCTTTTCAGGCATTCCCGGGCCGGAATAATCACGGAAATGCGTCATAAGAACCCGGCTCCGGACCTCGTACACGATCGACCCATATTCCTGGTGATGTCATGGCAGATGAACACGTAGATATTCCCTTAGCCGACGTCTCGTCCGGCGAACCAAAATATGAAACCACGACCATTGATCCGGACGACGTCACCGAAGACGAGCGCACCTCATCGAGCATCCCGTTCGAGACGGTCAAAAATGATCCCGAGGTGAAGGAGCTGATCGGCGCCGCAAATCGTAACCTCGGCGTCCTCGGCTTTACCGAACATGGCTTCCGCCATGTCGGCCTCGTCGCCAACATCGCCCATAACGTCATGGAACGGCTCGGGTACGATGGCCGCCACCAGGAACTGGCACAAATCGCCGGCTATATGCACGACATCGGCAACGTCATTTCGCGCCACGGCCACGCTTCGACCGGCGCCGTGCTCTCCCACACCATCCTCACCCGGATGGGAATGCACCCGGAGGACGTGATCGTCGTCATGGGCGCGGTCGGCTCCCATGGCGACGACGCCGGCAAGCTCGGCGAGCCGGTCCACCCCGTCTCCGCGGCGCTGATCCTCGCCGACAAGTCGGATGTCCATCGATCACGCGTGAGGGTCACGAACCCCTCCAACTTCGATGAGCATGACCAGATGAACTACGCGACAACATCGTCGTTCCTGCGGGTCGACGATGAGTCGGACACGATCACCCTTGAGCTGGAGATCGACACCTCAATGGCCTCGGTCATGAAGTACTTCGAGCTCTTCCTGCCTCGCATGCAGATGTGCCGGCGCGCCGCGAACCTGCTTGATCAGACCTTCCGCATTACAATCAATGAGGTCGCGGTCCTCTAGCACCGCGCCCCTGCCTGATTTCGCTAACGCTCTCGTCTACAGGCCAGGAAGGCCCCATGATCGCTCCTCGTGCAACCCGCCAGCGCAAACTCGATATCCCCGCCTACAGCGTCAGCAACGACCGCTGGAAGGACTTCGACTGGATGCTCTTCATCACGGTCCTCGTCCTCATGGGGTTCGGGATCCTCACCATCTGGAGCGCGGTCGGGCTGCCACCGCTCACATCGAACAACGACGGCACCAAGCAGGCCATCTACGGCATCGTCGGAATCGGCCTGATGTTCCTGTTCTCCTCGATCGATTACCGTTATCTCGAAGCCGTCACCTGGCCGCTCTACACTGCGGGAATCGTGCTGCTCCTTGCCGTGCAAAGCCCGCTCGGCGTCACCGTCGCCGGCGCCCAGAACTGGATCGATGTCGGCTTCACGCTGATCCAGCCATCGGAGTTCACCAAGATCACCACAATCCTGGCGCTCGCCTCGTTCGTTGCCTCCCAGGGCAGCGAGATGAAACGGCTCAGCAACTTCATCATCTCCGGCCTCATCGTGGCGCTTCCGACGGTCCTCATCCTGATCGGTCCCGACCTTGGCCAGGCGATGGTCTATGTTGCCTTCTGGGCGGCGTCGCTCCTCGTCATGCGCACCAGCCGACTCTGGCTGGCGTTGCTCGCGATTGGGACGCCGTTCCTTGTCTGGTTCGCCTGGAACTTCGTCCTCGAGGGGTACCAGAAGACGCGACTCATCGTTTCCTTCAACCCTGACCTCGACCCGCTCGACGGCGGATACCAGATCATCCAGGCGCGCACGGCCATCGGCGCCGGCGGCCTCTTCGGCGAAGGCCTCCAGGGCGGTACCCAAAGCACCCTCGGGCTTGTGGGCGTCACTGAATCCGACTTCATCTTCGCCCATGCCAGCGGCATGTTCGGCTTCGTCGGCATGGTTGGCCTGCTGATCGCTACGGTCATCATGCTGTGGCGCTGCCTGGTCGTCACCGAAGTCGCGCGCGACCATCAGGGACAGATGATCGCCGTCACGACATCGGGCATGTTGTTCTTCCAGGCCGTGCTCAATATCGGCATGAACGTCGGCCTCATGCCCGTTGCCGGCCTCACCCTCCCCTTCGTCAGCGCCGGCGTCTCCTCGCTCTGGTCATTCATGGTCCTCGTCGGCATCCTCCAGAGCATCCGCATGCACCACCGCAAACTCGCCTTCCAACCCCTCTGACCACCATGGAAGGCGCCTTGCCCCACTCGCAAATGGCGCACTTTTCGATCCTGAATGCGTATATAGGGTAGAGGGATGTTTGAGGCGGTGCTGCTCCGCATCGCCCGTGCGCGCCGCAATCGCGTCCTGCACCAGGTGTGCCCGTCACCCCGAGCCTCGCTTTTCCCCGAGATCACGCCCTTCGTAAAACCGACACTCGCAGCCGCGAACGGAGGACAGTCATACGAATCTGCTCGCACCACCTCACCCCGTCATCCTGAGCGCCAGCGAAGGACCCTACGCGAAGCGGTATTGGTGGCAGCTAAATCTCGCCCTGCACCTCGCACCTGGCCGTCCGTAGGGGTCGACACGCCCGGACCCTACCAGCCCCGCGCCATACTGCCCCGTCATCCTGAGCGAAGCGAAGGACCCCGCAGCCGCGAGCGACGCGAAGCGGTCTCCGCAGGAGGAACATCTCGATTGCGCGCCCCACCGTAGGGGTCGTACCTCCGAAGGAGTGTCGACCCGCTGATGCCACAGGCATCGAGATACCCCCCCACGGCATCCCACCCACCCGCCCCCGTCATCCCGAGCCGGAGCGGTGAGCGCAGCGAAACGCGACGTGTCGAGGGATCTTTGCGCCCGGCACACACGCCATCTCGCCCCTGGCGTGCCGTGCCCGCAACCCCGGCCCATCGCCCATCACCACCTGGAGGACCACCATGACCACCACACGTGCAGAAACGCATGATCATGATCGCCTTGCCCGTCCGTGGCCAGTTTCTCCCGAT
>CAZVAA010000016.1:22410-25676 GCA_964624125.1 uncultured Sphaerobacteraceae bacterium | reverse complement strand
GCGTATTCAGCGTCCCAGTTGGGCCGCAGGTATCCGGCGTACCGAAAGGCCTCGGAGACCTTCTCGGAATCCTCGACCGTGTCCCCGCTCTCCCGGATCAGGGCGATATCACGAACCACATGCGGGTTCTCGAACACCGGCTCGCCGTTCACCAGCACCTCGCCCGAGGTCTGCTTCCGGAACCCGGCAATAACCGAGAGTAGGCTCGTCTTGCCGGAACCGTTGCGCCCGAGCAGGCCATGAATCGCCCCCGGAGCCATCGTGAATGTCAGTCCGTCCAGCGCGGTCGTCTCGCCGTATTCCAGCCGGAGGTCCTTGAGTTCAATCTGCATCGCTATGTGTCCTTTCCGCCGGCCAGCTCCCGAATGCGGGCGATGATGTCTTCGGCGGGAATCCCGATCGTCAGCGCCTCCTCCACCATTGGCACGACGGCTTCGTCAAAGAATCGCTCCCGGCGCTCGGCCAGCAGCGCCTGACGTGCCCCGCCGCTGACGAACATGCCGATGCCGCGCTTCTTGTACAGGACACCCTCCTCGACCAACTCCTGGAATCCCTTCTGGGCCGTGGCCGGATTGATCCGGTAGAACGCGGCGTACTGGTTGGTCGACATCACCTGCTCCTCCTCCTGGAGCGCGCCACTCACGATGTCCTGCTTGATCTGCTCGGCGATCTGCCGATAGATCGGTGAATTGTCATCAAACATCTTCATGGCTAACCTCAATGGTTCATTACTCTACTAATGAACCGACTGACCACAGCCTACAGGCGTTCGGCTGCCGCGTCAAGATCTCCTTGTCGCATCGGCAACAAAAAGCGGGGATGGCCATGGTGGCCATCCCCGCTCGTGCGCGATCGTTCCCTGAACCAGCTACTTCCGCTTCAGCCGATCCTCCACCGGTCCAGCCGAAACGGTCACGCCGTGCACGTATGCCGGCTCGAGGGTCACCGGGTCATCCGTGTCACCCCGTTCCCACCGGGAGCGCGCGATTGCGAGAAGCCTCTCGGGCGATCGATGCGCCCACCGGACCCGGGCGTGTGCCTGCTCCACGAGCGCTCGATGCGCATCCGGCACCTCACCGGTGACGACCACCTCCGGCATCGCGGACAACGCCTCGACGAGCTCAGGCACGGTGGTATTTCGCGGCGTCCCGGTGGCATGGCTTCCATACACCTGCCACACCACGCGCCCCCGCCCCGCCGGAAGCACGGCGAGACAGTCGGCCTCCTCAACCGCAGCCGCGGCGACGTCCAGGGTCGGCACGCCGATGATGGGAATCCCGAGCGCGAGGACGAGTCCCTTGGCGATACTCAACCCGACGCGCAGCCCGGTGAAGGTGCCGGGCCCCGTCGCCACCGCGACCGCGCCGATACCCGCCGGCTCGATGCCCGCCTCATCCCGCAACGCATCGATTGCCGGCAATACCGAGGTCGTCTGGGTCCGGCCCGCATCCCACGATCGCGTAAGGATCCGCCCGGCGTTGCCCAGTGCCAGGCCGGCGCGCTCGGTCGAGGTATCGATGCCCAGCATCCAGGCATCCCGAACAGTGGGGTGAGTTCCCGATTGAGGCAGTGACATGGGTTGGCGAATCTCCCGGCAAGAATTAGTATGTTAACGTTTCGAGGCCCAGAGACAGTCCCCGGCCCCGTAGACTTGGATGACGCGTCCTTGTTGCGGGCCGCATGGGGCTGGTTTCAAAAGTGGCCCGGACAAGGGTTGTTCGCCGTTGTCTGGTCTTCCAGGCGGCGCGAACAGGCCGACATGAGCAGTATCACACGCGATGATCCCTGCTCACGGGAGGGCGACATCCCGTCGCCTGCTGGGGGAACGGCTGGTCGCCGTTCGCACATCGAGAGATCGTTCAGAGGAACGTACATGGCAAGTCAGAGCGGGACTGCCCCGCAAACGCTTGAGAAACCATCACGCGGCGAGTCGCAGAGTGACGCCTACGTAACGCCGCGCAGGGGCATGAAACGTGTCTCCGGAAAAGAGTGGTTTCTCTTTCTCCTGTTCATCACGCCGAACTTCTTCTTCCTCATCATGTTCACCTACTGGCCACTGTGGGAGAACGTTCGGCTCAGCCTTCAGCAGACCGACCTCCTGGCATTCAGTGGCGAACCAAAATGGGTCGGGCTCCAGAACTATGAGTGGCTCTTCGGCAACCGGACCTTCCGGTACGTCGTCCAGAACACGGTTATCTTCATCGTCTCCTGCGTGGTCTTCACGCTCGGCTTCGGCCTGGCGATCGCCCTTCTCCTGAACGAGAAGCTCAGGGGCCGCAATGCCGTTCGCGCCCTCGTCTTCGCGCCGTTCCTGCTCTCGGGCGCGGCGATCGGTATCGTCTGGGCCTACATCTTCGATCCTCGCTTCGGGTTGCTCGCCCAGGTCCTCGACTGGTTCTCGATCCCGTCCCCACACTGGCTGGACCGCCCCGAATGGGCCCTGCCGGCGATCATCATCGTGTACGTGTGGAAGAACCTTGGCTTTGCGACCGTCATCTTC
Source organism: uncultured Sphaerobacteraceae bacterium (assembly GCA_964624125.1). Taxonomy (GTDB): domain Bacteria; phylum Chloroflexota; class Chloroflexia; order Thermomicrobiales; family UBA6265; genus UBA6265. The sequence goes on along the minus strand of CAZVAA010000016.1, from coordinate 23,176 downwards.
CTGGCCGGGCTGCAAAGCATCCCGAAGGATCTCTATGACGCGGCCAAGGTCGACGGCGCCGGTCCCTGGTGGCGATTCAGGTCGGTCACGCTGCCGATGCTGTCGCCTATCTCGTTCTTCCTGATGGTGACCTCGGTCCTGGCGACCTTCCAGGCGTTCGACATCCAGCAAGTGATGACCGCGGGCGGACCCGCCTATGCAACCACCACGCTGATCTACTACGTCTACGAGCAGAGCTTCGGCCAGGGCGCCAACTTCGGGCGTGCCGCGGCCGCCGCCATCATCCTGTTCATTTCCATGTTGATCGTCACCGCGATCCAGATGTACTACACGGAGAAGAAGGTCCACTACGATGGATAGGTTCAGCGCCAGGCAACAGCAAATCATCGGTAAGGCGGCGGGCTACTTCGGACTCTTCGTTGTAGTCATGGTCATCGGGCTTCCGCTGTTCTGGATGCTCTCCGGATCGCTGAAGAGCCTGCGGGAGATCTACACCTTCCCGCCGGAGTGGATCCCGAGGAACCCGAAGTGGGAGAACTACCGCGAAGCGTGGGAGTCCCAGCCGTTCGCCCGCTTCTACCTCAACTCGATCATCATCACCTTCTTCGGGACGGCTGCCCAGATGATCTGCGGTGTGCTCTGCGCCTACGCATTCGCGTTCCTGCGCTTCCCCGGGAAGAACTGGATCTTCCTGGGCGTCCTCGCCGCGCTGATGGTGCCGCCGGAAGTCGTCATCCTGCCGAACTTCCTCTTCTTCGGCAACACG
>CAZVAA010000016.1:15315-22310 GCA_964624125.1 uncultured Sphaerobacteraceae bacterium | reverse complement strand
GATGGTGCCGCCGGAAGTCGTCATCCTGCCGAACTTCCTCTTCTTCGGCAACACGATCCGCGACTGGTTCGGCCTCGAGGAAAACTGGGTCAACACCTACCAGGCCCTGATCTTGCCAGGCGCGGCCACGGCCTTTGGCACCTTCCTGATGCGACAGGGGTTCATGGCCCTCCCGAGGGATATCCTCGATGCCGCCAAAGTCGACGGGGCAGGCCACATGCGCACCATGTTCGGGATCGTCCTCCCGGTCGCCAAACCCATCGTCATCACCTTCATGATGATCTCGATGGTCAACAAGTGGAACGATTACCTCTGGCCGCTGGTCATCACCCGGACCACCGAGATGCGCCCGATCACCGTTGGTGTGCGCCTCCTCTTTGACGCGGAAGGCAACAACAACTGGGGCGTCATCATGGCCGGTACCACCTTCGTGATCCTGCCACTGCTTATCGTGTACCTCTTCGGTCAGCGCTATATCATCGCCGGACTTACGGCTGGTGCGACCAAGGGGTAGCACCGCCACACGATGCTGGAACGAGAGGCGCCATGGAGGAAATATCCATGGCGCCTCTCGTTTATCCCTGTTTTTTCCGGCACGTTTGCCATGAAACTTGCCGAAAGCTTAACAATCCCGGCCCGATGCGTCATAATGCATGCCATACACTCCAACTCAGGAAATATCCGACCCCGGCTATGCACGCCCGGTTTCGGGTAACTAGAGCGAGTGAGTCATCGGGGCTCCATGGTGGCGCCCCGGAAATGCTCGACGAGTCGTCTACGAGGAGGAACCAGAGATCATGGCCAAGGACTTTTCGCGACGTTCATTGATCAAGGGAGCGGCCGGCGCCGCCGCTGGCGCGACGCTGCTGGGCGCGCCGAGCAAGTCGTTCGCTGCTCCGTTCCGCCTGCAGGATTCCGGTTCGGACGCCGAGGTCACCTTGTGGACTGCGTTCGGCAGCGGTGTGAATGGTGATGCACAGGCCAAGCTGGTCGATGACTACAACGCCCAGGGCAACGGCGTCACCGTGACGTCGCAGGCCTTCGAGAGCTACGAAGCCGTCGCCCAGGCGCTGATCACCGGTCTCCAGACCGGCGACATCCCCGACATGGCGATCATCTCCGACGTCTGGTGGTTCCGCTTCTACCTGTCGCAGGCGCTCGCCGACCTCACCGACATGGCACAGGATCCGGAAGACTACGTCGAGACCCTGTACTCTGACTACACGCGCAACGGCGGGCAGTACGCCATTCCCTTCGCGCGCTCCACGCCGCTCTTCTACTACAACCGCGAAGCGCTCGATAACGCCGGTCTCGATGCCTCGATCTTCGAGAAGTGGTCGACCTTCACCGAGAACGCCGGCACGCTCCTTGAAGCCAATCCGGACATGACCGCCTCGTTCGCCTTCGGAAACGCCGCCTCCTACGGCGCCTGGGTGATGCACGGTCCGGTCTGGGCGTTCGAGGGCAACTACTCGGACGACGAGTTCAACATCCTCGTGACCGAGGAAGGCTGCGTCAACGCTGGCGACTTCATGCGCGAGTTTGTGCAGAGCGGCAATGCCGCAGCCGTCACCGAGCCGCAGACCGACTTCCAGACCGGTGGCATGGCCGCCACCATCCTGTCGACCGGCTCGCTCGGTGGCGTCACGGCCGCCGCCCAGTTCGACTTCGCCACGGCCTTCCTGCCGGAGGAGCTGCAGTTCGGCTGTTGCACGGGCGGCTCCGGCCTCTCCGTGATGGCCGGCGCGTCCGAGGAGAACCAGCAGGCCGCGATGGACTTCATCTCCTTCTGCACCAACACGGAGAACTCCACCTACTGGGCGGAAACCACGGGCTACATGCCGGTCCGCACCTCCGCCATCGAGAGCGAGGAGTTCCAGTCCTTCCTGGCCGATCATCCGAACAACCAGGTTGCGATCGAGCAGCTGCCGCTGTGCGACCCGCAGGACCTCGCACGCTCCCACATCCCGAACGGCGACCAGATCATCGGCCGCGGCTGGGAGCAGATCCTCGTGAACAACGTCCCGGCAGCCGATGCCTGGGCGGAGGTCAAGGAGATCCTCGACGAAGAGAAGGGCCCGGTCCTCGACGCGATCGCCGAGATCGAGGGCTAAACCGGTTCGCGTCATGCCGGTTCGCCGGCATGACGTCCATAGCTTCCCTGAAGCAAACCGCTCCCCGGAGCGACGCTCCGGGGATCTTTTTCTATGTTTCCCGCGATACTGAACAGCCAGGAGCGGGGCCGCTAGACCTCCACCACCAACCCATCCCAGGCGATCTCGTAGCCCAGCGACTCCGCCTTCGCCGACTCCACGCTGTGGATATCGCAACTGTGATGCGACAAATGCGTCCCCAGGATCCGGGTCCGCGCATCGATCATCCCCAGCCCGCGCATGGCCGCGATTTCTCGCAACATGCCATCAGAACCCATGTGCGTCGCGCTGACCGGCCTCATGTGCCCATCGTTGTGGTCGAAGACCACCACATCGAATCTCCACCCCAGATCCGCCAGGCGCGGCCACGTCTCCTCCGGCAAGGTGCTCGTGTCGGTTCCGTAGAACAGCCGGCGTCCCTGATACTCGATCGCGAACAACATGGGATCGACCGTCGGGTCATGATTCGCCGCCACCGTCTGCACGCGGTAGTCCCCGAACGCCACCTCCTGCCACTGGTGAACGACGGTCAACGTCAACTTTCGGCCACCGCGTTCATCATCGACCGCCATATCGAGCTTCGCTGACGACGGGACAGCCTGGATCTTCGACAACGACGCGGCCGACCCAAACCACTGCATCGGCTTCGCCCCCTTCGCCGCCCAGTGCGCGGCGCGCGCAACCGCCTGCAACGGCAGGAGATGGTCATCATGGGGATGCGTCTGCAACACCCACGACACGTCCGCGAGGTCAATTCCCTGCCTCAATGCGGCGGAGGGGACATCCGGGCCGAGATCGATCAGGAGGTCATCGTTGATCAGCGCGGACGACTGCCCTCGCAACGACTTGCCACCTTCAGCTCGCGCCGCCACACAATGTGCGCACCGGCAATGCGGGTTGGGGTATCCTCCAGCCGCCGATGTCCCCAAAAACCTGATCTTCACGTTGCGGGCCTCCGGATTGGAAACGGTTCACGCCACGTTCTGCACGGTCACTTGCCGCCGGTCTCCGCCGAGATGGGCAATCTGTACCAGCCAGAACGACTCCGGCAGCCAGTCGCCGGCACGTTCGGGCCACTCGATCAGGCTGACACCGTCGACTGGATCGATGTACGTCTCGTAGCCCATGCTCTCCAGCTCGGAAGGGTCGTCGAGCCGGTACAAGTCGAGGTGATATACGACCAGCTCCCGACCCCGATGCTCCTGCGCAAGCGTGAATGTCGGGCTCTGCACCGGCTCCTCGACGCCGAGGGCAGCGGCAACGCCCTGCACCAGGGTCGTCTTGCCGGCGCCAAGGTCACCATGCAGGAGCACGACATCGCCGGGACGGAGATGTTCGGCCATCCTCCGGCCGAACTGCTGCATCTCCGCTCCCGACGTAATCACATGGTCGCCGGTGATTGTCTCGCTCACCGCCCCGGCACCGCGTCCCACCAGCTTGCGACATCCTCAACCGGACGCCGCGTCCGAACCGGCGGCTCCATTGCCGGGCAACCGATGTAGATCACGCCAAGCATGATCGCCCGTTCCGGCAGCTGCAGGTAGTCGCGGACTTCCTGCGAATAGATGAGATCGCCCGATCGCCACATTGCGGCCAGCTCCAGGGAGTGCGCCGCCAGCAGCATATTCTGCGCGGCGGCCGCGGTCGCCGCGACCTCCTCGATCTCCAGCTCGGCCGGGTTCGGGTCGGCGTAGACGGCGATGACGTATGGCGCGCGCAGTGGCTTGCCGACCGCCTTCGCGCGGGCGCGCTCACCCGCTTCCGGGTCCTTCGCCTTCGCCGCCGCAGCCGCGCCCATCGCCTCTCCCAGCCCCTTCCGGGCATCGCCGCTGAGCACGACGAACCGCCACGGTTCGGTCAGCCGGTGGTTCGGCGCCCATGTCCCCGCCTCCAGCACTTGCCGGATGAGCGACGGATCGGGCACCTCGTCGGTGCACTTGCCGATACTGCGACGATCACGGATCGCCCGCATAACGGCATCTGACTGTCTGTCGATGACGCTTGTCTCTGCCTGCATGGTTGTCCTTTATAGATAGTGATCGGGACGTGTATGCGAAGCCTGCTCGCGAATCCCGACCATTTTCATCGGCTTTACACTATCTATGATAGGCACCCCGGCGATTGCGGACAAACCGGGGCGCCTGATCACGCCGTGCCGAAATGGTCGAATGCTCCACCGTCGACCTCGTGCGCCTCGCCATGAGCATCGAGCATCATCAGGCGTGCGTCCCCGGCGCCCGGCTCGACACATTCACCAATATCCGTCAGGGTCGCGCCGATGCCTGCGGCTCGTTCTTGCAGGTCGGTCAGCACCTCCGGCGGAACGGCCGCCAACAGTTCATAGTCTTCACCACCACGCAGCGCCATCCGGAGCCAGTCGTCCGGGAACAGTGCGCGGACGGCAGGAGACACCGGGACCCGCCGGCTGTCGATGCATCCCCCCACCCGGCTCGCCTGCAGGATCTTGGGCAGGTCGCCAAGGAGTCCGTCGCTGAGATCCATCATGGCGGTCACCCCGGAATCCGCCATCAGCCTTCCGAGCGAGATTCGCGGGTTCGGTCGCAGGTGCGCGGCCACAAGCAGGTCCGACGTCGTCGCCCGTTCCCGCAGTTCCGGATCGTCCAGCAGCGTCAGGCCAGCCGCGGCGGCGCCGAGTGTGCCGCTGACCACGATCCGGTCGCCCGGTCGGGCGCCGTCCCGCCGCAGCACCCGCTCCGCCTCGCCGATGACCGTTACAGAAAGGATGACGGGGCCGGTCGTGCGGACGATATCGCCACCGGCGATCACAAGCCCATGCGGTTCAGCCAGGGACGCCGCCCCGCTATAGAGATCCTCGAGGTCGGCCACTCGTTCCTGACCGGTGAGCCCGAGGGTGACCGTCGCCAGCACGGGTCGACCGCCCATCGAGGCGATATCCGACAGGTTCACCGCCAGCATCTTGTGCCCAAGGCTCTTCCAGTCGGTCCAGTCCAGGCGAAAGTGATTGCCTTCGACCAATGTATCGGTGGTGATCACGGATCGCATGCCGGGAGTCGGTTGCCAGGCCGCGGCGTCATCGCCGATCCCGAGCGGCACGCTCGCACTTGTCCGGGTGGCCTCGGGCAAGACGCTATCCAGCCGCGAGATCAAACCGAACTCACCGATGTCCCGGACGAGAACGGTCACCGGGCAATCTCGCGATAGACGCGCAGGGTCTCCGCGGCGGTATGCTCCCATGAAAATCGCGTCGCCCGCTCCCGCCCCCTGCGGGCCAGTTCCGACCGGCGGGGTTCGTCTCGCAGGAGATCGCGCATGGTATCCGCCCAGAGATCGATATCGTTCGGGGAGATCATGACGCCGGCATCACCGACCACTTCCGGGAAACAGGACGAGTTTGAGGAGAGGACTGGCGCGCCACAGCGCATCGCCTCGACCACCGGCAATCCGAACCCCTCGTAGTGGGATGGAAACGCCAGCAGGTCGGCACCGGAGTACCAGCCGCCGAGCTCTTCGTCGGACACAAATCCCGTCAGCCGCACGCGATCGCCGAGATGGAGCTCATCCAGCGTCTTCCTCAACTCGCCGGTCAACCAGCCCTCCGGCCCCACCAGCACCAGCTGATGGTCGACGTCGTCCTTGATCTTCGCGAAGGCCCGGAGCAGCGTCGGCAGGTTCTTGCGCGGCTCCAGCGTTCCAACCGCCAGGACATAGGGACGCTCGATATTCCACTTCATCCGGAACACATCCAGCGACGTCCCGGAGACACGCTGCACATGGTCGGACGGCGCCAGCGGGATGGACGTTACCCGGTCCTCCGGCAGCTTGAGCCACTGCCTGAGATCGTTGGCGGTGTTCTCGGAGACGGTGATCACCCGCTCGGCCTTGCGGGCGCTGAGCCGGGTCATCGCCACGAGGTAGGCACGCCGCGACTTTGGCAGCTGCTCGGGAAACCGCAGGTAGGCAAGGTCGTGCACGGTGATGACGCCCGGCGTGCGTGAAAGCAGGGGCAGGACGTGCATGGGGCCATGGAAGACATCCAGCCGGTTCGCACCGATGATGAGAGGCAACGCGGCCTGCTCCCATGCGATCCGCGCGGAGGGGTGCCCCGTGAGGGCAGCGGGCTTGCGAGCAAGCAGGCGAAGCGAGTCCCGGTCATCGAGCGCATCCTCGAGGCCGTGGACGAGTTCGCCGATATAGCGGCTGATACCGGTCTGGCGGTAGCCTCTCTCCTGGTTGAGGAGCGCCGCATTGATTCCGATCCGCATTCACGTTGCCTTCCCAGTTGTCCGCAGCCCGAGTACCATCCGTTTTCGGCTCTATACTGTACGTGGATTTCGGCGTCTTGTCCGGTACCTCTACGAAAGAATGGTACCCGCCAGAAGCCTCACCCATCTTGATACGGAGCATCCCTGGCTTGTCTGACCACACGGCATTTTCGCAAACCACCAATCCCGCGCTCGCGGATACCGAGACGCTCGAATCATGGGCCGATTCCTCGGATTCCATTCGCCACACCATCGAGCAATTCGGCACGATGTATCCCTTCCCGCTCGATTCATTCCAGAAGGAAGCGATCGCGACCCTGCTGCGCGGTGACTCGGTGATGGTGGCGGCGCCGACCGGCTCCGGCAAGACCGTGGTGGCCGAGTTCGGTATCTACGACGCCTTCAAGCGCACCGGCCGGGTCGTCTACACGGCGCCGATCAAGGCACTCTCGAACCAGAAGTTCCGCGACCTCCGTGCCATCTATGGTGACGAGGTCGGGCTGCTCACCGGGGATGTCTCGGAGAATCGCGACGCCCGGATTATCGTCATGACGACGGAGATCCTCCGGAACATGCTCCTCCAGAGCCCGTGGGAGCT
>CAZVAA010000016.1:13218-15215 GCA_964624125.1 uncultured Sphaerobacteraceae bacterium | reverse complement strand
GGCGAAGCCAGGCGCACCCGCGGACAACCACGCAAGCCGGGCGGGCGCCACCGCGAGGTGAGCGACGAGCCGCAGCCGCATGAGATCGTGGATGCGCTCAAGGAGCAAGACCTGCTCCCGGCGATCTACTTCCTCTTCAGCCGCAACGACTGCCAGCAATTCGCCGAGCGCCTCGCCATGATGCGCCCCGAGCTGACCACGCCAACGCAGATGGAGCAGATCGAGCAGGTCCTCGCGACCTACCTCGCGAACATCCGTCCGGAAGACCAGGAGTTGGAGCAGGTCCAGTCGGTGCTCCAGCTCGCGCGCAAGGGTATCGGGTTCCACCACGCGGGCCTGCTGCCGATCCTGAAACAACTGGTCGAGGTCCTCTTCTCGCGCGGACTGATGCAGGTCGTCTTCGCCACGGACACCCTCGCGCTCGGCGTCAATATGCCCGCGCGAACGGTCGTGATTGGCCGCATGTCCAAATGGGACGGCCGCCGACGCCGCGTGCTCATCCCCAACGAGTTCCAGCAGATGGCCGGCCGGGCCGGTCGCCGGGGGATGGACGCCTACGGCCATGTCGTTGTCCCCTACTCCCCGTTCATTCCCTTCCGCGAGGCGCTGGAGATCGCCACCGGCGAGCTGCACCCGGTCCAGTCTGCATTCGCGATCCGCTACAACACTGTGCTCAACCTCTGGGATCCGCCCCATGGCGAGCGCGTTCGCCAGATGCTGCAGCGGAGCCTCGCCCAGTACCAGACCAGCCAGCGCATTCGCATCATCGAACGCGACGTGCTCGAGATCGAGGCCGAGCTGATCGCCCTCAGCGCGGGACGCGCCGAGGAGATCGCTCGCGACGACGAGTTGTTCGAGGAATACGGCAGCATCAGCCGGTCGATCCAGAAGTACCAGCGCGAGGAGCGCGACATCATCCAGGAGATGACCTCGGTACGCGCCGAGATCGAAACCGCCACGCCATGGACAGAGCCCGGCCGACTCGCCCTTCGCAAGCTCCTGCGCACTGTTCCCGCCGGGTTGATCGTGCATACGCGCGACTACGGCTGGAGCATCTTCCTCGGCCGCGGCAGCCAGGGCGGCGTCGGGCTCTTCCTCTCGCTTGATGAGGGCCAGATCAACCTGCTCCACGAGTACCGGATGATCGACTACCTCTACGATGATGAGCGCGTCGAGCTTCCCGAGGGGCTGATCGAGCCGCCAAACGGGATCGACGACCCGCTCAAGCTGGTTGACAAGCAAGCCATGATCGAGCTTGCCGAGCAGGTCGCCTCGCTGCAGCTGCCGGACCTCGACGAGATCGCCCGCGCCCATCGCGAGCTGATCCGCGAGCAATCCGAAGCCGAGATGGAGCGGATGAACGGCGAGCTGCAGGTGATTCGCAAGCGCCTGGCGGAGCTCCAGCGCGAGAAGGAAGATCACCCCTTCCGCGAGTCGAAAAAGCGCAAGGCGCACCAGAAATCCCTGCGCCAGCGGGACAACCTCGAGCGCGAGAAGAACACGCTGAAGGACATCCTGGACCGCGAAATCGACGCCGAGGACGTCCGCATTCGCGGCATCATCCGGGGTATCCGGGACATCCTTCACCGCTTCGGCTACCTCCGGCGCGGCTACCCCACCGAAAAAGCTGACATGCTGGCCGATGTCTTCGACAACGATGGGCTGATCCTCTGCGAGCTCATCGACCGCGGCATCCTCGACCCGCTGAAGCCCGAAGAGCTCGCGGAAGTCTTCTCGTGGTTCAGCTTCGATCGTGAATTCCGCTACAGCAACGGATTCTCCCTCTCGAACCGGCTGGTCACCACGCGGCGACGGCTGGAAGAGCTGGAGCACGACATCCTCGGGGAGGAACGCGACCTCAAGCTGTTTATCTCCGAAGGCCATAACCCCAGCTTCTACGGTCCGGCCCTCCACTGGTGCCGTGGCTGGTCGATGGCCCAGATCGGGGAGGAGATCGAGCTGTCCGAAGGCGACCTCGTCATCACCTTCAACAAGAC
>CAZVAA010000016.1:1554-13118 GCA_964624125.1 uncultured Sphaerobacteraceae bacterium | reverse complement strand
AGTCGCCCTTCGGCAACGTTGTAGTCTGCAAGCAGCTTGCTCCACGTGTTGCCCATCACCCAGTGACCAAAGACGAACTCGAAGGCGATCGTCGCCACGACCCAGGCAACGCCGAGCCCGAGAAGCGTCCGGTCAGGTTTGTCCTCAACGTCCTTTCGGAGCAGCGCGTAGGCAACGCCAAGGAAGGCAAGGGAGCCGGTCAGCACGCTCAACTGGTGCGCGCGCAGCTCACCTGCCCACGGCTCGAACAGCGCGTTTCGCAACCCACCGTTGAGGATCGCCACCGGGATCATCAGGACCCACGCGATCGCCGCCTTCCGGATCATGACGCACCTCCTGTCGCTCAACCGTCGCGTCATTCACCGTGAAGATAGCCACCTCGCCGCCCAAACCGCGTACGTCGATCAGGTGATGCTGTCACAATCCCGCAACACCGGAACGAACCTAGCCCTCGTCGCTCCCGGCGGACTCCAGCAACCCGACGAGCTCATCCGTCGCGGCGCTCCAGCGCTGCCGGCGTTCATCCGACCACGCGCGATCCGTCGCGATTCGCTCCCGCTCCATCGCCAGCCATTCGCGCGTCTTTTCCGGCGCCGGAGCACCCAGCACGGGCCGCCGCTCGAGGAACCGTCTCGGCGCGAGATAGCGACCAAGCGCCTCCATCTCGACCTTCAGCTCCTGCCCGATCACCATGACCGCCGCGGAGTCGATGATATCCGGCGTCACCGCGCTCGCCTCGAGGTTCTGCTCGCGCAACGTCGACACCACAAGCGACGCGATCTGCCGTGCCGCGGCCGGAGGGACCGCTTCTTCCGACATCAGGAACGGCACCAGGTCGGCAGCCGTCGTATAGGCGCGGCCTGCCCGGTTTGCGAGATAGGCACGGTTCACGATCAACGCCTCGTCCATCGCCTCCCGCGACCGGATCATGCCCGCCGTCGCCTGTGTCAGCGTGGCGTCCATCGCATTGGCGACCGCGTCCCATGCAGCCCCGAGCGGTCCGTACGGCAACGACCGCGCCAGGTCAACAAAACCGCGAGCGGTCGACTCCGCCTGCTGGAGCTGGAACACCAGCGTCTCCAGCTGGGCGCTGATCGAGAGCGCCGGCATCGACGGCTCGGGATACGCCTCCCACCGCTCGTCAAGGAAGAAGCTCGTCGGCTCCGTACGAATCCACGTCAGCAATTCGTTCATCAGCCGCCGGCTGGATGCCAGTGCCGCCGCGGCCGCTTCCGCCATGGCCACCAGGTCCTCGACCGACGCCAGCGCATCCATCGTGTTCACGATCGGGCCGGTGAACCCAAGATCTCGAGACAGGCGCTCGCGGTCCGCCTCCAGCACATCTCCCGCGAGCACGCCCGCGCCAAACGGCGAGCGGTCCACGAGGTCGATCCCCTGCTCCAGTCGCGTCGTCGACGTCCCGAGCGCCCCAAGTGCCAACCCAAGGAAGTGCGCCAGCGTGGTCGGGTTCGCGGGACGCCGATCCCACGTCGCCGCCATGATGGTCACCGCATGCGCATCGGCCAGCGTCAGCAGGGACTCCCGCAGCGCGATCACCTCATTGCGAAGACCGAGCGCATCCTCCCGCCATGTCATGCGCAACGCCGTCGCCAGCGTCTCGACACGGCTGATGCCGAGCGAGGCCGCGCCGGCGATCTCCCGGGGAAGCGTCGTATCCGTGCGCTCGTCAGCCTCGCGCACCAGCACCGCCGGGGAGCCGTCTGGTGCATCCGTCCCGAACGTCGTTTCCAGCGCACGGGCGATCGCGTCGAATCCGGCCTCATCGACCACTTCGGACCGCAACAGGTGTCGCGCATGCGCGGTGGAGACGAGCACGATGTTTCGCCACAGCGACGAGGGCGCGTTCGCGGAAACACCGTCCCCGGTGCCATTGGACATCATTTCCTGTGCACGATCCGCGACGTTTTGGAGGTTCGCGCGCAAGTCAAACGGGTTCATGGAGCAATACTTTCCTGTAAGGCGAGTGAGTGATTGACGTTCATCCTCGTCAACCGATATCCGTTCTTGTTACTATGCCAGTATCCCAATCCCGTGGGGTGACTGAAATCCGTCATTGTTGCAGCCGGGTTCTCAATGGTGCCCCGGCGCCAGACAGAAGGGTCAATTGTATGGATACGCGTGTGGATCGCCGTCGACTCGTCCTCGCCTCGGGTGGAGCAATGCTCGCCGCACCGCTGCTCGGACGGATGGAAGCCAGCGCACAGGACTCAATCGTCGCCACAATGGTGACGGATACCGCCGGAATCGGCGACCAGAGCTTCAACGACCTCGCGAACGAGGGTGGCGAGCGCGCCGTTGAAGAACTCGGCATTGAGTTTAACGTGCTCGAGAGCCAGACGGCCGCCGACTATGTGCGCAACCTCATCGACGCCACCGAGCAGGGCGATCTCACCCTCGCCATCGGCTTCCTGCTCGAGGACGCGCTCTACGAAGTCGCCCCGCAATACCCCGACGCCCCGTTCGCCATCATCGACACCGTCGTTGACGAGCCAAACGTCGTCTCCTACATCTTCCGCGAGCAGGAAGGCGCCTTCCTCGCCGGCGTGCTCGCCGCTTCCATGACACAAACCGGCACCATTGGTTTCGTCGGCGGCATCCGCATCCCGCCCGTCATGCGCTACGAGGTCGGCTACATCGCCGGCGCCCGGTCGATCAACCCCGATATCGAGGTCCTGATCGCCTACGCCGATGATTTCGAGGATCCGGGCCTCGGCCAGGAGCTCACCCTCGCCCAGTTCAACAACAACGCGGACATCGTCCACGCCGCGGCAGGCCGCACCGGCGTCGGCGCCTTCGATGCCGCCGCCGAAAAGGGCGAGGGCTTCTACATCATCGCCGCCGACCAGGACCAGTCGCAGCTCGGCGAGGAGATCCAGCTCGCCGCGGTCGTCAAGAAGCTCGACACCGGTGTGTTCGACGCCTGTGAGGCCGTCCTTAACGACGCCTTCGAGCCGGGCGCCCACGATCTCGGCATCGCCGAGGATGGCGTTGGCCTCGATCACTTCCACGCCGATGTCTCGCAGGATGTGAAGGACCTCGTTGCCGCCTACGCCGCGGCGATCGCGGACGGCACCATCGTGCCGCCGGTCGACGACGACACGCTGGAATCCTTCGAGCCGGTCGCGCCGGACTCCGTCGGTGCCGCATCCCCGGAGGCCTCACCCGCCTCGTAACCCGGGTCACGTTCCGGGGCGCTGCATACCCTGCAGTGCCCCGGCTCCAAATGCCCTGCCAACATGCCAGATAACGCTCCCCCACCAGCCGCCCCACTCGCCATCGAGATGCAGGATATCGTCAAGCGATTTCCTGGCGTCGTGGCCAACGACGGCATCAACCTCCAGGTTCGTGCCGGTGAAATCCACGCCCTCCTTGGCGAAAACGGCGCCGGCAAATCGACCCTGATGAACATCCTGTTTGGCCTCCACGCACCGGATGCCGGACAGGTCTTCGTGAACGGGAGCCCGGCCAACTTCAGCGGCCCACGCGAGGCGGTCCACGCCGGCCTGGGCATGGTTCACCAGCATTTCATGCTGATCCCGCGCTTCACGGTCACCGAGAATGTCATCCTCGGCTCAGAGGGGCCCGCCTCGGTACTCGACCGGAACCTGGCGACACAGCGTGTGGCCGAACTCGCGCAGGCGTACGGGCTGGATATCGACCCCAATGCCCGCGTCGAGAACATCTCGGTCGGCCTCCAGCAGCGCGTCGAGATTCTCCGTGCCCTCTATCAGGGCAGCCGGATCCTGATCCTCGACGAACCAACGGCCCTCCTCACCCCGCAGGAGATCGAAGATCTCTACGGGATCCTCGACCGGCTCCGGAACGACGGCGGCACGATCATCTTCATCACCCACAAGCTGCGTGAGGTGGCCGCGATCAGCGACCGTGTGACGGTCATCCGCCATGGCAAGACGATCGGCACGGTCGACACGAAGGACGCCACGCCCCAGCAACTCGCCGACATGATGGTCGGACGCGACGTCTCGCTCACAGTCGAGCGGCCCGAAGCCAACCCGGGAGAGTCGATCCTGCAGGCCACCAACCTCCAGGCACGTGGCGATCTCGGCCAACGCGCCCTCGATATCGCATCGCTTTCGATGCGGCGGGGGGAGATTCTCGGCATCTGCGGCGTCGAGGGCAACGGGCAGGGCGAGCTTGTGGAAGTGCTCTCCGGCCTGCGCCCATGGGACATAGGCGAGCTCACCATCAACGGCCAGGACATGAAAGGCATGGATGCCAACGGCTTCCGCGATGCCGGCTTGTCCTATATCCCGGAAGACCGCCATAACCGTGGCCTCGTGCTCGATCTTCCCTTGTGGGAGAACGTGTTGCTGGGCAACACCAACCGGGAACCATTCGTCCGTGGCGGCACCATCAACATCAAGCGCGTGCAGGACATCACCCGGCAACTGATGCAGGACTACGACGTCCGCGCGCCATCCCCGAACACCATCGCGCGCAGCCTCTCCGGCGGGAACCAGCAGAAGCTGATCATCGCGCGTGAGCTCTATCGCAACCCGGATGTGCTCCTGGCGATCCAGCCCACCCGGGGCCTCGATGTCGGCGCGATCGAGTTCGTGCACAAGGCACTGGTCGATGTCCGCGACGCGGGCAAGGCCGTGATGCTCCTCTCCTTCGACCTCGACGAGATCCTCGACCTCAGCGACCGGATCGTCGTCTTGTACCAGGGCAGGATTACCGGTGAGTTCATTGCAGGAGAGGTCTCCCGCAGCGAGCTCGGACTCTTGATGGGAGGGCGGAGCAGCGACGATGCGGACGTTCCGGCTTAATTCCACTGCAATCACTGGCGCGCTGGCGTCACTCGGCGCGATCATCGTCGCGCTCCTCGTGGGCGCGGTCGTCATCGCGATTACCGGCAGCGACCCGGTCGAGGCATACCGCGCGCTCTTCCGTGGCGCCTTCGCCGGCAAGCGCCAGTTTGCCGACACGCTGATCTACACCGCGCCCCTGCTGCTCGGCGGGTTGGCGTTCGCCCTCGCCGCCCGGGCGGGGATGTTCAACATCGGCATCGAGGGCCAGCTTGTCGTCGGCGGGTTTGCCGCGGCGCTCGTTGGCGCCTGGGACCTCGGCCTGCCATCAGCGGTATATATCCCGCTCGCGCTGCTTGCCGCGGCCATTGCCGGCGGAATCTGGGGCTTTATACCCGGTTTCCTGAAAGCCAGGACCGGCGCGCACGAGGTGATCACCACGATCATGCTCAACTACCTGGCCTTCCGGATGATCACCTATCTCGTACTGAAGCGGGACGACGTCCTGCCGGTCGATCCGACCACCGTCGCGACCCAGCGCGTCGTGGACGCCGCGCGTCTCCCCCGCATCCTCGAAGGCACGCGTCTCCATCTCGGCTTCGTGATCGCGATCATCGCCGCCATCGCCCTCTGGCACATCCTCTACCGCACGACATTCGGCTACAAGGTTCGCGCGGTTGGGCTCTCGCGGGGCGCATCCGCCTACGGCGGCATCAACTGGGGCGCCACGATCATGATCGCGATGGCCCTCGCCGGCGCCCTTGCAGGTCTCGCCGGCGCGGGAGAGTCGCTCGGCCTCCACGGTCGCCACTGGTCGACCCCGCCGGGTTACGGATTCACCGCCATCGCTGTCGGTCTCGTCGGCCGCAACAACCCGCTGGCCATTATTCTCTCGGCGTTCCTCTTTGGGGCGTTGAGTTCCGGCGCGCCGACCATGCAGTCGGCCGATGTCTCGAAAGAGATCGCGCTCGTCATCCAGGGCCTGATCATCCTCGCGGTGGCCGCGCTCGATGTCGCCAGCCGCCTCCCGACCTTCCGCACGCGGTTCACCCGCTGGACGAACGGCCGCCAGGCCGCGAAGACGGGAGCCTGAGATGACCGACTTCTTCACCATCGCCCTGCTCACCGCCACGCTCCGCGCGATGACGCCGCTCCTCTTTACCGGACTCGGCGGACTCCTCTCCGAGCGATCCGGCGTCATGAACATCGGTCTCGAAGGCATGATGCTGACCGGCGCATTCTTTTCCGTCGCCGGCTCCTGGTGGACCGGCAACGCCTGGCTTGGCCTGCTCATCGGCGTGATCGCCGGCGGGTTCGCCGCACTGATCCACGCCATCTGGTCGATCACTTTCCGCGGCGACCAGATCGTCGTCGGCACCGCGATCAACCTGATCGCCGCTGGGCTCTCCGCCTTCCTGGTCCACGCCATCTGGGAGCAGGCGGGCGGAAGTGAGCGCGTCGACCGCCTCCCGAACATCGCCAGTGGCGTGAACATCCTGATCCCGATCGCCTTCATCCTCGTGCCCGTCGTCCACTTCTTCCTCTTCCGGACGAAGCAGGGACTCCATGTCCAGGCCGCGGGCGAGCACCCGCAGGCGGCGGAGAGCGTCGGTATCAACGTCACCGCCTACCGGTATTTCGCGGTCGTCACCAGCGGCATGCTGGCCGGTTTCGGCGGCGCCTTTCTCTCGATCGGCGAGTTGAACTACTTCACGCTGGACATGACCGCCGGTCGTGGCTTCATCGCGCTCGCGGCGGTGATCTTCGGCGGCTGGAACCCGCTTGGCGTCCTCGGCGCCACCCTCCTCTTCGGCGGAGCACAAGCCATCCAGATCCAGGCGCAAGCCACCCCGGGCTTCCCGATCTCCTCCGATCTGCTGGTGGCCCTGCCCTATATCGTGACGCTCATCGCCATCACCGGGCTCGTCCGCTCCCGTAGTGGACCGGCCGGACTGGGTAAGCACGCCACAACCAGCTAGCTACTCCTCCTCCGGCACCTTGACGCGCTCGGGATGCCGGGGGATCATGGCCTCCAGACACACAAGCCAATCCCACGCGCCCAATCGGGCTGATCGGAGGGTCTCTGGATGGTCATGAGCAAGATGGTGGGCGCCCGTGTCCGCCGTAAGGAAGATCCCAGACTCATCACCGGGAACGCGACATACGTCGACGATGTCCAGTTGCCGGGCATGGTGCACGCCGTGGTCGTGCGCAGCATCGAGCCACACGGCACCATCACCGGCTACGATACCGAGGCCGCTCGGGGGATGCCCGGTGTTGTCGAGATCGTCACCGGCGAGGATCTGGACCGGATGTTCGCCGATACCGACACGGAAGCCGCGAGCGAGACAACGGACGATCAGGACGACGTAACCGCCATCCCGGTTCCAGGCGTCTCGCCACTGGCAAAGGGCAAGGTCCGCTATATCGGCGAGCCGGTCGCCGTCGTCGTCGCCGAAACCCGTGAGCAGGCCGTCGACGCCGCCGAGATGGTCATGGTCGATATCGACCCGCTCCCCTCGGTGACCGATGTCTATGCCGCGATGGAAGATGGCGCCCCGCAACTTTACGACGAGGTGCCGAACAACATCGGCGTAACCTACGGCGGTCATCGTGGTGAAGACGTCGATGCCGCATTCGCATCGGCGAAATATACGATCAAGGAAAAGATCCAGAGCCAACGCCTCAACGCGGTGCCCATGGAGCCCAGGGGCGTGGTGGCCGCGCCCGATCCGGTCCATGGCCTGACGGTCTGGACCTCCACCCAGGCGCCGCACTGGAATCGCAACGCCATCGCCGACGCCCTCGGGCTGGACCAGAGCCGCGTGCGCTGCATCGCGCCGGAGGTCGGCGGCGGCTTCGGCCAGAAGATCGGCGCCTACTACGAGGACTATCTCGTCTCCGGTCTCGCCTGGATGCTGAAACGCCCGGTGAAGTGGATCGAGACCCGCTCCGAGAACATGCTCTCCTCCTCCCATGGCCGCAACCAGTGGGCGGAAGTCGAGGCGGCAGCCGACGAGACCGGCAAGATCACCGCGCTGCGCGTCCGCGTCCTCGTTGACCAGGGCGCCTGGCCGAAGGGCCTCGACCTCGGCGGCTCGACCTGGATCATGGCGACCGGATGCTACGATATCCCCGCGATCCAGTACGACGTGATCGGCGTTTACACCAACACCGGCGCGAATGGCGCCTATCGCGGCGCCGGTCGCCCGGAAGCCGCCTACTATATCGAGCGCATCGTCGACCTCATGGCGGATGAAGCGGGCATGGATCCCGTCGAGATCCGCAAGCGCAACTTCATCCAGCCCGACCAGTTCCCCTTCGATACCCTCGCCGGGCCGCAATACGACTCCGGCGACTACGAGAAGGCGCTGGCCAAGGCGATCGAGGTCCTCGACTACGACGCCCTTCGCAAGGAACAGGCGGCGCTTCGAAAGCAGGGTCGCTACATCGGCATCGGCATGTCGTCGTACGTCGAGATCTGCGGCTTCGGTCCGTACGAGAGCTCGACCGTCCGTGTTGAGCCGGGCGGCGCTGTCTCGATCTTCACCGGTATCTCGCCGCACGGCCAGGGGCAGGAGACCACCTTCGCCCAGATGGCCAGCGACTATATCGGTGCGAACTTCGACAGCGTGGTCGTCCACCACGGCGACACCCGCAACACCCCGCAGGGCAACGGCACCATGGGGAGCCGTGGACTCGCGGTTGGCGGCGCCGCGCTCATGCGCTCGCTGGACAAGATTCGCGAGAAGGCGACGAAGATCGCCGCCCACCTGCTGGAAGCCTCGCCGGACGACATCGAGCTCGATAACGGCATGTACCGCGTCAAGGGCGTGCCCGACCAGGGCGTCGATCTCGCCGCGATCGCGGCGGTCGCCTACGATGGCAGCCTGCCGGACGAGTTCGATGCCGGCCTGGAGAGCACCGACTTCTTCCGGCCATCGAACACCACCTACCCATTCGGCACTCACTTCGCGGTCGTCGAGGTGTTGCCGGAGACCGGGGAGATCAAGTTCCTGCGCTATGTCTCGGTGGACGATTGCGGCGTGATCATGAGCCCGATGCTCGTGACCGGTCAGGTCCATGGCGGGCTCGCCCAGGGCATCGGCCAGGCGCTCTACGAGGAGATGCACTACGACGACTCCGGGGAACTCCTGACCGGCACGTTGAACGACTACGCCGTGCCGCGCGCTCACCATTTCCCGGAATTCGAGTCGCATCACACCGAAACGCCGACGTACATCAACCCGATGGGCGTCAAGGGCATCGGCGAGGCCGCCACCATCGGCGCCACCCCGGCCACGGCCAACGCCGTCATCGACGCGCTGGAGCCATGGGGAGTCACCCACATCGACATCCCCTGCACGCCGGAACGCGTCTGGCGCGCCATCCAGGACGCCGAACAAGCGCAACCTGGCGCGGCCGACTGACAGAGGCATTCGTAACGGGAACCGGGGATGGGCGGAATGCCCATCCCCGGTTCGTGCATCCGGTCACCGCTCGCATCTGGCTACCTCGCATGGAAATGAGGTAGCAACGCGCAACACCATTGCGGGGATGTTGTCCCGGGCATAGAATTGAGGTAATCCTCATTGCTCCCGGGAATCGCCCGGAATGGTATGGAAGTTAAAGAGTTGCGCGACGCATAGTGTCGCTCCTGAAGGTCCAGCGCTTTGTCCGAGGTGATAGCGTGCGTATTTTCCTGAGTCACTCCAGCCGCAACAAGCCGCTCCTCCGCGAGATCAGGGACAACCTCCCGAGCCACATCAGCACGTGGATCGATGAGAACGAGATCGTTTTCGGCGACGCGCTCTCCGATACCCTCGAGTCCGCGATCCGCCGGGACTCCGATTTCGTCATCCTCTTCCTGGATGAACTGGCCATCAATTCCGCCTGGGTAAAGCGTGAGGTCCAGTGGGCCCTGAATGTCGAGCATTCCCTCGACAGGAC
Organism: uncultured Sphaerobacteraceae bacterium; assembly: GCA_964624125.1. Taxonomy (GTDB): domain Bacteria; phylum Chloroflexota; class Chloroflexia; order Thermomicrobiales; family UBA6265; genus UBA6265. The sequence goes on along the minus strand of CAZVAA010000016.1, from coordinate 3,378 downwards.
ATTTGTGCTGCCTGTCGTCCTCGACCATGGCGCATGGGAGCGTTTCGAGCCGGCCGAGTTCCGGAAACGCAAGTACCTCTCGTGCTACGACTTCAGCCAGCGAGGCATCGCCGCGCTCGCCCAGAACCTCTCCGACCAGCTCTTTGCGCTCCTCAGCAGGGATCTCGAAAAAGCGCGCGACCGCAAGCAGGTGGAGCCGGAAGAGGAAGATATCCTCGACGAGGCCGACCGCTTCCTGCGAACCGTCGCGGCCGAGATCAGGTCCGTCCTGATCTCCCATGGCGAGGACAACCCGCTGACCGTCGACGAGCTGATGAACCACATGCGCTCGCTGGATCAGGTCGCCAGGTTGCACCGCGACCAGTTCGTCTCGATCCTGGGACGGTTGCAACGTAGCGCACTGCTCACGGGTATTTATTTCGACGGCGAAGAGCTCTTTACCGAACACCAGCCGTATGTCTGGAAGATCGAGTCCCACAAGGAAGCCAAGAAGCGCATCGCCAGGACCGCGGCTCGCCTGATCGAGAACGGAACCGTGATCACGCTGGATGGTGGCTCCACTACAACCGTCATCGCCCAGCACATCGCGCGAGGCTTTATCTCACGACGGTTGACCAACCTGACGGTGATCACGAACTCGATGCCCGCGGCGACCGAGCTCCTCAACGCCTCGAAGGAACTGGGGTTGAAGGATGACCATGGCAGCCTGCGTGTCCTCCTGGCCGGTGGACGGGTCCGGCCGAACACCCTGGCAGTCGTGTCGCTGGATGACGACCAGGGAAGCGGCATCAAGCGGTTGATCGAGGCGAGTGGGCCCGTCAGCCTCGCGCTGGTCGGGACTAGCGGGATCGCCCGCGATGGCTTCACCACCAGGTCCCTTGAGGAATCCATGACCAAACAGGCGCTGCTGGCGCCGGGCGCGCGCCATGTCATCGTTTCCGACCCGTCGAAGTTTGGCAGGGAACAGGACCATCAGTTTGCCACGCTGGAAGACAAGACCATCATCACCACGAAAGACGGATACGAATCGATTCTTGAAGATTACGAACCGATAATCGAAACCTCTGGGTCCAGGATCATCTACGCGTAAGGGAGCCACATCAGGGACGACACTCGCGCCATCGAGCGCCCACACATCGCCCCGCGATACACTGGGTCCAGTAATCAATTGACGCGATGGCGCCCCCTCCTGCCCGTTCAATGACCTGATGCCCCCGGCGCGCCCCTTGCTACCAGGGACCCGCTGGGAGGTGCACGGGTGAGTCTTCTTTCTGCAACAATCCTGCTGATCCTGGTCATGGACCCGCTCGGGAACATCCCCCTGTTCCTGGCTGCCCTCAAGGACATCGACCCCGCCCGTCACCGGTTCATCATCGTTCGTGACCTCTTGATCGCGCTGGTCATCATGATCCTCTTCCTGGCCGGAGGTCGCTTCCTGCTCACCGTGCTCCAGGTAACCCCGGCCGCGCTCACCGCCGCGGGCGGCGTGATCCTGCTCCTCATCGCTGTTCGCATGGTCTTCCCGACGAGCGAGCGAAACCTGATGGAACCGGTCCGCGATGAACCCTTTGTCGTGCCCCTGGCAATTCCCTACACCGCCGGACCCTCCGTCCTTGCTACGCAAGTCCTGCTCATGAGCCAGGCGCCGGAGCGCTGGCCAGTCTGGCTCGCGGCGGTCCTCATCGCCTGGGCGATCTCCGCCGTCATCCTCTATCTCTCCAGCTTCCTCCGCCGGTTGTTGGGCGACCGTGGGCTGACGGCGATCGAACGCCTGATGGGCATGATCCTCGTCATCGTGGCGATGCAGATGCTGCTCGAAGGCAT
>CAZVAA010000016.1:0-1454 GCA_964624125.1 uncultured Sphaerobacteraceae bacterium | reverse complement strand
CGGGTCGTTCCTCACGGCAGCGTCAGCGCCCCCGCCACCTGCCCAGTTCCCGGTGGGCTCGACCGCCTACGCCACCGGCGCGATCAACGTGCGCAGCGGCGCCGGCCTGAACTATTCCGTGATCGTCGCGCTGTGGGACGGCGCTCCGGTCACCATCACGGGCGGGCCGGTATCCTCTCACGGATATACGTGGTACCCGATCCGCACGGGCTACGGCACCGAAGGCTGGATGGCTGGCGAGCTCCTCAGGAAGTAATCCACAGGCGAAACCGCTCCGGTCGATGTGACCGGAGCGGTTTCCTGTTGCCTGCATTGCCAACCTAGTCCGCAATCGCGAAGATCACCGCCGACCGCGCCGGGATCGTCACCGTCCGATCGCCGAGCAGCCCGTCGACGTCGACGGTATCCCCGCTTCCGCCGAATGCCTCGTCCGAAGTGGAGAGCAGCACCTTCCATGGCCGGTTGTGAAACGGCCGGAACGCCGGTGCGTCCATTCCGAGTTCCGCCTCGGGACCGAAATTCGCCAGCAGAAGGCGCTGCTCCGTGCCCCACCAGCGATGAACGGCGACGACCTCCGCGGTAACGGCGCTCGCACGCGACTTCATCCGGTCATTCTGCCGGAGCACCGGGTCCGTCCGCCGGAGATGTAGCAGCCGCCGGTACAAGCCGAGAATGCCGGCATTCCGCTCGCGCTCATCCAGCCGGAGCTTTGACAGCAGGAACGTCGACTCCGCCTGCGGATCGGGAATCGACTCGCGCAGCGCAGGATCATCGAAGATGTCGAAGCCCGCGAACTCCTGCCGCCTCCCCTGCGTGACAAGCCTGCCAAGCTCCTCGGGATGATCCGTGAAGTACAGGAACGGCGTCGATGCGGCGAACTCCTGTCCCATGAACAGCATCGGCGTCTCCGGCGCGAACAGCAGCAGCGTCGAGGCAACTGCATACCGGTCCGCGTTGATATCGTGGTGCAGCCGATCGCCAAACGGGCGATTCCCGACCTGGTCATGGTTCTGGATGCAGAACACGAACGCCGACGCCGGGTCCTCGTCACTCACCGGTGTCACGTCATCCCGGCTGGTCGTGGGAACGCCGAAACCATCGTTGATCGCGGCGGCGATATCCGTCGTCGAGCCGATGTAGTGCCGGAAGTAGTTCTGGTTCGCGTTCGTCAGGAACACGCGCATCTCGTGGTGGAAGTCGTCCGCCCAGATCGCGTCAAGCCCCTCACCACCGCGATCCACCGGCCGCGCCCGGGTGATCTCATGCCGGCCATCCTCCGCGACCAGGTAGAGGCTCCGATCACCCGCGACCTCCCGTGCCTTCGCGGCCAGCTCCTGCAACAGGTGCACCGGGCTGTCATCGACGATCGCATGCGTCGCATCCAGCCGGAATCCGTCCACATGGAACTCGCTGACCCAGTAGCAGGCGTTGTCGATCGCGAACTGCCGCACGAA
>CAZVAA010000015.1:14117-25754 GCA_964624125.1 uncultured Sphaerobacteraceae bacterium | reverse complement strand
GGTGATCATCGATGGCGTCCTGCACGAGGAGCTGGCTCGAATACCGACGACCCCGGTACGGCTCCAGGCGGTTCCAGAGGTCGGTGAGCATGGAGCACATCATCGGTAGCGCCGCCAGCTCATAGACGAGCAGGTGAAACCTGCGCTCCAGTTGCCGGTAGGCATTCGTGTCGTGACGCAGAAGGCTGTCGCGCACGTCGTGGTCGAGGTATCGCAGACGGTCTAGGCCCTCGCGGTCCAGGCGGAGCGCGAGCTCGGCCACGACCTCAGATTCCAGCGCGTACCGGATGCGGAATATCTCGTTGAGGGTTGGGACATCGAGCGAGGCGATCACTGCCCCGCGATGCGGATGCACGATCACGAAGCCTTCGCTGGAGAGCCGGCGCAGCGCGTTCGCCACCGTGATGCGGCTTACCCCGAGCCGCGTCGCCAGCTGGCTCCCGACGATCGTGGAGCCGGGAACGGCGTGCCCATTCACGATCATTTCATGCAGGAACCGGTACACGCGCTCCTCAAGAGTCACGATGTGGTCAGCGCTCCAGAATGACTCAAAGCGGTGGTCATCAATGTCCATGGCAAGCGAACTCCTGATGCGGCAGCATGAAACGAAGTTGCATCTGTTTCGTTCAATGTATTGACCGTCTCTCCATGCTACCCGTAGAGTCAGCATAACCGGACATTACATGCAATATGGTTAGCATGACACGCTGGATTTGGGGCGTGCCTCGACAACAGGAACCTGGCACAACCCCGGAAAAGCGCTTGGAGGAAGTTCACATGCTTCGCATCGATCGCCGCAGATTTACCCAGCTTTCCGGACTCTCGGTTGCCGCCGCTACGCTCGGGGCCCAGGCCGCGCGGGTATCCGCGCAAGACGAAGAGATCACCCTGCAGTGGTGGGATCACTACGCGCCACTTGAAGCCATCCTGCAGGAGAATTTCGACGCTTACACCGCCGGGAACCCCAACGTCTCGGTCGAGCGCACCCTCTACAACTTGCCGGATCTCGGGCAATCGTTGCAGTTGGCGTTCAACAGCGACCAGGCGCCCGATGTCCACGCCATCGCCAGCCTGATGGTGCCGACGCCGCGTCTCGTACAGGACGGCTGGTTCGCGCCGATCCAGGAGCATGTCTCTGAAGAATTCCTCGGACGGTTCCCCGAAGGGACGCTGCTGGAAGGGCTGCATTCCTTCGACGGCCAGCTCTACAGCTTCCCCATGTTCAGTTTCCGCTCCACCTCCAGCCTGCTCTGGTTCAACAAGAACCTCGTAGAGGAAGCGGGAATTGACCCGGAGGTTGGCCCGCAAACCTGGGATGAATTCCGCGAGGCTGCGGCGGCGATCACGGATGGCCGCACCTATGGCTGGATCCAGGCGGTCCAGCTCGCCGAACGGCTTGGCACGCAGGTAGCCGAGCTCGCGCAGCTTGCCGGGGCATCGGGCACCATCGACCTCACCACCGGCGAGTACAGCTTCCACACGCAGCCGTTCCTCGACACCATCGAGTTCCTTTACTCGATTCATCAGGACGGCAATCTCTTCCCGGCGTCGACCTCGCTCGATGCGCGGACGGCCCGTGCTCGCTTCAGCACCGGCGTCGCCGGCTTCAACTTCGATGGGCCGTGGACGATCGGCGTCATCAGCAACGAGTACGCCGAATTCGCCGATTCGATCGGTGTCGCGCAGACGCCGGTACCGGATCTCGAGTCCGCCGGCTATATCACCCGCGGACCGGTCGGAGGCGACTTCTGGGTCAACAGCCAGTCGGAGCACCCGGCAATCGCGGCAGGCATCCTCGAGCAGTTCAATACGGAAGAGTTCTATGTCCGCCTTGCGGAGCAGATGGACCAGCCGCCGCTGGATCTCTCCGCGGTCGAGCAGGCCGACGTGCATCCCGCCTACCAGAGGGCGCTCGGCCTCTATGAGGAGAACGTCCGCCTCGGCCCGGTGCCGGAGATCCGCAATCCCGACGTCACCGATGTCTACGCCAACATGACCGACATTCGCCCGAACTTCGGCGAGATCGTGCAGGGCGTATTCAGCGGCGACATCGAGGACTACGCCACCGCGCTCCAGGAGTACTCCGACAAGATGACCGCCGAGCGGGACAAGGCCATTGGCATCGTCAACGATGCCGGCGGCAACGTCAGCGTCGACGATTGGGTCTTCGACAACTGGGAATCCGGTACGGACTACACCACCGATTTCTATAATTCCTGATCTCGTTCAACCTGGCGCATCGGTGACCTCGCCTCACCGGTGCGCCAGTTGGAATGCCCATGCAATCCACATTTCCTGAAATGTCATCGCCTGTGGCCGCCGAAGCTCCCCGCTCGCGGGCGCAGGCGATCCGGCAACGTCTGTGGAAAGATCGCTGGATCTATCTCTTCCTGACGCCTACCACGATCCTTTACCTGCTTTTCACGCTGTGGCCGATCGTTGCCAGCTACTGGTACTCGCTGCTGGATTGGAACGGGTTCTCCCGTGACAAGACGTTCATCGGTCTCTCCAACTACACCGAGGTCGCGCAGGATCCCCTGTTTTGGCGCGCCTTTCGCAACTCGTTTTTTTACATGGCGATGGTGGTGCCGATCCGCGTCGGGTTGACGCTGGTGTTCGCCGTCATCCTGAACGACAGGTCGCTGCCGTTCGCCCGTTTCTTTCGCACGGCGCTCTTCCTGCCTGTCGTGACCACCACGGCGATCATCGGCATTCTCATGCGCTTTATCTTCGACCCCGCCAGCGGCCCGGTGAACACTGTGCTGCTGGAGCTTGGGCTGGTGGATCGCCCCATCGATTTCCTCGGCCAGTCGACAAGCGCCCTGCTCACGGCCATCGGGATCGATATCTGGAAATGGTTTGGCCTCACGCTCATCTACTGGCTAGCCGCCCTGCAAACGGTGCCGGAAGACCTGATCGAGGCGGCCAAGGTCGACGGCGCGAGCGCCTGGCAGGCCTTCCTCGGCATTACCCTACCGATGCTCAAACCGTTCGCGATCATCATCACGCTCATCACGGCCATCGGCGCGCTCCATTCGTTCGACCTGATCCTGACCCTGACCGGAGGCGGTCCCGCCCTCACAACCGAGGTCGTCGAGGTCTACATCTATCGCTGGGCATTTGCCGCGAGCATCCCCCGGCTTGGCTATGCCTCGGCGGCGGCGGTCTTCTTCGGGCTCACGACCCTGATCCTGGCGCTGATCCAGGCCTACGGCATCCGCCAGGCTGCACGCATGAGGAGTCAGAATGGCTAGCCTTCCGACCCGCCCTGGATCGACCCTGTTCGAACCGCTGGCGAATCTCCGGCGTCCACGCGTGCTCATCACGGTCATTGCCCTGACCGTCATCTCCCTGATCTGGACCTATCCGTTCATGTGGATGCTCAGCGCCTCGGTCAAGGAACCACTGGAGATCTTCGCCGGCGGGCTGAACCTGCTGCCGGAGGAGTGGCAGTGGCATAACTACCAGCGTGCCTGGGAAGACGCCAACTTCGGGCGTTACCTGATGAACACGTTTATCGTCACCACCGGTGCGACCCTGCTCACGCTCCTCCAGTGTTCGCTGACCGGCTACGTGATCGGGCGCTACTCCTTCATTGGCAAGAAGGTAGTGATCGGCGTCCTGGTGGGCACGCTCTTCATCCCCGCCGGATACACGATCATCCCGCTGGTAGAGGTCGCCGATAGCCTCGGGATGCTGAATTCGCTCTGGGGCATGGTCCTCGTGCTCGGCGGCGGCGCCAACACCACCGCGATCCTCCTCTTTGCCGGGTATTTCAGCCAGATTCCGAAAGAGCTGGAGGAAGCCGCACATCTCGATGGCGCCAGCTTCCCGCAGATCTACGTCCGGATCATGCTGCCGCTGGCGATGCCGGTCGTCGCCACCGTAACGATCATTACCTATCTCGCGATCTGGAATAACTTCTTCATCCCGCTCGTGTTTAGCTTCAGCCGGCCAGAGCTGCGCACGGTCAGTGTCGGCATGCTCGCCTTCATCGGGCAGCACGAAACCGATTGGTCGGGCATGGCTGCAGCCGCGACCATCTCATTGGTCCCCGTCGTTGCCATCTTCATGTTCCTGCAGCGCTACTACATCGAGGGAATCGCCGGAGCGGTCAAGTCGTGACGATGCGTCGCCCGGATTCAGGAAGGGATATTCATTTGGAACATGCGCTCACCGCCGAGTCGATGCGGAAGGTCCTCCTGCAGGCCAACCCGGAGCTCAGCCGGTTCAATCCGCTGCCACGCATCCTGTTCGTCAATGATTTCGATCATGGCTCGAACGGCTGGTGCGAGCTGAGTGGGAATCACGACAACAATCTGGATAACCTGCGGGACCGCGCGCGCGACCTGCGACCGCCCCAGTTGAGCAACTGCACGTTCTTCGATACCGGCACCCATGGCTCGGTCTCTGGAACGTACGCACTGAAACTGGCGACCCGGCCCCGCATGAACCACATGAGCCAGGCGATCAAGCGGTTCACCTACCAGGCGAAGGGTCTCGTCCAGTTCGAGACGTACTTCTCCTTCAAGGCGGAAACCGTCTTCGACACCAAGCAACGTGGCGAGCGTGCCTGGGATGGCAATTATCATCCTTCCGCCCAGCAATTCGGCGACTTCACCATTAGTAATGACGTCGGGGAGGGGGAGGGGGAGCAACGTTATCATTGCGCCCTGCGGTACCTCAACACGGATGCCGATGGCACGCTCGTCCAAAAGTGGATGTACAAGACCACCGTCCAGCCAACCACCAAGATGGAGAAGGCCGGGATCGTCCCGGCGCCGGATGATTACCACACCATCAGTCCGGACGACTGGGAGGAGGTCCCCGGAGGCTATCAACCGCTGAGCTACAACGAGATCCCCACCAAGATGAACTGGCACTACCTGCGGTGGGTCTTCGACACCCGCACCCGCCGCAACACCGAGCTGCAGGTCAACGACCTCGTCATGGACCTGCGGGATATCCCCGTGCCCGTGTATGACCATGCCTACTTTGGCTGCGAACGGCTGCTCAACTTCTGTGTCGATGTCCGCACGCACACCGATGTCCGGAATTTCTTCTGGATGGACTCGGTCGTCGTGTCGACAGACTGGTAACGGGGAGCGATATGCGAAACGCCTTCACTGCTGTCATTGAGCAAAGCAATACCTACACCGGCGACTTCGCCACCGAGCCATATGAAGCCGGATGGGCCTCCGAGGCGCGGTGGTTTATCCGCGTGCTTGAGATGTCCGGAGAATCCGCCAGCCTGGCCGTCGAACCGGAGATTTCGCCGGACGGCCTCTTCTGGTGCGCGGAGGGGACGGCACCGGTCGAGATCACGGGGGAGGGGATGTGCTCAATTCCTCTCCAGCAGTTTGGCTCGTGGCTCCGCCTGAACGTGCGGATCGATGGCAACAATCCTTCGGCGAAGGTTCTCATTTACCTTGCCCTGAAAGAGTAGGCCCGAACCCTTGGAGACATCATCACCAATGCAACAGGCAACGATTTCCATCGACGTGTCTACCACCGTTGGCACAATCGATCCGATGATCTTTGGCCAGTATCTGGAACACGTCCAGCCAGACGAGAAATGCATCTATGGCGCAATCGTCGACGAGCCCTCCGACCTCACCGACGAGGATGGCGTCCGCACCGACGTCGTCGATGCCGTGCGCGAGCTCAACGCGCCCATCGTCCGCTGGCCGGGCGGCTGCTATGCCGACTTCTACCATTGGGAAGACGGCGTCGGCCCGCGTGACCAGCGGCCGGTGCGCCGTAACTGGCACTGGGGCGGCATGGAGCCGAATACCTTCGGCACCGATGAGTTCCTGCAATGGTGCCAGCGGATTGGCACGGAACCCTACCTGAACCTCAATCTGGGCACCGGCACGCTGGACGAAGCTCTCCGCTGGTTGGACTACTGCAATGGCACCGAGCTGACGACGGATGTCCAGCGACGCCACCAGAACGGTCACGCCGAGCCCTATCACGTTCGTTACTGGGGCGTCGGGAACGAGCAATGGGGCGATTGGGAAGCCGGGCACATGGACGCCAAAACCTATGCCGCCCGTCTCCATAACTGGACGCAATTCTTCCGCAAATACGACCCGAACGCCCACTTTCTCGGAGTCGGCTCGGCTGGCGCGAAGGATCCGGCCTGGGATCTGGAGGTCATTTCCCGAGCCGGGCACCTCATCGATTTCCTCACGCTACACGTCTATGGCCACGCGCTGAACCGGCTCGATGACTACTACGCGGTCGTGTCGCTGCCGATCTACGTCGAGGAGCGTATCCGGACCATGGCGAGCGTGATCGATGCGGCCTGCCAGCGCATCGGACGTGAAACGCCGATCCCGATCTCGATCGACGAGTGGAACATCCGCCATCTGGTCGATGACCGGGAGGGCGGCCCGCCGAAACTGCAGCGCCTGAGCCCTCGTACCCTGCGGGATGCGATCGCCGCGGCTGGCGTGTTTCATGGCATGATCCGGCATTGCAATGACGTCAGCATGGCGAACTACGTCTTCCTGCTCAACGGGAACGGCGTGCTGCTGGTAGACGACGAAGGCTTTGTTAAAACGCCACTCTTCCACCTCTTCGCGATGTACCGCAACCAGATGCTCCCATATGTCGTCGACGTGTCGATCGAATCACCCGAGCGCATCACCGGCGTCCGCATGGACAACCCAGGCAGCACCGAAACGCGGGACATGGCCTATATCGACGCAGTCGCCTCGCGCGGCGAGGACGGCTCCGGCCTGACCGTGGCGGTGATCAATCGTCACCTGGACGATGATATGGCTGTGCGAATTGATGTCCCGGAGGGCGCACCGGGGAGTCGCGTGACCGTGCAAACGCTGGGACACGATGACCCGCTCGCAACAAACTCTCGCAAGGATCCGGACGCGATCACGCCGATCAGGTCAACGATTGACTGGGACGGGACCTTCACCGCACCGGCCCATTCCGTTTCCGTGCTGACGTTTTCCTAAGGAGCGTTTGAATGCGACCGGATCCCGTACGACTCGGCATCATTGGTACCGGGCTGGCCGTTGAAAAGCTGCATTGGCCGGCGCTGCAACAGTTGACGGACCAGTTCGTCGTGACCGCCTTCTCGAACCGCGGTCGCGAGAATGCCGAACGCTTCGCCGCGTATAGCGGTACCGGTATGGATGCGTTTGTGCCGGACTACCACGATCTGCTGCGGCGAGACGATGTCGATGCCGTGTTGCTCTCCGTGCCGATCCCGCTGAACCGCGCGCTCATCCAGGAGTCTCTGGAAGCCGGCAAGCATGTCTTCGCCGAAAAACCGCCCGGCATGACGGAAGGCGAAGCGTGGGGCTTGCTCGACATCGAGGCGGCCCATCCCGCGCAGAAGTTGCTGGTGGCCGAGAACCATTTCTACCGCGACGATGTCCGCTTCGCCCGGTTTCTGATCGACCAGGGCGTGCTTGGCCGGCTACATCTCGTCAGTTGGCGCAACATCTCGCAGACGGTGCCGCAGGATGGCTGGTTCCCCGGCACCGCGTGGCGACAAGAGGCCATCTACCCGGGTGGACCCCATCTCGATGCCGGCGTGCATCACATGGCCTGGATTCGCGTGCTTTGCGGGGATGTCACCCACGTCTCCGGTGAGATCCAGGACGCGAACTCCACCCATGCAGGACCCTCCGACCTCACCATGAACATGCGCTTCGTTAATGGTGCCGTCGGCAATTACACCGGGGCCTATCCGGAGTTACCGATGCCGGAGGAGCCGAACGACCTGCGACTCTACGGCACCGAAGGCGTCCTTTCCGTGCGCGCCAGCGAAGTCCGGCTTTTCCGCCCAGGCCAGGTGGACGCATACACGATCGAGCCGGTCGACCAGCCATGGTATCCAGAGCGGTACAACGCCTTCCATCGCGGCTATTACAACGAATTCTTCAACTTCCACGACGCAATCGCCCACGATGCGCCGGTCGCCGGCACGCTTCTCCAGAGCCTCCGCACGATGGAGATGGTGCTCAGGGGCATCGCCTCGGCGGAAAGTGGTCACACCATGGCGATGGACAGTACCCGTGCGCCGTTGCTCGCCCAACCGCTTCCGCTTTGGTTGCCTCATGGCGCGGACGCACTGGATATCCCCGTCACCCATACCGTGACCGCATGACTCGTCTGGCACGATCCGCATCCTCGTGGCGGTAGATCGTGCCGTATCCTTAAGGCCGATCAATGACCGGGTGGCGGCCTGACCCTGACATGCCCGCATGCCGTCGCCTTCGCTGAAAGGACGTCCATGCGTATCCTCTGCGCAAGCAACCTGCACCTGGGACGCCGCATTCCCGGCATCCCCGCCCACCTGCAGCTCGACCCGGCACGCCTCTCGACATCCGCGATCTGGGACCAGTTGGTCGAGACCGCCGTCTCCGAGAAGGTCGACGCGGTGCTCCTCGCTGGCAACGTCATCGACCGCGAAAACCGCCAGTTCGAGCCGCTCGGTCCGCTGGAGCGCGGCATCACGACGCTGGAGCGAAACGGCATCCCCGTCATCGCCGTCGCCGGCAACCAGGATTTCGACACCCTCCCCACCGTCGCCCGCAGCGTCGGCGAAGACGCCTTCGATGTGCTCTCGGATGATGCCTGGGATCGTCTTGCCATCGAGGGGCTCGGCGCGATCACCGGTCGGTCCGCTTCCGGGACGACCGCGAGCGAACCGCTCGAAGGCGAACTGCCGCCTCCCGCTGATGTGCTGGTGGTGCCGGGATCGCTCGTCGGCGATGCCGTGCCGGATGGCGCGTTCCTGCCGGTCCGCGCGACGGATATCGAGGCATCGGACCAGCGCCTGTGGGTACTTGGGCACCAGCGGGAGCCGGATCTCGTTACCCTCGGGGATAACATCGTCATCGAGCCTGGCGCGACCAGTCCACTGGACCCGGACGAGACCGGGCCGCATGGCGCCTGGCTTGTCGATACGAGCGATCCCGCCTCGGCGCAGCTGCTGGCGCTCTCCCCGGTGCAGTTCGAGGACGTCGATATCGACGTGTCGGGGACTGATTCGCCGGAAGCGATCGAGAATGCGATTATCCGCGCCCTGCACGATACGCTCGATCGCGCCGTGCGTGAGGATGCGCGCGGCCAGCTCATCTGCGTTCCCTGCGCGATCCACCTGACCGGCACCACGGATCATCACCATGAATTGCCGGAGTTGACCCGCGAGCTGCAGGAGACGCTGGATATCCAGCATCAGGGCGTCGTCGCCGCGATCACGTCGGTGACGATCGACACCCGGCCGGATATCGACCTCGAGCCGCTCCTCGGTCGTCCGGATCCGGTCGGCGAGCTGGCACGGTTGCTGACCGCGTTGGATGACGATGGCGAGCGCACCCCCGCCCAGCAGGCGCTGGTCCAGCGAACCGTCACCCGCCTGCAGGCGGTCCACCGCGCGCGCGTCTTCGCGACCGTCGCCCACGACGCCGAGCCCGACACCGAAGCCGCGGAGGCACTGTTGCGGCGCGAGAGCTGGAATGTCCTCGATGCCCTCATTCGCCAGCGGGGAGTTGAGTAAATGACCACCACCTGGACACCCGCCACCCACCAGCACCAGGCCGAGCGGGATCGCCTCGCGTTTACATCGCTGACCATCAACCGCGCGCCGGGCATCCATCCCGGTTTCACGATCGATGGCCTCAGCCCTGATATCAACATCATCTTCGGCCCGAACGCCTCCGGGAAGAGCACGACCGCCCGCGCTATCCAGGCGCTGATCTGGCCGCATCCATCAACGCTGCGCGGCCACCACCTCGCTGCGGAGTTCAACCTTGGCGACGAGCGCTGGGAGATCGAGGCGGATTCCTCCCGCGTCACCCGCTCGCAGGATGGCGAGCCGGCCGTGCCGCCGGTGGTCGCCCCGATCGACGACCGCGTGCGCTACACCCTCGGCCTGCACGACCTGCTGGCGTCCGAGAACCAGCCGATGGCGCAGGCGATCCTGAAGGAGTCGTCCGGCGGCTTCGATCTCGACGCCATCGCGGAGGAGCTCGCCTATACCGGCACCATCCCGCCCCGGCTGGAGTCGGCACGCAACGTCGAATCCGCGCTGGTGCGGCTGCGGGACGCCGAGCGCGCGCAGGGCGAGGTCGCCGCGCAGGAGCGACAACTGACGACCCTCCGCGAGCAGGAGCGCTCGGCCCGCCAGGCCGGCGCCGAGGCCGACGCGCTGCGCAAGGCGCTTCGCCTGGCACATGTCCGCCACGAGCTGGACCAGGCCCGGCAGCACCTCGACACGTTCCCGGAGGGGCTGGGCAACGCGAAGGGCGATGAGGTCGACCGCGTCGCTGCCCTCAACGAGCGCATCGGCGAGCTCAACGCGAAGCGGGCCGAACTGGAGCGCAACCGCGACCAGGCGATCGAGGAGCGGGACGCCACCGGGATCGGCGACCTCCCGGCCAACGAGGGCATCATCCAGGGGCTTCGGGAGCAGCGGGACGCGCTGCGCAAGATCGACACGGATCTCGCCAACTTGCAGCGCGACCTGAAAAGCGCCCGCGCCGAGCGCGAGAGCAACCAGCGTCGCCTCGCCGCGGAGATCTCCGACGCGCAGATCGCCGCGCTGGATGCTGACGGCATCCGGGAGCTGGCCGAGCTCGCCCATGCCTACGAAGACATTCGCGTTCGCCGTCGCGCCCGCGACGAGGTCGAGCAGTGGATCGGCAACGTCAGGCGCCCGGACAACATCGACACCCTCCGCGCCGGCATCGAGGCACTCTCGAAGCGCATCCAGAACCCGAATCGCGAGGAAGCCGGCGCGCTGATCGGCAAGGCGCAGATGGCCGCCTACCTTGGCGGCCTGCTGGTCATCGCCTCCGCGATCTGGCTGGCGAACTTCGCGTCCTGGCCATGGATCTTCCTCGGCATCCTCGGCGTCGTCATTATCTATTTCGCGTGGCGCTACACGATGCCGGCGTCGGTTCAGGAGGCGGCCGTTTGGGAAGATCGCTACCGCGAGCTGGATCTCCCGGAGCCCTCGAGCTGGACGATCCCGGCCGTCCGCGAGCGCCTGAACGACTTGCAGGAGGAGCTGCGCGTCGCCCTGGTCGACCAGGAGAAGGCCGATCGCTGGGCAACGCTGGAGCAGGAGCGGATCGACCTCGACCGCGCCTACGCGGAAACCGAGGCGCGCCGCGCCAAGGCCGTCGCCCAGTACGGCGTTGCGCCGGATCTCGGCGAGGAGAGCCTGCGCCTGCTTGCCGACAACCTCGGACGCTGGCAGGCGGCGGATACCGCCGTCCGCGCGATCGAGGCGCGGCTCAACCAGGCCGGGTCGGACCGCCTCAAGCGCGAAGCGCAGATGCGCAAGACGCTCGAGCCCTATGGCTACGAGAACGAACCCTGGGACGAGCAGATCGAGGACCTCGACCGCCGTATCCGCGCCTTGCGCGACGCAACCGGGCGCGCTGAATCACGCTCTCGCGAACTGGAAAATGCGCTGATCCCGGAGATCGAGCGCAACACGGAAGCCCGTCGGGCGATATTCCTCCAGGTCGGGCTCGAGGACGGGCAGGACGATGCGCTGCGGAAGCAGCAGGCCCAACTCGAGGCCTATCGAGAGGCGCAACGCGCCGTTGCCGATCGCGAGCAGGCGGTCCGCGAGGCCTACAGCGCCCTCTCGCT
>CAZVAA010000015.1:10524-14017 GCA_964624125.1 uncultured Sphaerobacteraceae bacterium | reverse complement strand
ACAGCGCCCTCTCGCTCGCGCCGCAGCTTCGCGAGCTCGGCACGGACGAGCTGCAGCACATGCTGGAGAACGCCGAGAGCGCATCCGCCCGCCTGGAGCCGGTGCTGCAGGAGATCGCGGAGATTCGCACGCGCATCGGCGACGCCAAGCGCCGCCGCGATATCGAGCAGGCGCTTGGCCGCCGCGATGACGCCATGAACGCCCTCAGGGCCGACCGCGATGAGCTCAGTTCGGCGGTTGTCGGGCAGATGCTGCTCGGGTCGATCCAGGAAAAAACGCGCGATGCGGCGATGCCAATCGTCTTCCATCGCGCCCGCGAGCTGTTCTCGATCATCACCCGCGGTCGCTACGAGCTCGAGTTCGAAGAGGGGCCGCCACCGGCCTTCCTCGCGCGTGACACCTCCACCGGAATGCTGCTCCAGCTCGACCAGCTCTCCTCTGGCACCCGCGTCCAGGTGCTGATGGCCATCCGTCTCGCGTTCGTCGAGAACGTCGAGGCCGGTCCGAAGCTGCCGGTGCTGCTCGATGAGACGCTCGGCAACAGCGACGAGTTCCGCGCCGGCGCGATCATCGATGCGGCGATCGAGATCGCTCGCAAGGGACGACAGGTCTTCTACTTCACCGCCCAGGGCGATGAGGTCGCCCGTTGGCAGGCGCGGTTGAACCAGATCCCGTCGAACGACCGCCCGGCCGCGACCATCGTCGATCTTGCGGAGATCCGTCGCGATGCCGGGTTCGACCGGTTGCCGATGGGCACGCAGCAGGAGGTCCGCGACACGCGGACGGTCACCCCGCCGAACGGCCAGGATCGGGACGCTTACGGCATGACGATCAAGGCGCCCGGCATCGATCCATGGATGGACGGCAGTGGTGGCATCCATCTCTGGCATCTCGTCGACGACCTGTCGGCGCTGCACAGGCTGCTGGAGCAGGACATCCAGACGTGGGGGCAGCTCTCCGGGCTGGTCCGTTCCTCCGGCGTTGAAAGCCTGGCCCGCCTCGGCGTCGATGAGTCGACATGGGAGCGTGCCGGTGCCCGGGTGCAACTCCTGGAAAACGCGATCTCGCTCTGGCGCATCGGCCGGGCGCGCCCCGTATCGCTGCGGGACATCGCCGATTCCGGCGTGGTCGATGTGGCCGTGCTGGACGAGGTCGGCGGGATGCTGGAGAACGCCAACGGCGACGCATCGGCGCTGGTCGATGCGCTCCGCGATGCGGAAGACAGCCCGCTCCCGGAGGATACCGTCGACCGGCTGGAGTCGTGGCTCGCCGGTGCCGGCTATCTCGCGCAGGGCTCGTCACTCTCGCTCGACGAGATGCGTGCTCGCCTCGCTGATGCCGCCCGCGATGACATCGAGGGCGATGTGCTGTCCACCCAGGACATCGACGACGCGCTGCGCCAGTTGCCGGGGTAGGGGACTTGCACGCTTGCGCATGAATCCCCGCCTCCGGGAATGCCATCAGCCGGGCCGATATCCATGTTGGCGCGGCTGATGGCCTCTGTTCAGGGCGGTTTGTGCCGGCAGCGAAGGCGAACGAAGTTGGCTCTGGCAAAAATCAGTATTTTCACGTATACACACCGGGCCCCGAACTATCGGATACTGAATGCACACTGAAGAATGGAAGAGAGATGACGGTCGGGACACTCGCAAGAGCGGCCCGGCTGTGTTTGTTTTCCAGGGAGCATCCATCCCGTGTCACACGTCATCGTCAACGTCGAGGTCATCGTCAAGCGTGATGATCGTTATCTCATGATCGTTCGCTCCGACGAGGAAGACTTCGGTGGCGGCTGGCTCTGTTTTCCCGGCGGGAAGCTCGATCCCGGCACGGCGGAGATGCACGCGCTGGAGCTGACCGCGCAGCGAGAGCTGCAGGAAGAGGTCGCGCTGGACGCACCGGCGGATGCCTTCCGCTACGTCGAAAGCCATACCTTCATGATCGGCGAGCAGACGGTGCTCGATGTCGTGATGCTTGTCGAGGAGACGACCGGCGAACCGGTCCCCGTCGACGCCGCCGAGGTAGCGGACCTGCAGTGGATGACCGCCGGTGAAGTGATGGCCGATCCACGGGCGCAGGACTTCACCCGCGAAAGCCTGCGGCTGGCGATCGAGCGATACGCGACGGCTACCTGATCCGCTACAGTTGACGATACCGCGCGCTCACTGGCGCGACTGGACCCGGCTGACCCTGCGAGACGGACCCCGATGCGTCGCATCCACGATTTTCGACATCTCATCAACGACCGTGTGCTCAACCGGTCATCCGAGGTGTACGGTCCTCCCATTCCGCTCGCCGAGCCGACGCCGATCTACATCTCCTCCCGCACGCGCCTGATCCTGCTGCTGCTGATCGGGCTGGCGATCCTCTTGCTGGCCATGAACGCCGGCAGCGTCGTATCCCTGCTACTCGTCGGATCGACGGTGGCGCTGGTCCTCTCGTTCCCGGTCCGGCTCCTGAGCCATATCCTGCCCCGCAGGCTCTCGATCGCGATCGTCGCGTTGACCACCGGGTTCATCGCCATCCTCGTGCTCGCGCTTATCATCCCCTTCGCGGTGAACGAGATCAGCAAGTTGGCCGAGGCGATGCCCGCGACGGTCGAGGCGCTGACCGACCTGACGCGAAACGTCCTCAACGAGTTCTATGATCGAGGCTGGCTCAACCAGCATCCGGAATCGGTGATGAACGACATCGAGTCCGGGCTCTTTGATGCCGGCCAACGGATCGCCACCGATGTGCTGGGCAACATCGTCGGGTGGCTGACCCGGTCCGTGAGCCTGCTGATCACGACCTTTGGCGTCATCTTCGTTGCGATCTACCTGCTGGTCGACATCCCCCGGTTCAAGGAATCGTTCATACGGATGTGGGCCCCCGATTACCGTGAGGACGCGGTGGTGCTGTGGGACACCATCGGCTATTCGCTGTCCCGCTACCTCGGCGGTCTTCTGATCTCAATCATCATCCAGGGGGTGATGGCGTTTATCGGGCTGAGCGTGCTCGGGGTGCCATACGCGTTGATCCTCGGGCTCTGGATGTCGGCGACGGCGATCCTGCCCTATGTCGGCGCCTTCCTCGGCGCGATCCCGGCCGTGCTGCTGGCGCTCACGATCTCGTGGCAGCTCGCGGTCGCGACCGTGCTCCTCTACATCGTGGTCAATCAGCTGGAGGGGAACTTCATCACCCCGCGGATCCAGGGCTCCGCGGTGCGGGTGCATCCGCTGCTCATCTTCCTCAGCGTGCTCGCCGGATCGACGATGTTCGGCGCGCTTGGCGCCGTCATGGCCGTGCCGGCCCTCGCGGTCCTGCGGGTGCTCGCGGAGTTCTTCTGGCTCCGGCTCCGCGTGCGGGAGGACCATCCGACGCTGCTTGCCGCGATGCGCGCCGACGCCGCATCCGAGCGGATGGTCGCGCAGAGCCCGATCCAGGATGTGATGGAGGAGGAAGAGGAGATGCGCAAGGAAGAGATCGCGGAGGAGATTGCCAAATCGCAGGGCAC
>CAZVAA010000015.1:0-10424 GCA_964624125.1 uncultured Sphaerobacteraceae bacterium | reverse complement strand
GTCTCGTGATTGAAATACAGCGTCGGCGTGTCGCTGTTCACGATCACCCGGCCGATCGTCTCGTCGTCGGGATGCTGGAAGATCGAGCTGTCCGTCGAGATGAGGAACCGCCGGCAGTCGATGGCCTTCAGCAACTCAACGCTCGTATTGCTCTTGCCTCCATGGTGGGAGATCTTCATCAGGTCGATGCGCGGGCGCTCCTCTCCAACCACTTGCCCGAACGCGCGGAGGCCCGCCTCCAGCACCGAGGGGAAGGCGTCGCCCGCCAGTAACAGGCGATGCCCCTCATACTCGGCAAGCAGGGCGATGCTCGATGCGTTCGCGGTCGAGGTGTCCTCCCTGAACGGTGCCCGCGCCAGTTTTCGCGGGTCCGGATTGGGGTCGATGCGCCCGCGCCCAAGTCGGTCGTCGGGTCCGGTGTCCTGCTCTCCGGTCTTTTTCGCCTCGGCGAGGTAATCCGCCCACTCCGGTCTTAGTCGACCAAGCCCGGCCAGCGTTGGAGAGAGCACCGTCAATCGCAGGCCGCCCGCGAGGGGCATCGTCGGGAGCACCTTCGCCGAGGGCGTGGCCACGGCGTTACCCTCCCATTGCCGGTTCCACGGCAGGCCGCGCGTCGTGATGATCGTCGTCAGGTCGTCGCCCTGTCGCGGACCGAGCGCATCGCTCGCGCCTCCCGGCAGGTGGCGAAACCCGTTGAACCAGATATCGCGGAACGTGACGGGCAGTGTCTGGTCCCGAAGCATGCCCAGCGCGCCATAGATGTGGTCACCGTCGATATGGGTTACGACCAGCAACTCGAACACCGGGTCATCGCCGAAGCGCGTGGTGAGGATGTTTCGCAAGTGATCGGTGTATGTCTTCACGCGACCGCCGTCGATCAGGACCCGATGTGGCGCGTCCTCCGGACCATACTGGATCAGCAGGCAATCCCCCGCCGTGGCGGGGATCATCTGGATCGTGAACACCACGGCTCCCTTCTCATGCCCCAAGTTGCCATTCGGCGTCGCCATACGCGGCCAGCAGCAACGCCATCGGGTTGCCGTCCCGTAAGGCGGCGAGCCGGACCTCCCGCGCAACTTCGCCGAACGAGCGCGGTGTGCCGGGCGGCAGCGAGTGCATTGCATCGACCAGCATCCGCGCAACCGGACCCGCATGGCGCCCAAGGATCGTCGTCAGCGTCGTCAGCACGATCGAGGCGCCGCCCTGCCGGAAGCTGGTTGGTAATTTCAGCAGCGGATAGTCCAGCGAGCTGGTGACGCAGCCGAGCAGCAACACCATGGGTCTCACGTCGGGATCAACGGCCACGTGATGTCGCTCGATCTCGACCACATGCAGGAGCTGCTTATCGCCGACCTCGATCACCGGCTCGCCGTCGTTGTCGACATCGGTATGCGGCAACAGCACGAGCAGGCCGGGGCTCATCTCCTGCACCGCGGAGGTCCACGCCGGCCAGTCGTCGGCCTGCCGGAAGCCGCTGTCCGCCCAGCGCGCCAGTGCGGTGGCGGTCTCCGCGACGGTGCCCGTCGCGACGTTGTCGGCTCGGTCGCTGGCGGCGTAGAGGATCCGGTTCAGGTCACCGATCGATTTCCGCCCGGTGACCGGCTCGGGAATCAGCAGGTAGTTGGCATCCTCGGCCCGCACCTCCCGGCTCGCATCCCGGTCGAAGGCGTGCCGCTCGATTACCTTCGACAGCGCCCAGAACCCGAGCGGGCAAACATACGCCTGCTGCTCCGCCGGTGGCCGGGACCGGCATCCCGGGCAGGTGCCAGCTTGCAAAGACGCTTCGGCGTCGGGACAGACCGCTGCGTCCTTCCTCGGGACCGGCAGGTCGTACACGAGTTCCAGCGGCAGGTAGGCGTCGATCGTCGCCGAGACGATCTGGATATGCGCCGGCCCGTCGTGTCCCGACCAGTCCTGCCCGAGCAGGTCCCGCAAGTTCCTGCTGATCGGGGCGCCATCCCGGGCAAGGGCGACGAGCATCTGGCGCATCGTATCGCCTCGCAGTGCCGTGTCGGTGCTGACGTCGTCGATGATCTCCTCCAGCCGGTCGCGGAGCGAGGTGATGTGATCGGCGATGGCATCCTGCCACCAGATCGCGGCCCGCTCGCCGCTGATCGCGGTCGCGGCGGGCGCGCCGGCGTCGGTGTGATTGACGACCAGCGCGAGGTCGAACCGGGTACGACCGGCAAGGTCATCCAGCCGCGTCCGGGTGACGATCTCCTCCTCCAGCGAGAGGCTCTCCGGTTCTCCCACGACCGCCCGCAGGCGCAACGTCTGCAGCACCCGGCCACGATGGGTGACGAGAACGCGCATCTCCAGCCGGTCGCCCTCGTCACGGGCCACGATGGGGAACGTCACGGTATTGCTGCGGCCCGTCCGGGGCAGGATGATCGACCGGGAGAGTGGTTCCTGCGTGCCCCGCAGGTCCGTCAGGAAGACCTGCAGCGTATGAGCCTCCTCACCCTGCTGGAACAGGCCTTCTTCGCTCATCGGCCGGTTGGCGTGCAGGCGTTCGGGATCGAGCGGCCCGATGTCGATATGCAGGTCGTAAGTCGTGGACCGTTCAAGCGTCGTGACCAGGCTATTCGTGCCCGGTAATGTGACATCGGCATGGACAAAACGCGGTTCCGGCTCTGGCGTGGCCCTCCGGGCGCTCCGCGTCGCCTCCGCGATCCGCTCGGCCCGTGACGGGGGAGGGGAGAACGCTTCCGGCCCCCCGAATGTCGGCAAGAGTCCGCGGAACCGGGGTTCCGGAAGATCGGCGCCCTCAAATGCGCCACTCACCGCATCCGCGATCTCCGCACCGACGTCCGGCGGCATGGCCATCGCCATCTCCTCCAGCTCGCGGATCACCGGCCCCATGCGCGTTCGCTGCAGCATGTCTTCCGGGGCGACGACGAGCGGCGGCCTGCCCGGTGTCGCCCGGTGGAGCGCGACATCCAGCCCGGCATCCTGCGACAGCTCCTGCATCAACGCGCCAAGCCACTCGGTGCGCTGGTGATCGGGCACAGCCGCAACGACGATCGCGCTGGCTCGGGCATGGGAGACGAGCGTCTCCAGCATTGGCCGCATGCGTTCCCACGGTTCGTTTCCGGCCCCGAGCACGACCACGCACGATGCGCGCACAGGCGTCGCCAGCGCATGGATGAGGGCATCGCGCAGGTCGTAGGGAAGCAGCAGGAGGTTGCATGCCTCGTGCTCCGGCCCGATCTGGTGCACATCGATGATGGTCTCAAGCATGAGATCGGCGGCGATGGACGTGCCAAGCGCGCGGGATCGGTCGTCCGGCAGCAACCCGATGTCCACCGGCCAACTCCACGTTACGCTGGCGACCGGTTGGGGTGGCGTCCACGGAGCGACGTAGACCGAGGCGAATCCGAGCGTGGCCCGGCCGAGCGCGTCGATCAGCCAGGTCGGGCTGTCAGCGGGATCGAGCCCTTCAATAACCAACCGGAAAGGGCGTCCGGCGATCCCTGTCGCTTCTCTCCATTTCGCCGCCAGCATGTCAGCATCCGGCAGTGGCGCAACCGGGGGGCGCCAGTGCACCAGGCCGCCTGGTTCCACGGATTCCAGCGCTGCACGCAGCCGCCCGAAGACGGCGTCAGGCCCGGGGGGATGAACCGCACCAGCCTCGCCCGCTGCCAATACCCCGGCTGCGGCGAGCGCCCGTGCGAAATCGTCCGCGGAGAGACTGGCGCCCCAGTGCCCGAAATCGGCGCGGTTCACGGCAATCCTCCTAACCGACCTTGCTATCGGGGTAGGGGAAGCCGTCCGGCGCTGGCAGGTCCCGGTCGACCCACGTCCGCATCGTCGCGTCGCAGGCGGCGTAGCCCCAGTTGATGATCCGTTCCTGCTGGCGGTTGTCCAGCTTTGCCAGCCGGGTCGGGGTGCGTGCCAGCTTTAGCGTCTGCTCGACCGGGCAGGGGAGCTTGCCGCTGATGTGGTAGTCCGCCAGATCGGTCCGCATCCCCCAGTAGGTCCCCTTCCGGTGATTCGTGTCGTTCTCGGGAAGCTGGTAGGAGTCGATGAGCTGGCGAATCCGCAGGCTCCCCACCTGGCCATGGATCAGGTTGAGCACGCGCAGCGTGTGCCGCAGCGGATCCTTTTCAATCGATTCCTCCTCCCCGGTCTTGCCGCCACCGTCGCTCACCAGCACCGTGCCGTAGTTCTTCCAGACCGTCTCCAGCCCGAGGTTGTCATAGACCCCGCCATCGGTCAGCTGCATCTTCGAGGTGAACGGTTTTCGCTGCAGGTCCGTGCCGGTTCCGGGCGTGAAGTCCGACGGTTCGACCTTGAGCACGGTCGGCGAGAGCACCGGCGGGAATGCCGATGACGCCGCGACGGCGATCGCGATGTCGATCTCCGGGTTCAGGATCTGGCCGACCCGGTAATCCCAGATATACGGCTTCGAGAAGCGAACCAGCGCCCCCGACTGGAGGTTGGACGCGTTGAAGACGAAGCGCGGACCAGTGTTGGCGTCCGGTAGTGCCTGCAGGGTGCGATCGCCGAACAGGTGCTCGCGATAGGCGTCCGCCACCTTGTCGCTGGCGTTACCACGACCGAAGATGCCGCCGATCACCGACGGGACGTCAATCGTCTTCGAGGCCAGCTTCCGGATCGGATCAACCACCTCGGGCACAAAGGCCTGACCAACCTCGGCGTCGTCGAACGCCAGCGACGCCCATGCCACGCCCAGCATCCCCGCCGTGATCGAGCCGCCGGAGACGCTCGAGACGCGGGCGAGCCTGGGCAGGTACCCGAATTCGTTCAGGCGCCAGAGCGCCCCCAGGTGGAAGAGCATCGCCCGGTACCCACCGCCCGACAGGCAGAGCCCGATGCCGGCTCGTGTTGGGGCGAATTCGGTGGATTCATCCAGGATCGGGGTTACGGGAATTCCAACGTCCGTGGTCGGCATGGCGATGCCTCCGGTGTCCCGCCTGCTGCCGGGAGTGGCCCGGATGCAAACGGGATTGGGCTCGCGGCGCGGCCCTTGCCACCCGCGAAATCGACGTAATGAACCTGAACCCGATTACGCCCATACTGCGGGAGGACAGGGGGAATGTCAATCGATTGCCGGCCGTCTTCGGCTCGCTCGCCTACGTGAGAACATCGCCACCCGGGCTCGTGCCTCAACGCCGTCACGTCACCCCGTAGCGGTGCCCGGGGCCTTCGAGGCGTCGTCGTCCTGCGGCAGCCGCAACCTCGCCATCACCGTGGCGTGATCGGCCCCGGTGTCCGGCCCGATCCACGCGGCCTCCACCGTGATGTCCGGCGTGCACCACACATAGTCGAACCGCACCAGCGGCACGATCTTGCTCCGCGCAATTCGCTCGTTCCTGGACCATTTCGTGACCCCAACCCGCGTCGGAAATGTGAGCCCCAGCCCTTTGCCCGCCACGCCGAACGCATCCACCAGCCCAAGGTCGCGCAAACGCGCATACCCGGGATGGCGAGGCGTCATGTTGAAATCACCGAGGAGCACCGCCGGAGCCGAATCCACCGTATTCTGGCCCAGTCGCAGCATCTGCCGCAGCGACCCGAATGCGAAGAAGAGCCCGCCCGGCGAGAGCTTTTGGGGTCGTGGATGCGCCACCACCACCGTCAGCTCCAGCCCGTCCACATCCACCAGTGCCACCACATCCGGGCGGCCTGTCGCGATCTCCACGGTGTGCGCCGATGTCAGCGGATACCGGCTGAGGATACCCCGCCCCTCGTGGCCGTCCCCGAACGATGCGGATGCGGGGTAGCGGTCCGCGAACGTGGCGGTCAGCTGTTCGCCCTGCTCTCGAGGAAGTTCCTCGAACGCGATGATATCGGCATCTGCCTTGCGAACCGCCTCCTCGATCTCCCCGACCGAGGCGAGCCCGGCCCCGACGTTCGCCGTCATCACGGTGATCACGCGCTCACCCATCGCGGCCCTCCTGCGCCTCGCGCAGCCACCGCATGAGCTCGTCGTGCAGGTGTTCCGCGCCGACCAGGGGCTCCTTCTGGAGCTCCAGCGACGATGGATAGAGCAGGAACGGCGTGGTCTGGTCGCCGCCGAGCCCGCCATGCGAGCCGACAAGCTCCTCGAAGGCGGCCACCTCGCCGGTTTCAGGGTCGACCGAGGAGTTGACGAAGATATCTGGCGCGTTCGAGAAGCGGTCCGCCCGGATCAGGTGGCGAATCGCCCCCTCACCGAACGGGGCGATCGGGTCCGTTCCCTCGACGACACCGGTCTCCAGAATGCGCAACCCCTTGCCACCGATCACGACCGGGCCGAGGTTCTCCGATCGCATCATCACGAATCCGATGCCGGGATGCCGCGCCAGCCCCGGCACGAGCGCGGGGTGATGCTTCTCGATGGTCTCCAGCGTGAGCCGTCGCGACCAGTCGGTGAACGAGATCAACCCGAGATTGCCGGATGCCAGCACCATCACGTCGCCAGCGCCTTCGGGACGCGGCCGGCGGATTTGCGGCGAGATGTCCGGTGCCAGCATCACTTCGCCCTCGCGAATACGTCGCGTGACATTCCGCCGGAGAGCGGAGTCCTTGCCGCGCCCCCGCTCCAGGACGTCGGTGAGCAGGGCACTCAGCGCCGGCCACCCTTCGTCGGTCCCGATGTGCTCCAGGACCTGCTCTTCCGGCGCGAGCAGGGTGTCGACGAGATCGCCGAGCGTCAGTCCATACCGCTGGAGGAAGGTCGCCCCCTGGCTCTGGCCATGGTCGGAGAGGACGACGAGGTGGTAGGGACGTGGCGCCTCGGCGGCGACCCGCGCCAGCCGCCCGATGTCGCGGTCGATGTCTCGCAACACGCGCAGCGTGTCGCCACGGGCGATCCCGGAGTGGTGCGCGACTTCGTCGTAGGCGATGTAGGTCGTATAAATCGCCGGGACACCCCGCATCAGGTCACCCGCGACGGTGAATGTGCTCAACTCGCGCAGCAGGCTGGTCGTCGCGGCCCGGAGCAGGGGATAGATCCCGAAGCGGCGGACGCGTGGCCGCTCATTGCGGATGAGTTGCCAGGTCGAGGCGACAACCTCCCGCACGATATCGGCGACGAAGAGCGCGATCGTCCTCGCCACGTTGTACGGGTTCGCATAGAAGAAGAAATAGGCGCCGGTGTTGGATTGCGCGGGCTGGACAATCGACGCGATCGTGAACAGGCTGTCCGGCGCGTCCCCCGAGAAGAGGTTGCCCCGGCTGGCGCCATTGTTCGCCAGCAGGCCGTTGCCGGTCGAATGGCTCGTCTGGATCGCCGCCGCGTCGCGGGGCCGGTTCGAGACCATCACACGCCCGAGCTGCTTGTCGTACCAGCGGAAGGCAGGGATATCATGGTTCCTGCCCAGCAGGATACCCGCCTGGCTGGCTGACGTCTGCGACGACAGGTCGCACTCCCACGGCACCAGCGTATGCGTGCCGTTGTCCAGCCACGTCTTCAAATGCGGCGCATATCCCCGGTTCATCGCATCCCGCAAGACGGGCTCGGCCATCCCGTCGATCTCGAGGAAGGCAAAGCCGGGCGACTGGTCCCGCAGCGGCTCATGTCGCTCGTACCGGGCGCGAAGCGGCCCGAGCGCGAAGCGTCGCCATGCGCCATCGTCGCTGATCGAGAGCAGCGTTCCCAAAAATGTCGAGACTGCTGTCAGCAGCAAGGCGAGGAGTCCCGCCTCGAGGACGCCGGAGATTCGCCACCCCGGAACCAGCATGTCTGCCAGGAGAAGGACGGCGGCGTTGAGCAGGAACGTGATGAGCGGGAAAAGCCACGCCTTGAATCGGACCACCAGCTGGATCAGCGAGGGCATAACGGCGGTGTTCATCGCCGCGATGAGCACGATGCCAACCAGTGCCTCGGTGTAGGTTGGCACCGCATCCTGCGTAAATGCGCCTACCAGCGCCGTAAGGACCAACGCCTGCGCGAGCCAGACGAGCACATGCCGGATCACCGTATTCGCGGCATGCCCGAGCGACCGCAGGCCGGAGAAAACGCGCCGCCGGTGCATTAACGGAACCTTATGGATGTGGAGACGCGGCGCTCGTGATACCTCATGCATCCATTATGGCGCGAAGCAGGGGAAGCGTGGGGAGATCGTCGTCGCGCGCGGGCGCAGGACGCGAAAACGGGAGGCCCTGAAAGCCTCCCGTTCGCGATCGCGAAGGTGTGGATTATCCTTTCGTCATCTTCTTGCTGGCCTCGACCGCCTTCTTGTCGACGCTCTTCGGAACCTTCTGGTCCTCCATCGGGTTGGGGCCCTTGACCTCGGAAGGCATTGGCTCCTTCGGCGTCGCGTTCAGCCGCGGGTCCGGATTCGGCAGCAGGCCGAGATCGTCCGACAGCGGCTCCGGGTCCTCAAGGTACGTGAACTCGCCCATGCCATCCGGTGTCGGTCCGCTCGCCCAGGCGCCGTCCTTGCTTTCCGTGCCCTTCGAGAGGTTCCAGAACGCGTGCATCTGGTCGAGCTTGACGCGATCCAGCGGCCACGGGCTCGGGATATGGAACTGGTGCAGGCCGTCCTTTTCGATCTCCTCGACCGCCGCCTGCCACTGGTTCTGGTGCATGATGTCTCGCGCCAGGGCAAATGCAAGCAGGTCGCGCACCCCCGTGTCTTCCGTCATGGCGTAGAGGCGGCTGACGGCCAGGTTGCCCTGGGTCTCCGCCATCAGGTTCCAGCGGAAGTCGGCCAGCAGGTTTCCGCTCGCCGTCACATAGGCCGCGTTCCACGGGTTCCCCATGCTGTCGATCGGCATGCCGCCCTGGCCGGAGACGAGCTCATGCTGCGGGATCATCGAGGAATAGATCGCGTCCTTGACGTTGTCGCCCCCCATCGCCGCCTCGACGACAGGATCCTTGGCCGCCTTCTCCTGCTGCTCGACGGGAACATGATCCAGCAACCGCGCAACCATGATCGTGAGCATCTCGACGTGGGCGATCTCTTCCGTACCGATATCGAGCAGCATGTCCCGGTACTTGTCGGACGACCGGCAGTTCCACCCCTGGAAGAGGTAGGACATCATCACCGTCATCTCGCCGAACTTGCCGCCAAGAATCTCCTGGAATCTCTGGGCAAAAATGGGGTCCGGCTTGTCCGGCTTCGCTTCGTACTGGAGTTCCTTGACGTGAAAAAACATTTGCTGCTCCTGTTGTAGGTGACGGTCACAGGAGGAAGCCTCCCCCCCGATGGGAGCGTCCCTATGCAGGGTGTATGCCAGCACCAGTCAGCGACGTGTCGCGGCTGGTTACGCCAGCCGCGCGCTGTCGATGTCGTCGCGCAACCCTCGCAGACGGAAGGCCAGCACGACGAACATCACGCCGAGGAAGATCGCGAACAGGCCGATGATCCAGATCAGGCTGATCGCGCCGCTTCCCGGGAACAGCATGAACAACGCGCCAGCGATCACCGAGATCACGCCACCGAGGATCAGGAACCACTCGTTCTCGATCTCCTTGCGTACCCGGATCGCGAAGATGATCTCGAGAATCCCGCTCACGAGCCACCAGGCGCCAATGAAGTACACCAGCCCGATCGCGGTCAGGTCGGGGAAGAGCATCGCCCAGATACCGATGATGATCGCCGCGATGCCGAGCAGGATCCCCACCCACCACTGGTCGTTCTGCTTCCGCGTCATGATCGACACAGCGATGCTGAAGATGCCGTCGACGATCACATAGGCCCCGAAGACGAACACGAGGATGGTGACCGTCAGCGACGGCCAGATGATCGCCGCGAGCCCGAACAGGATCGCGATGACCCCGCGAATCAGGAATGTCCACCAGTTCTCTACCAGGAATCGAATCATTCCTACTCCCCCTGATTGATAATCGCAACCGGTCCTGTACCATGCACAGGCAGTTTCGATGGCAATGGCGAACGCGCCGCAATCGACCCGGAGCCGATCCATGCTCGCTCGCACGCTCTTCTCCTTTGCCCGCTCCGCAGTTTCAGGGCCGCTGGTGCGAATCGGCTTTCGCTGGTTCTGGTGGTTGATCCCGGTGCGGCACGTTTCCTCGACAAGCCAGGTGCTGGCCTTCCGGCATCCCCGCCCGTCGTGGGAGACCCACATCCTTGTCGTCCCGAAGATCGGTATCCCCAACCTGGTCTCGATCGATGACGATTCATTACCTGCGTTCACCGACATGCTCGCAACCGCGCGAGCTCTCGCAGCAACCCTGCGTCACGAGATCCCCGGTTCGCCGGTGACGTTTCTCATCAACGGTGGTGCGTGGCAGGACGTCGGCCAGCTGCATGGCCACCTCACAGCCGGTCCGGACGCGCCCATGTTTCATCCGCCAGCGCCGGAGGACATCGACGCCCTTCGCGTGCGAATGCACCCCGCCCCGGAACGCCCTGTTCATGCGCTGATCGAGTACCCGCCCGGCCCGTTCACCGAAGACCGGGCAGGCGAGGTGATCCACGCCCTGCGGAATCTCGTCCGCGAGCATGTAC
>CAZVAA010000014.1:18112-27335 GCA_964624125.1 uncultured Sphaerobacteraceae bacterium | reverse complement strand
CGAGGCGATCGCCGATGGCCAGCGAATCCTCTTCCACGGCACGGTCATCACCGACCGTGGCCTGGTCGCCGAGGCCGACATCCTGATTCGGGAAGACACCGGCTGGCACCTGGTCGAGATCAAGAGCTCGACCGCCGACCCGGCAAAGCCAAATGGGCTGGTGAAGAAGCACCTGCCTGACATCACCTTCCAAACGATCGTCCTCGAGGAAGCCGGCATTCCGGTCTCCCGTGGCTCGCTACTGCATATCGACAAGCACTACCGTCGCAACGGGCGGGTCGAGCCAGTGGAGCTTCTCGCCCTCACCGAGGTGACGGAGGCGATCGCAAGCGCGCGGGTATCAACCGAAACCTCCATCTCCGAAGCGCTCGATTGCCTGCAGGACACCTCCTCACCGGCGGCCTGCGACTGCGACCGGAAGACGCGCGCGAATCGCTGCGAATTGTTTGGGCACTTCCACCCCCACATCCCCGCATCGGGCACCGTCTACAACATCAGCGGGCTGCACCTGGCAAACCTGTTGCCGGCGCTCGATCGCGGGGTGCTGGACCTCACGCACTGGCCCGATGATCTCCCGCTCTCTGCGAGGCAGCGGCGACAGGTCGAGCTGGCGCGAAGCGGCGAGCAGATCCTCCAGCGCGATCGCATCGCATCGCTGTTCGACCGGTTTCGCTATCCCCTTCACTTCCTCGACTACGAGACCTTCCAGCAGCCGATCCCCCTCTGGGAAGGGCAGGCGCCCAACCAGCAGGTGCCTTTCCAGTACTCGCTGCATGTGGTGGAGGAAGACGGATCCATTGACCACCGCGAGCATCTTTGCGTCACCCGGGACGAGAACCCCGTGCCAGCCTTGCTGGGTAACCTCGCGAGAGATGTCGGGGAGAATGGCTCCGTCATCGTCTGGAACAAGGCCTTCGAGGGCAGTCGCAATCGGGAGATGGCCGCGCTGATGCCGGAATATGCCGGGATGCTCACCGATATCAACCGCCGGATGCTCGATCTCGCGGATATCGTCAGCAAGGGGTGGTGGGTGCATCCGGCATTCGACGGGCGCTGGAGCCTGAAATCGGTGTTACCCGTCGCCGCGCCGGACCTCGCCTACGACGACCTCGCGATCGGCGATGGCGGAACGGCCTCCGAGCTGTGGATCCAGGGAATGATCGACGATATCGACCTGGTCTCCGACGAGGAGCGCTCCAGGATCATCAGCGCGCTGCATGATTACTGCTCGCTCGATACCCTGGCAATGGTGCGCATCTGGCAACATGTCCGCGAGCTGATCGCATCCTGAGCGGTCGTGCCGCATCCCCGTTCCCGTACGCGGTATGATCAACACCAGTGTGACGTTGCAAGACATCGTCACCCAGCCGTCCTTACTCGCCGCATCGGACCAGCCGATGCCATTCATCCCAACCGGCACTCCGGGGAAGACCACTCATCCATGACGTCGACATCCTCACCCTCGCACACCACATCCCGTGTCGATTCCCTTGTAACGAACGCGCAGGAGCGCTCCGCCCAGGGCCGCGCAACGGCCGATGACTGGCGCGCGATCGCCGCGTTGGACGAGGAGCGCGCCCGTCGCGAGCTCGCGACCTTTCTCCGCCGCTCCAGGCCAGTGATCGACGCAGACTCGAACCCCTACGACCGCCGCCCGCGTGGCGTCGGGGCGGTTGCCGGGTTCGTCGGTGGCGGCATCGTCGTCGCGCTGATCTGGCAGTTCCTCGTGCCCTACCTGCAGGACGCCTGGGCAGGGATCGACTACGGACCGGGTATGGCCACCGCCATCACCTACGTCGCGCCGATCCTGCTGCCGCTGGGCGCGTGGCTGGGCGTCCGCTGGGACCGCAAACGTGCCCCCGAACCAGCCAAACAACCCGAGACCACCCCGGTCTCGTCCGACGCCTCGTTCAATGAATTGCTTCAGCGCTTCTGCCACACGCAACAGCGCGGCCGGGCCCGGATCTACTGACTCCGGCAACCAACGAACACACGAAACGGGGCGGAATCCTGATGGATCCCGCCCCGTTTGCCTGTCTGTCGGCCTCGACGCATTCCCCTGAAACGCAAACCGCCCCGGGAGCAGAAGCTTCCCGGGGCGGTGTTGTACGCGAATTGACGCGTCAGGAGTTTTCGGCTGTCTCATCCAGCACCTGCTGGTGCAGGTCCACGAAGGTCGAAAGACCAATGCCCTCGAGGTTCGCGAGATAGTTCTCCCACTCGGCCTCGATATCGATCTGGCCGGTGACCGCCTGCGCGAACGTCTCGTCCACGTAGGTTTCGAGCTGCGGCATGATCGTCGCGATCTGGTTCGCCTGCTCCTCGCTGAAGTAGAGCGGCGGCAGGTTCATCGGCTCCGACGGCGTGAACTCCTCGTACCGCTCGCGGGTCAGGTTGTAGAGCACGACCTCGAGATCGGCACCCGCCGCGGCCGCATCCGGGTTCTCCACCACCTGGCTCAGCCGGTACTCGTTGGAGCGGACAGACGGACCATCCTGCGCCCAGTGGACGTTCTGGGTGGCGAGGTTGGCCGCATCCGTGATGCTGTGCCAGATCGCCTGCTCGCCGTCGATACCCAGCTCACCCTCGTACGCCCAGCGCCAGTCTTCGTCCTTGACGCCGTGGACGGAGCGCGTCGTCGGCTCGATGCGTCCGAGGTAGTCGGCCCACTTCATCGCCAGCTCGGGGTTCTCGCACTTGTCGGTGATAATGAACGTCCCGACAATCGGCGCCAGGAAGGGGTTGTGCATCGAATAACGCACGCCTTCCGGACCCTCCAGCGGCGATACGGCCGTGTAGGCATCCCACGGACCGGACTCACCGGCGGTGTAGGTCATGAACTCACCGAACCAGCCACCCGGTGCCGAGCCGAGGATCGCCGTGCCATCACGCCCGTTGCCCAGCGCCCGCGCCTGGTCGCGATCGTTGGTGAAGATGTCCGCCGAGAGCAGTCCCTCCGCATGCAGTCCGGCGAGGTACTTGATGCCCTCGCGCCACGCTTCCTGCGCGTAGATCGGCACCACCTGGCCGCCGTCCTGGATCAGGCGCAGCTTGTTGCCCGGGTGATAGATGAACGAGTTCATGAAGAACATGTCCGGGCTGCCGTGCCAGAGATCGGAGGATCCGGACAGTGGAATCTCGTCCGCCTCGCCGTTCCCGTTCGGATCGCCATCCTTGAATGCGCGCAGGACGTCGGCATACTCCTCGGTGGTCTGCGGCATCTCAAGGCCGAGCGTATCCAGCCACTCCTCGTTGATCCAGAGCTTGGCGGCCATGGAGCAGTGATAGCAGTCGTTGATCGACGGCAGGGAGTAGATATTGCCGTCGGGCGCGGTCGAGGCGACGCGCGCCGCCGGGTATTCCTCCCAATGCAGCTTGGTCATCGGCGCATGCTGCTCGATCAGGTCGTTCAGGGGAAGGAATATCCCCTGGCTGCCGTAGAGCTGGATCACGGACGGACTCGGGTTGAAGTCCATGATGATGTCGGGATAATCGCCCGACGCGAGGCGCAGGGAAAGGGTGGCCTGGGCTTCGTCCTGCGGCGCCGTCTGCCACTCGATGTGGACGTTGGTCTGCTCCTCGAGCCACTGGGTGAAGGTGTTGGTCTCGTAGTTCTCCACCGCGTGGTTCTGGACCTGGAGAATTCGGAGCGTGGTCTTCTCCTCGACCAGTGGCAATTCGATCGGCGGCTCATCCGCCGTCGGATCGACCATCGCTCCCGAGGCCGCCGGCGTTTGGGCAAATGCGGACGGGAGGCCCAGCCGCATCGCGGCCAGCCCCGCTCCACCAGCCGCGGCGCCCTTGATCAGGCCACGGCGGTTCAATCGGGTACGAACGATGGAATGTGAGCATCGGCGGGAAGGATATTGACCCGGCATGTTTCCCTGCATCTTTCCAGCGGTCAACCCGACCGCATCTTCGAACCAACGGCGGTGAACCTCAAATGTGCTTGCGCAATTTTGCACGCGCGTTGCACTCTGTATACAATTCCGCCTATCGCGTTGCGCTGCATGATATGGCAACCTGAGTCTCATTGTCAATAAACGTTTCGCGGCGCCGATCAGTGATGTTTTCACTGTTCCGCGAGCATCAATCGAATGGTGACTGGCCAAGGGGCCGGGTTTTGGGGAGAAAGGAACTGCGGTGAGCAGTCAACCGACAAAGGACACGGGGTCCGATCGCTTGTTCAGCATTATCAACTACGCGGTCCTGCTGCTGCTCCTGGCGGCCGTGGTCTACCCGCTCATCTATGTGCTGAGCGCGTCCATCAGCAGCCCGTCCGCCGTGATCAGCGGCGAGATGTGGTTGTGGCCGGTGGATATCACCCTGAACGGGTACCGCGCGGTGTTCGAGAACCCACGAATCATCACCGGGTTCCAGAACTCGCTCTTCTATACCGTCGTCGGCACGCTGGTAAGCGTGATCCTGACCATCCTCGCGGCCTATCCGCTCTCCCGAAAAGATCTCGCCGGCCGCAACGTCATCATGTTCCTCTTCCTGTTCACGATGCTGTTCACCGGAGGAATCATCCCGACCTATCTCACCGTCCGCGAGACCGGCCTGCTCGATACCCGCCTCGCCCTCATCATCCCCACGGCCCTCTCGGTCTGGAACATGATCATCACGCGGACCTTCTTCGAGATCTCCATACCGGACGAGCTCCTCGAAGCCTCACAGCTCGATGGCGGCTCGGATTTCCGCTTCGTGTGGGATATCGTGCTGCCGCTCTCCGGCCCGATCATCGCGGTCAACGCCCTCTTCTACGCCGTCGGCCAGTGGAACACCTACTTCAATGCCCTGATCTACCTGACCGACCAGTCGCTCTTCCCGCTCCAGCTTGTCCTGCGGGAAATCCTGATCCAGAACCAGGTGAACTTCGACCAGATGTCGGATATCACCGAGATGATCCAGCGGCAGGAGCTACGTGACCTGCTCAAGTACTCGCTGATCGTCGTCGCGAGCTTGCCGGTGCTCATCATCTACCCGTTCGTCCAGAAACACTTCGTGCGCGGCGTGATGATCGGCTCGCTGAAGGGCTAGGAGGAAACCAATGCTTGGGAACCAGGGAACGCCCACGCCGATCGCAGCCGGCAGTGAAGCCGTGGATCGCACCATTCCGTCACTGCCACGCCCGAGAAAGCGCCGGGGCGGGGTCAGCCGGTTCAAAAAGAACTGGCAACTCTATGTGATGCTCATCCTGCCGATGGCATGGCTGATCGTCTACCAGTACGTCCCGATCTTCGGCGCCCAGATCGCCTTCCGCGATTACCAGCCCCATGGCGGGTTCGCCGGTATCTGGCAGGCCGAATGGGTCGGTCTCCATCATTTCGAGCGCTTCTTCAACCTGCCCAACTTCTGGACCGTGCTGCGCAATACGCTCGTCCTGAATGTTTACCAACTGGTTGCCGGATTCCCGCTCCCGATCATCCTCGCGCTCGCGCTGAACTATGTCGGGCGAGGATGGTTCCGCAAAACCGTCCAGCTGGCCAGCTATGCTCCACACTTCATCTCCATCGTCGTCGTGGTCGGCATGCTCTTCCTCCTCGTCGGCAGCGACGGCATCGTGGTCCAGATCCTCGGATTCTTCGGCTACGACGGTGGCAGC
Source organism: uncultured Sphaerobacteraceae bacterium (assembly GCA_964624125.1). Taxonomy (GTDB): domain Bacteria; phylum Chloroflexota; class Chloroflexia; order Thermomicrobiales; family UBA6265; genus UBA6265. The sequence goes on along the minus strand of CAZVAA010000014.1, from coordinate 21,730 downwards.
CTGATGCAGCAACCAGCCTACTGGAAGTCGCTCAACGTCTGGTCCGGCGTCTGGCAGAGCCTCGGCTTCAGCGCGATCATCTACCTCGCCGCCCTCGCCGGCGTGGATCCGACGCTGCACGAGGCGGCGATCCTCGACGGCGCGAACAAGCTCCAGCGAATGCGCGACATCGACCTGCCGAGCATCATGCCCGTCGCGATGATCCTGCTCATCCTCAACGTCGGCCAATTACTGAACACCGGCTTCGAGAAGGTCCTGCTCATGCAGAACCCGCTCAACATGTCCACGTCGGAAGTCATCGACACGCTGGTCTACCGCCTCGCGTTCGATTCCCCCTTCCCGCAATTCGCCCTCGCGACCGCGGTCGGCCTGTTCAAGGGCGTGATCGGCCTGATCCTGGTGCTGGCGGTGAACCAGCTGGCCCGCCGGATGCGGCAAACGTCCCTCTTCTAGTTGCTCTGGAACGGGCGCCCGGCAGCCGGGCGCCCGTTCGTATGGATGCGCGTGCCCTGTTGGAGGTCCAACCATGCCCATGAATGTCATCACGATCCTCTGCGACACCCTTCGCCGGGATCATTGCGGCGCCTATCACCACGGACGCCCACTCTCGGAGATGGGCGACCCGACCCAGCCGGATTGGGTCGTGCCGACACCGAACATGGACCGCCTCGCGGAGCGCGGCACGGTCTTCGACAACGCCTGGTGCGGCTCCCACCCCTGCATGCCCGCGCGCCGGGACATGTACACCGGGCAATTCGAGTTCCCGTTTCGCGGCTGGGGCCCGCTGGAAGACGACGACGCCGACCTGCCAACCCAGGTCTCCGGCGAGCCCAACACCGCCCTGCAGCACCGCGATGTACGCGTCAGCCAGCTGTTCACGGACCACTTCCACCTCTGGGAACGCGGCTCCGGCAACTACCACATGGGCTTCTCCGGCTTCGAGTTCATCCGGGGCATGGAAGCCGACGCCTGGCGGACCGACCCGGTCGAGATCGACGCCCGCTGGCACCACCACACCGGTTCCAAGCTGGAGCGGCATTTCCACAACCTCGCCGCGATGCAGGCGGAGAACCCCGACCACACCGACGAATCCACATTCGCGAGCCGCACATTCTCCGAGACCGCTGCCTGGATCGATCGCAACCACAGCCACGACGGGTTCTACCTGCACGTCGACAGCTTCCCACCGCATGAGCCATGGGATCCGCCCGAACGACTGGTCAGGCAGTTCGATCCTCGTGGCTACGATGTCGACGAGGTAAGAGCCTTCGCGCCCTACCAGCACCTGGACGATTCCGGCCTCACATCCGACGAGGTGAGACACCTGCAAGCGCTTTACGCGGCAAGCGTGGTGCACGTCGACGAATGCCTCGGCATGATCTGGGACGCGCTGGACCGGCACAACCTGTGGGACAACACCCTGGTGATCCTCACCACCGACCACGGCACCTTCAACGGCTCCCGTCAGCGCACCGGGAAGCGCCAGACCCACCTCTTCGACCCGATCTCGCACATCCCCTTCATCGCCGCCCACCCGACCGCCGGTCACGGCGAGCGTCGCAACCAGCTCGTCCAGCTCGTCGACCTCTACCCCACCACACTGGCCGCGCTGGAACGGCCAATCCCGGAAGATCGGCACGGCATCAATCTGCTTCCGGCGATCGAGTCGCCCGACGCCCCGACCCGCGACTACGCGATCAACGGCGTCTTCGGCGAGAGCGTGTCGATCACCGATGGCGAATGGATGCTCCACGTCTCGCCGGTCGACGGCAACCGCCCCCTCTACTGGTACGGCTTCCAGCGATCACGGTTCGGCCCGGTGCCATACGACCTCGGCCCACTCGAATGCCTTCCCGAGGATCGCGGCCGGCGTCCGGTCGACCACCCCCTGGTCGCGGCCGACTACGAGGCGTGGCTCTCGGACCTGGCATCCGACCCGCATGAGTCGACGAACCGGCTGGAGGAGCATCCCGAACAGGCACAGCGCCTGCAACGGGCCCTGGCAGGCCAGCTTCGCCAGATCGGGGCGCCGGAAGAGCAACTCGAGCGGCTCGGCCTGATTGCTTGACACCCGGCGCCGGCCCAACTACGGTGATTCGCGAGAATATGCACACTGTATACAGCTAGAGTTGAGGAGAAGTCGATGCACAAGGGAAACACAGACTGGTGGGTACACGATCGCTTCGGACTGTTCGTCCACTGGGGTATCTACTCGGTGGCCGGACGCCACGAATGGCTCCAGAGCCGGGAGAAGATCAAGGCCGAGGACTACCGGAAGTACTTCGACCACTTCGATCCCGATCTCTATGACCCGGTCCAGTGGGCGAAGGACGCGAAAGCCGCCGGCATGAAGTACGCAGTGCTCACGTCGAAGCATCATGACGGCTTCGCGATGTGGGACACGAAGCTCTCGGACTACAAGGTCACCAACACCCCGGCGAAGCGCGATGTCCTTCGCGAGTTCGTCGACGCCTTCCGCGCCGAGGGCCTCAAGATCGGCTTCTATCACTCGGTGATCGACTGGCACCACGAGCACTACACGATGGATCACACCCATCCCTACCGGGATGAGGACGAGGCGGCCTTCAACGAGGGTCGCGACATGAACATCTACCGCGAGTTCCTCCATGGCCAGGTGCGCGAGCTGCTGACCGACTACGGCAAGATCGACATCATGTGGTTCGATTTCACGCCGCCGGCCAAGAGCAAGGATGATTGGGACTCCGAAAACCTGGCGAAGATGGTCCGCGAGCTCCAGCCCGACATCATCATGAACGACCGGATCGACCATCCGGAATCGGCCAATTTCGTCACCCCCGAGGAATACCAGGCGAAGTCCTGGCCGGAGCGCAACGGCGAGCGCGTGCTCTGGGAGACCTGCCAGACCCTGAACGGGAGCTGGGGATACTACCGCGACAACGTCAACTGGAAGTCACCGGAGCTCCTGGTCCAATTGCTGGTGGACACCGTCTCGAAGGGCGGTAACCTGCTCCTCAACGTCGGCCCGACCGGACGCGGCGAATTCGAGGCGCAGGCGCAAACGACGCTCTCGACGATCGGGGAGTGGATGCGCCGGCATGGCCGCGCCATCTACGGCGCGACCGCGGCCGAGGAAGAACCGCCGGTCGACTGCCGCTTCACCCGCCGGGGCAACCGCCTCTATGTGCACATCTTCAACTGGCCGCTGCGACACATCCACCTCGATGGGTTTGCCGGCCGCGTCGAATATGCGCAGTTCCTGCACGATGGCTCCGAGGTCAAGTTCCGCGACGCCGACCCGAACGCCGTCGCGCAGAACACCGAGATGGCCGAGGAAGCCGGTACCACGATCCTCGAGATCCCGTTCCGCCGGCCGGACGTCACTGTCCCGGTCATCGAGCTCTTCCTCAAGGACGCCTGATACGGAGCCCGGGCGACCGCCGGCGCTTCCGTAGGGGCCGTACTTGCGAAGCAATGTCGGCCCGATCGACCGCAGGTCGATATTGCGCACCCTCTCGCGGCGTCCCGTTGTGCTTCAGGCTGGGTTTGAATCAGGACGGGTTCAAATGAGCGCTCATCTGAACCCGTTACCGCAACACCATAAAGGTCCGGCTCTCACACCTGCGAGGGCCGGACCTT
>CAZVAA010000014.1:14986-18102 GCA_964624125.1 uncultured Sphaerobacteraceae bacterium | reverse complement strand
GCCGCCCGGACATCACCGTCCCGGTCATCGAGCTCTTCCACAAGGACGCATAAGCCATAGCGATGCCAGATGGTCGCCCATCTGAATCGCTACCGCGAAATCATAAGGTCCGCCTCGGCGCATATGCCGGGGCGGACCTTTTCTCGTCAACGACAATTCAGGGAAGCCTGAAGCGCTACGCTTCCATGCCCGCCTGTGCCTTTTCGATCGCGCGTTCCACCGCGCTCGGGAACCGGGTCTCGAAATCCAGGATCCCGACCCAGTCCGGCGTCAGGCTGATGCGCGCCATCTGCGGGCACAACGGCCGCATATTCTCGAGCCAGGCCGTGCCGGCCTCCTCGCCGAGGCACCGGATCGTCGCTGCCTCGTACTCGGGGGCAATACCGTCAACGATATCGGTCTGGACGCTGCCCCGCACCATGAGGACCTTGTAGGGCATCTCGTCACTGTCGATCGTCGCTGCAACACGACTCCCGTTCTCCAGCGCACGCATCTTCGGCGCACCCGGCGGGGTTCCGAACACGAGGGCTTGCCCATTCCAGTGAAAAACGATCGGGATCACCCGTGGTGTGCCATCCGTCCAGGTATAGGCAAGACGGGCGGGGATGGTCGACTGAAGCAGGCGCTGTGCAACCGGGTCGTCAAGGTATCGAACGTCTCCCTGTGGCGTAGGCATGACTGCACCTCACTGGTTTGGTTCGGTTGTCGTCGGGTTCCCACCCCCAAAATGCCCGTGAAGTCACATTAAGTCAAGTCCAACCGGTTCAAAACCCGTCGGACACCTCTGCACACCGATACGGCGGCTAATGCCCGCTGCTCTGGTAATGCCGGCTTTGCCAGCTCCAGATCCGGATCGCGATCAGGATGAGAACGACCCCGACCAGCGGGGCCGCCGCGGCCAGCGCTGGCGCGACGTGCAACGAATCCTCCCGCGAGAGGATCAGCGTCGATGGGAAGAACGCCACGAAGGCCACCGGCAACACAAACGTCAGGATGTATTCCAGCGCCTTCGGGAAGATCGTGAACGGGTAATTCCCGTACAGGTTGAAGATCTCGTTGACGGTCGTCCGCACCGACATCGTCTGCAGGAACCGGAAGGTCAACGACCCAAGCGTGATCTGCACCGCTCCCTCGACCAGCCCACCCCCGGTCACGGCGAGCAGCAGGTACAGCAGCGCCAGTGGCGACCAGTCCACGGACACCCCGAAGCTCGCCGCGAACAGCAGCAACGCCCCGCCAAGGAGATCGCCGAATGCGTTGAAGCGCAGCTTGCGCGTAAAGAGCTGCAGGAGCGGAGGCATCGGCCGCACCAGGTACCGGTCGTATTCCCCGGTGAGCATGACGCGGTCCGTCTCGAACAGCTGGCTGAAAAACGCGTAGAAGATGCCGTGCGAGGTCAGCCGCATGCCATAGAGGAACGTGATCTCCGGCAACGACCAATCACCGATCTCGTTGAACCGGGCAACGATGATCCAGACGGTAACGAACCCCGCCCCCTGGTAGAGGATGCCGCTGAACGCCGTCGTGAGCGCATTCGCGCGATACTGCAGTTCGGAGCGGAACGATGCCGAGGCGAGCGCGCCGAGGATCGCAAGTCGTTGCATCTCAGCCTCCCTGGATCACGGTGTGACGGAACGCCCGGCTCCAGATCCACCGGACAACGCCCACCAGCACAACCGCCCAGAAGACCTGCAGTGCCAGCGCGGTCCACAGGCCGCCGGTCGCGGGCGCTCCGACGTAGATCGAGACCGGGATGAACGCGATCGACTGGAACGGAAGGACCTGGATCACCGCGCGCAGCAGGTCCGGCATGAACCAGAGTGGAACCAGGGCGCCGGTGGCGAAGTTTCCGATCAGGCGGTACATCATCTCGAAGCCGGTCAGCTCCAGCGTCCAGAAGCTGATGAGCCCGATCGCCATGTTCAACTGCACCGCGATCACCCATGCCAGCATCAGGCTCACGAGGTACGCGATCCCGGTCCCCACATCCGCCGGAAGCCGCAGTTCCCCGGCGATCATCGCGAACGGGATCGAAACGAGCATCATCGGCACGAGTCCGATCATGTCACCGGTCGCGGTCGCGAAGAGCTGGCTCGGGTAGCCGACCGGGCGGCTGAGGTCGAACCCGATCTGCCCCTCGCGGATCCGCGCCTGGATATCCGCAGAGATCTCCGGTCGCAGGAAAAACAACTGCAGGTTCGCGATCGTCAGGTAGACCAGCGTCTGGTCGATCCCGATGCCATTGACAACCGATTCATCGCCATAGGCCGCACGCCAGACGATCGTGAGCAGGTAGATGGTGACAGCGGTGAGCACGATGCCCATCAGGGCATTGAATCGATAGGTGAAATGCCATTTGATACTCGCCCGGGCCAGTTCGACCCAGGCGGGGATATTCGCCCGGATCGTCATGCCCGAACCTCGCCCGCCTCGACGATCTCCCGCACGACCGCCTCGAGCTCGGGCTCGACGATGGCGATGTCCGACACCGGAAAGGCAGTGATGACCGCGGTCATCAGGTCGGCCACGGCAACCCGCTCCGGATCGAACTGGATCGTCACCTTCGCCGGCTCCAGGCGCACGATCTCGGCGCCGGCCACGCCCAGGTCCGGCGCGTCGTCTCCGACCTCGCCCGCGAGCGCGACGTCCAGCATCCGGTAAGGCGCATACCGGCGCTTCAACTCCGCAACGGAACCATCGTAAAGGACCGTCCCCTTCTCGATGAAGATGATTCGCTTGCAGAGCCGCTCGACATCGGCCAGGTCGTGCGTGGTCAGCATGATCGTGGTGCCGGTCTCCCGGTTCGTCTCCTCGACGAACTGGCGCATGCGCTCCTTGGCGACGACATCGAGCCCGACCGTCGGCTCATCGAGATAGAGGATCTTCGGCTCGTACAGCATCGCGGCGGCGAGGTCGCCCCGCATCCGCTGGCCCAGGCTGAGCTGCCGCACCGGCGTCGCCAGGAACGGCCCCAATCCGAGAACATCCACCAGCCTGTCGCGGTTGCGCCGGAAACGGTCCGGCTCGACCCGGTACAGCTTGCCAATCAGTCGAAGCGAGTCCGCCAGCGGCAGGTCCCACCAGAGCTGGGTGCGCTGGCCAAACACGACGCCGAT
>CAZVAA010000014.1:12606-14886 GCA_964624125.1 uncultured Sphaerobacteraceae bacterium | reverse complement strand
CCGCCAGCGGCAGGTCCCACCAGAGCTGGGTGCGCTGGCCAAACACGACGCCGATATTGAGCGCGTTCCGCTCCCGGTTTTCCCACGGCACAAGACCGGCCACCTCGACGCTTCCCGACGATGGCACAAGGATGCCCGAGAGCATCTTGATCGTGGTCGACTTCCCCGCGCCATTGGAGCCGAGATACCCGACCAGCTCACCTTCGTCGATATCGAAGGAGACGTCATCGACAGCAACGGTCGTATCGTATTGCTGCGTGAACAACGTGCGCAGTCCACCAAGCGGTCCCTCGACGCGGCGTGGACGACGGAACTCTTTTCGCAACTGGTCGACATGGATGATAGGCACGCGGCAATCCTGCTGGGCAATCAGATGGCAAACAACTGCCCTATCCTGCCACGAGCACAACAAGGTGGCCAGACCTTCCCGGCAGGAGTTCGTCTCCCCCGTTCGTGTGTGGCACACGGTTGCTGATGGCACAGACCTCGAAGGTCACTTACTATTAGGAAGTTATGTGTTGCGTCGGCAACATTCACCTCCTGTCATCAACAGAAAGCGTCCCCACATGAACTACGGACACCCGCTCGAATTCGGGACATTCATCACACCAGCAAGCGCGACCGCTGAAACAACGGTCGACCTCGCCAAACGCAGCGAGGATCTTGGCTACGATCTCGTGACCTTCCAGGATCACCCGTATCAACCCGCCTTCCTCGATACATGGACACTCATGTCCTGGGTCGCGGGCCAAACCGATCGCATCCGGATCGCCGCCAACGTGCTCAACCTGCCACTACGCGATCCTGCCGTGCTTGCCCGATCTGCCGCCAGCCTCGACCTGCTGTCCAACGGGCGGCTGGAGATGGCGCTCGGTGCCGGGGCTTTCTGGCCCGCAATCGAAGCCATGGGCGGCCCGCGCCGCACGCCCGGCGAAGCGGTCGAGGCTTTCGAGGAAGGGATCGACATCATCCGCGCCCTGTGGGAAGTCGGCAACCGGCAATCGGTGCGATACCACGGGGAGTACTACCAGGTGTCGGGTGCCCAACCGGGACCCGTGCCCGCGCACGACATCCCGATCTGGATCGGGGCCGTCAAACCCCGAATGCTCCGGCTCATTGGCCGCAAGGCAGAGGGCTGGCTGCCGTCACTCGGCTACATGCAACCCGGCGACCTCGCAGCCGGAAACGCGATCATCGACGAAGCCGCGCTCAAGGCTGGACGCGACCCACGGGAAATTCGCCGTATCGTCAACATCGGCGGGGAATTCTCCTCCGGGCGCACCGGGTTCCTGAAAGGCACGAGCCAGCACTGGGTCGATGACCTGCTTCCGCTGGTCGTTGACGATGGCGTTGGCACCTTCATTCTCGCCACCGATAACCCTGAGACGATGGAGCAGTTCGCGACGGAGGTCGCTCCGGCGCTGCGCGAGGCAGCCGAGTTGGCGATCCCCGGCGGGTTCGCACGTCAACCGATACGTCGCCTGGCAGTGCGGGAGCAGCGGCACGACGGCATCGACTACGAAGGCATTCCCGAATCACTGGTCGATAACGCGATCGAACCCGGCGACGCAGGCTATGCCAACGTCCGCTCCACCTACATGCGAGGCGGCTCGCCTGGTCTCGTTCTCCAGGTCGAAAACACCGGGCAGGTCGTCGAGGCGCTTGCCTACGCCCGTCGTCATCCGGATATCCCGCTGTCGGTCCGCAGTGGCGGGCACGGCATCAGTGGCCGCTCCACCAACAACGGTGGGATCGTCATCGACCTCTCGAGGATGAACGCCATGCAGGTGCTTGATGTCTCCAGCCGCCTGGTCCGCATCGAGCCCGGCGCCCGCTGGATGAACGTCGCGTCGTTCCTGGCGCCATACGGTTGGGCACTGACCTCCGGTGATTTCGGCGGCGTCGGCGTTGGGGGCCTCGCCACCGCCGGCGGCATAGGCTTCATGGCGCGCAAGCATGGCCTGACGATCGACCATGTCCGCGCCGTGGAGATGGTCCTCGCGGACGGTTCGGTGGTGCGTGCCAGCGACGAGATGAACCCAGATCTCTTCTGGGCGGTACGGGGCGCCGGTGCCAACTTCGGCATCGTCACCGCGTTCGAGTTCGAGGTCGATGAGGTCGGGCATGTCGGCTGGGCCCAACTTGTCTTCGACGCAAGCAACACTGCGGGATTCCTCGAACGATGGGGAGCCGCGATCGAGGCATCGCCACGCGATATCTCGGGTGAGATCATCATGGGGCGGCCGCAGCCTGGCCAGCCGATGATCGCGCAGGCCCTGC
>CAZVAA010000014.1:7994-12506 GCA_964624125.1 uncultured Sphaerobacteraceae bacterium | reverse complement strand
GAGATCATCATGGGGCGGCCGCAGCCTGGCCAGCCGATGATCGCGCAGGCCCTGCTCATGATCGACTCGGACGACCCGGAGACGATCGTCAGCCGTCTCCAGCCCATCGCCGATACCGCGCCCCTGCTGGACCAGCGCATCGCCATCACCACATACGAAAACGTCATGCGCAACGCGCCGGAGACGCCGCATCAGGGTCGTGGGGAACCCACGTCCCACAACGGCCACGTTGAGCACATCACGCCCGAGTTCGCGAACGCGGCGGCGGAGCTCCTGCACAGCGGCGCCACCTACTTCTTCCAGATCCGGACCGTCGGCGGCGCGGTAGCGGATATCAGTCCGGACGCCACCGCGTACGGATACCGCTCGGCGAACTTCAATGTGGCGGCCATGGGCGTCAGTCCTCGCCGCATCGATCCAATCTGGGAAGGACTGCGCCCGCATTTCAGCGGTATGTACCTCAGCTTTGAGACGGACCGGGACATCGAGCGCCTCGATGACGCCTTCCCGCCCGGGACACTGGAGCGCCTGCGCTCCCTGAAGCGGCAATACGATCCCGGGAACGTCTTCCGCGACAACTTCAACATCGCGCCTCAGCCCGTGGCGGAAAACGCGTAACACGGTTTCGGCCGCTCTCCACACCATGAACACCAACGAAGTGAGCGACCCGCCCAGCACCCAAGGAGCTATTCATGACAACATATGGACACGACCCACAGTTCGGGGTCTTCATCACCCCGACGGCACAGCCCCCTCACCATGCCGTCGATCTGGCCGTCGTCGCGGATCGCGCGGGGCTCGATCTCGCAACCTTCCAGGATCATCCCTACCAGCCCTCCTTCCATGACGCCTGGACCCTGATCTCATACGCGGCATCGAAGACCGAGCGCATCCATCTCAGCGGCAACGTCCACAACCTGCCCTTGCGCCAACCCGCTGTCCTTGCCCGCAGCGCCGCCAGTCTCGACATCCTCAGTGGCGGTCGGATCGAGATGGGGCTCGGAGCCGGGAGCTTCTGGGATGCCATCGAAGCGATGGGCGGCCGCAGGCTGGACCCCGGCCAGTCGATCCAGGCGCTTGAGGAAGCGATCGAGATCATGCGCCAGATCTGGGACACCAGCACCCGCGGCGGCGTCCGTGTCGAGGGCGAGTTCTACCAGGTCAAGGGCGCGAAGCGCGGCCCTGCGCCCGCCCACAACATCGGCATCTGGATCGGCGCGTACAAGCCACGCATCCTCCGGATGACGGGCCGCGCGGCCGACGGATGGATTCCCTCGCTGGCCTATCTCCAGAACGGTCCTGCCGACCTCGCCGAAATGAACAAGCACATCGACGACGGGGCAGAAGCGGCGGGTCGCAACCCGTCCGCCATTCGCCGCATGCTCAACATCGGCGGGCAATTCTCACCACAGGGCCGCGGTCTCCTTGTCGGTCCACCCCGCCAATGGGCGGAACAGATCGCGGAGATTGCGGTGACCTACGGCATCTCGGGGTTCATCCTCGCCGCCGATGATCCATACACGATCGAGACCTACGCGAACGAGGTCGCCCCGGTCGCTCGTGAGCTGCTGTCCGTGCCAACTAGCACCCATAGCTCCGGAGTCCGCTAACCATCGGGCGCGAACACGTGCCGCGCCCGACAGCCTTGCACGCCCAGGGCTTGGCCAAATCCGCGCACACCCGTTACAGTTGCCTTGCCTTTCAAGCATGTAACACCTGTAGGCGCGATGACGCGTTACGACCAAGGAAGAGGTCCCGATGCCCGCCGATCTCTCGCTGCTCCTGCCTCGCCCGCAGCATGTCGACCCGGACGCTGGCGCGCTGTGCCTCGCATTCCTGAACACCCGTCCACGCACCGGCGGCACGCCCGCCGACGACGACCTGCAACCGGGCTACGCGAACGTCCTTTCATGGGCGCGCGGTGCCGGCGTGGTGTCCGATGCGGAAACGCGCCGCCTCCTCGCGGTCGCGCGGCGCAATGCGCGGGAAGCATCGACCGTCAGGCGGCGCATCATCGAACTTCGCGAAACGTTGCGGCGCGTCGTCGGCAGCATGATCGGCGACGATCCCGCCCAACCGTCCGACCTGGCACGGCTCGAACGCGAGATCCGCGACAGCTATAGCCAGGCACGCCTCGATTTCGACGACGAAACCGGTGTGCTGACCTGGAAATGGCCGGAGGAACCGCAACTCGAGCAACTGCTTTGGCCCATCGTCCGCTCCATTGAAGACCTGCTCTTCTCCGACCGCATCGACCGCATCCGCCATTGCGCCGGAGACGACTGTACCTACATCTTCCTCGACACCAGCCGCAACCGCAGCCGGCGGTACTGTTCGACCAGCGCCTGCGGAAATCGCGATCGAGTCCGGAGATTCCGCCAAGCCGGTAGCGATTGACCAAACCTCCTGCTATGATGGTCTGCTGCCCACGTGATGCAGAGCCGCTCCGGCGGTCTTGTCCTACATTCACGGAGGAAGCACATCGTGACCGGTTTCAACCCCCACGACCCGAACGCCGACCCTGCAACACCGGTGAATACGCCGACCAGGGTCAATGGCCAGGTGGTCATCCTCGAGTACGACCCCGCATGGCCGGCGATGTACGAGGAACAGGCGAGCAATATCCGCGAAGCGCTCGGCGATCGCGTGCTGCTGCTCGAGCACATCGGCTCGACGGCCGTCCCCGGCCTGCCGGCAAAACCCTGCATCGATATGCTGCTGGTAGTTGCCGATCCTGACGACGAGCCAGCCTGGGTCCCCGATCTCGAAGCCACCGGCTTCGTCCTCCGCATCCGCGAGCCGGAGCGGAACGGCCACCGCGTCTTCAAGGGCCGCGATGTCAACCTGAACCTGCATGTCTGGCGCATCGGCGATCCCCAGATCGACCGTCATCTTGCCTTCCGGGACTGGCTCCGCGAGCATGATGACGACCGCGATCGCTACGCCGCCGCCAAGCGCGACCTCGCCACCCGGCACTGGGACCTGCTGCAGGACTACGCGGACGCGAAGAACGATATCGTCCAGGAGATCCAGCAACGTATGGCAGCCGCGACCTAACGCGCGCCAGGCCACGTGTGGAGAGAGGTCGCTCCATCAGAAGCGACCTCTCTCCATGTACGCGGCAGGCGTGGGACAGGCGCCACGGTTCGTGCTACGGTGCCCTTCGAACACGAAGCACGACACATCATGGATGATTTGAAGATGCAAGGATCCCGGATTCGCCCACTAGGCCCCATCGTCCATCTGCAGGTCCAGCAAGAGAAGATCAAGACGGGCGAAGGCATCAACGAGCGATACACCCCGGACCCTCACCTGACCCACGTCGATGCGCTGCGCATCGATCCCGGCGGCGTCACTGGCCTCTCCGGCACTGGCGAGACGGTCGCGGACGTCCATCACCGGGATCATCCCCGCAGCCGATTCCGAGGAACGAACGGGATCTCCCTGCTCACGACCGCCCACTACGCGAAGATGCGAGACCGGTTCGGCGCGCACCTGGTGGACGGCATCGCCGGCGAGAGCGTGCTCGTCGAGTCGGAAAACGTGCTGGAGTTGGACGACCTCGCGCACGGCATCGTCATCGGTGAAGGCGACGACGCGATCTCGATCCAGCAATGGGCCGTCGCCCACCCCTGCGCCCCGTTCTCCCGCTTCGCGACCCGGTTCCCCGACAACGCCCGACCCGACCGTCGCCTCACCGAAGCCCTCCGCTTCCTCGACAACGGCACTCGCGGCTTCTACGGCATCATCCCGGAAACCCACACCGGAGCGGTCATCCATACCGGCTCGATGGTGTACCTCCTCCGGGACTAAAGAATCCCGGAATCCGCAGCAGCAGCGGAGCGTCTCAGTCCCGCTTCAGCTCCGGATGCGCGGCGAGATACTGCCGGATCGCTTCGGGGTACAACCGGCACTCCTCATCAAAAACACGCGCGGCAAGCGACTCCATCGTGTCGCCCGGCTCAACCGGCACCTCCGCCCGCATCAGCGGCGGCCCGTCGTCATAGATGTCGGTGACGACATGCACCGTCGCCCCGGACACCGTATCCCCATGGTCGATCACCGCCTGGTGCACCCGATCCCCGTACATGCCCTTGCCGGCGGCATAGGTCGCGGCATCGGGCAACAACGCCGGATGGATGTTCAGGATGCGCCCCTCCCACCCCGGGAACACGAGCAGCCGGCGAAGGAACCCGGCCATGATCAGGAGGTCCGGCTCGTACGGCGCAACAAAGTCGTACATCGCCTGTGAATACCGCTCCGCGCCGGGATGCTCCTTGCGGGTCACGACCCCGGTCGGGATGCCGGCCTCGGCGGCAATTTCAAGCCCCTTCACCCCCGGCAGGGAACTGGCGACGCACACAACATCGGCGTGGAGCTCGCCGCGCTCGATAACATCGAGCAGGTTCCGAAGCGTCCGGCCCGTGCCGGTGATGAGCACGCCAAGCCGCCACGGGCGCCCACGTCGTTCTTCTGTACCGTGTCCTGCCATCGACCGCGTTCGCTCCCGTC
>CAZVAA010000014.1:0-7894 GCA_964624125.1 uncultured Sphaerobacteraceae bacterium | reverse complement strand
AATCCTCATCCAGATCCGGAGAACTGCATGCCATCCCCGAACCCCGATCAACCCCGCACTCTCGATGTCACCATTGACCGCATCGTCGGCGATGGCAAGGGCATCGGCTTCGCAAACGGCAAGACCATCTTCGTCTCGCGCACCGCGCCCGGCGATGTCGTCCGCGCGCGCATCACGCGGCAGCAGCGTAACACGCTGCACGGCGTCATCGACGAGATCCTGACGCCGTCCCCGATGCGTATCGAACCGGATATTCCGGATCCGGAGAATGCCGTCGGCTGCGACTTCATGCACCTCGCCTACGACGACCAGCTCACGACGAAGGCCAGCATGATCGAGGACAGCCTCCGCCGCATCGCCAAGCTGGAGGAGATGCCCGAGATTCTGGTCCAGCCGTCGCCGAACCAGTGGCACTATCGCTCCCGGGCTGAATGGCAGGTGAACGTCCCGAACGGCCTCGTCGGCTACTTCGCCGAAGGCACCCGCCGCATCGTCGACATCGACCACGACCCCGTTTCCACCGAGGGCGTGAACACCCTGCTCGCGACACTTCGCGACGACATCGCCGCCGGCCTCGTCCCGGAGAGCGCGAAAGAGTACCGCGCGATCTCGACCGGCACCGGCTTCGCGCTGGAGCAAACGGCAACGCCCCGCCCGGCGATCCTGCAGCAGGACGTCGACGGGGAGGCCTACACCTTCTCCGCGGATTGCTTCTTTCAGGCGAATATCCCCATCGCCGGGCAGATGGTGCAGGAGGTCAACCGGATCGCCGATATCGCCCGCGGCGAGCGCGGCATCGGGGTCGATCTCTACTGCGGTGTCGGCCTCTTCACCATCCCCCTCTCCCGCCGCTTCCGCCGCGTCATCGGCGTCGAGAGCTACAAACCGGCGGTGCAATTCGCGACCAGCAACCTCGAGGCTGCCGGGCTCACTCGCACGAAGATCGTCGGCATGCCCGCCGAGCACTGGGTCGCGCAGGACCAGTCGCGCTACGGCAAGGTCGCGATGCTGGTCTTCGATCCGCCCCGCGCCGGCGCCGGCCAAAAGGCGATCGACGGCATGATCCGCCTCAACCCGGCCCATATCGCGGCAGTTTCCTGCGACCCGGCCACGTTCGCCCGCGACCTTCGCGGCCTGCTCGACGGCGGCTACGAACTGGTTACCCTGAAGGCATACGACATGTTCCCGCAGACGCATCACGTCGAGATCGTCGCGCACCTCAAGCGGAAGGATGTATGAGCCCGCACAACCCGATCACCGTTCGCCTCACGCTTCCGATGCCACCAAGTATCAACGCGCAATATACGCTCGCGAAGGGCACCAAAAAACGCGTGCTGACCAAGGCGGCGAAGGACTTCAAGAAGCAGGCCGGCAACGTCATCCTCCTGCTCCAGCAGCAAAGCAAGATCACCCCGGTCGAGGAGAAGGCACTCGCCAACAACCTCCTCGGCGTCTACATGACCTTCTACTTCGAGACGCCCATGCGGCGGGATCTCGATGGCGGGCTGAAGATCGCGCTGGACACCATCGCCACCAGCCTCGGCTTCGACGACCGCAACGTCGTCGACCTGCACCTGACGAAACAGATCGACCCGCTGCACCCCCGCCTCGAGGTCGAGATCGAGACCATCGCCGAGTGGACCTTCGATCGCGAATATGTCCTCATCCCGCAAGACGGGGAATAACCCGTCCCACGCATCCCGTCGGGTAAAATGCGCATGACATACGGCCGCATCCCCGGCCACCCCGAACCACCCATCAGGAGACACGCTTCGTGAGCCAGACCGACTCGCCGACCCCGACCAACCCCGACGCGCTCGAGGGCACGCCGACCACCGCCGCGCACTCCGTCACCGAATCCGCGCACATGCTGCAGGATGCCGGCAAGGGCGGCGCGGTCGATGCCGTCGTGATCCTCGATTACGGCTCGCAGTACAGCCATCTCATCACCCGGCGCGTGCGCGAGGTCGGCGTCTATGGCGAGTTGATGCCCCACGACGCAACATGGTCGGACGTCGAAGCGCTCAACCCGAAAGCAGTCATCCTCTCCGGCGGCCCGTCCAGCGTCTACGCCGATAACGCACCGACGCTTCCCGATTGGGTCCTGGAGCGCGACCTGCCCGTCCTCGGCATCTGCTACGGCATGCAGTTGCTGGCGCATACCCTCGGTGGCAAGGTCTCGCCGGCGGATCGTCGGGAGTACGGCCCGGCAACCATATCCGTCACGTCAGGCGACCTCGCCGATACCCTCTTCACCGATCTCTCGACGACGCTCGATGTCTGGATGAGCCACGGCGACCACATCGAGACGCTGCCCGAAGGCTTCGAGGCACTGGCGTGGAGCGCGAACTCCCCGATCGCCGCGATGGGCAAGGGCAAGATCGTCGGGCTGCAGTTCCATCCGGAGGTGCAACACACCCCGGCGGGCACGGACATCCTCCGCAACTTCCTCGTGAAGATCGCCGGATGCGAAACCAACTGGTCCTCCCAGTCCTTCTTCGACGCATCGGTCAAGGAGATTCGCGAGCGCGTCGGCGACAAGCGGGTGCTGATCGCGCTCAGCGGCGGCGTCGATTCATCGGTTGCCGCCGCCCTCATCTACGAGGCGATCGGCGACCAGCTCACCCCCGTCTTCGTCAACAACGGCTGCCTCCGCGAAGGCGAGGCGGAGGCCGTGCAGGACACCTTCACCCGTGTCTTCGAAACCGGCCTGATCTATGTGGATGCCTCGGAGCAATTCCTCGGCAAGCTCAAGGGCGTCACCGATCCGGAAGCCAAACGCAAGGTCATCGGGGAGACCTTCATCCGCGTCTTCGAGGCCGAGGCGGAGAAGGCCGGCCCCTTCGAGTTCCTCGCCCAGGGCACGCTCTACCCCGACGTGATCGAGAGCTCGACCTCCGACAACAAGGCGGCGGTGAAGATCAAGACGCACCACAACGTCGGCGGCCTGCCGGAAGACATGGAGTTCGAGCTCCTCGAGCCATTGCGCTACCTGTTCAAGGACGAGGTTCGCGACCTGGGACGCCTGCTGGGGATGCCGGACGAGGTCGTCGAGCGCCAGCCATTCCCCGGCCCTGGCCTCTCGGTGCGGCTCCTCGGCGAGGTCAACGAGCCGGATCTCGCGCTGCTCCGCAAGGCCGACAGGGTCGTCCGCGAGGAGATTGAGGCATCCGGCCACGCCAGGGATGTCTGGCAGTACTTCGCGGTCCTCCTGCCGGTGAACTCCACCGGCGTCATGGGCGACTACCGCACCTATGGCCGCGTCGTCGCCGTCCGCGCCATCGCGAGCCAGGACGCCATGACCGCCGACTGGGCCCGGTTGCCATACGAGGTGCTGGCGAAGATCAGCAACCGGATCGTGAACGAGGTCGACGGCATCAACCGGGTCGTCTACGACATCACCTCCAAGCCACCCGCCACCATCGAGTGGGAGTAGCCCGTGTCCATGGCTGCGACATCCTTCCGGATTCAGCCGACGACCGACACCCTGACCCACTGGGCGGACAACCTGCTTCCTGACCTCGATGTGTGGTTCTGGGACGAGACCGATCTCGTCCCGCACGCCTCGCGTTGCTTGGTGATATCTCGCGCGGACTATCTCCGGCACCCGGAGTTCCAGGACATCCGGTATGTCAACGCCTACCTGCATTGGCAGATCCCGCCGGAAGTCACCCGCATGATCGTCAGCGGTCCCGGCTGGATCTCCACCGTCTCCGGTCCGGATCGCAACCGCATCCTCGGGAAGCAGGTCAACCTCAAGCGAGGGCTCGTGTTCCCGGGATCGTGGTTTCGCGACCTGCCTGGAACGCCGGCGCCGTTCGTCGTCGACGACTCCGTCGTGCTGTGTCACGCGGCCTGGAGTCAGCTGCCTGACGAGAGCCGGAGAGCCGTCCTTCTCTCGGAACAGCAACGCTGGGATGATGTGGATTGCCTGCCGGTCCCGCCGGGCACACCCGACCACATCCGGGCCGTCGCGAACGCCTTCGGCTATCACGAGGGCGCCAATTGCCTCGGGATAACCGCCTACTGCGTGACCGGCGAAGACTGGATGCGCCGCCACTGGATGTACCAGCCGGAGTTTCGCAACCTCCTCACGCGCTGTGGCTATCGTCCGGCGTCTGATCAATCACCTGTCGCTGGCGATATCGTCACGTTCGAAGCCGACGACCGTCTTGTGCACGCCGCGTATTGCGTGAAGACCGATCGCTTCCTCAACAAGAACGGCCAATCGCGCTTCAACCCGATTCGCATCGTCGATTGGACAAGCCTGGAAACCGATTGGCGCGAGGCAACCCACAAGACGTATCGTCAGGTGCGGGACCATACACACTGACAGCCCCTGGAAGGGCCAGGCCACGACGCCTGGCGAAAGGCACTCCGATGCAAGCGCAACCACTGATCACCGTCTCGTCCGTATCAGCGTCCGCCCGGTTCTACTGCGCCCTGCTCGGCGCCCGCCGCGGGCACGAGGGCGAGAACTACGCGCAAATCCTGGTCGGTGATGAAATGATCATGCAGCTCCATGATTTCGAAAGCGACGACAATCATGAGCCGCTCGTGGACCTCAATACGGCGCTGGGCAACGGATTCGTCCTGTGGTTCGAGACGGATGACTTCGATGCGCTCCTTCAGCGAGTCAAAGATCATGGTCTGACGACGGATCGAAAGCCGTTCGAGAACGTCTACGCGAAGCAGATGGAGTGCTGGCTGCGCGATCCCGACGGCTACCGGGTCGTTATCGCCGGCCCGTCACAATACCCGCGTCAACCCGTTGAAGAACGGGATACGCCATGATCCTCGAAGTCGCGATGCTCGATGTCCGGCCGAGTCAACTGACCAGCCCCGAATCATGCACCTGCCGGCTGTCCGCGGGAGCCTCATCCCGCTCGGTCATGCCGTAATCGCGCACGACACCGGCGATCCGGAGCCGGTAATCCCGGAAGATCACGCTCCGGCCCGCCCGCTGGGCATCCCGGTGCGGCTCCAGCTCCCGCCACGCCCGCACCGCGTCCTCATCCCGCCAGAACGAGAGCGACAGCACCTTGCCCGGCGCTGACAGGCTCTCGAACCGCTCGATCGAGATGAACCCGTCGATGTCATCCAGCAATGGACGCAGGTCGGCGGCGATGTCGAGATATCGTCCCCGCTGGCCCTCTGCCGGCCAGACCTCGAAAATCACAGCGATCATGTCCCCTCCTGCCGTTCCGTGGTTGTTCTCAAATCCGGTATCCGCGCATTCCCGGACGGGTGGAACCTGACGGATTCCTTTACGGGAATCGCCAGATCGCCTCTCTGCCGGGCGTGGGAAACGACCTCCTTTGCGATCGCGATCGCGATGTGCTCGCCCGGGCACCGGTGCCGTCCATGACCGAACGGGCAGCCAGTGTCACTCCCATCTGCTTCGGCAGGGGCAAGGACGACGAGGATGGTGTCGCCTGCCCGAAGCGATGCCCCACCCAACTCCAGGTCCCTTGTCGCAAAGCGCCGGGTGTTTTGCACCGGGGAATCACGCCGCAACACCGCCGCCAGAAGGTGCTCGTTCGTGGCGCCCGGCTCCTCGACCCCGGCCACGATCATGTTACCGATCAGCCCCGCGGTCGCGTCATGCGTCTGGAACAGCAATCCGATCGCATTCGCGACGCGCTCCTCAGGGCTCGGGAGATCCTTCTCCAGCGGTGCGAGCAGCGCGTCGTTCCGGAGCAATTCCACCAGCCGGGACGCGGCATCCTCCCCCGCTTCGACCTCCAGGGGCGTCGCACCCGGTGCGGCCGCCCGGACGAAGGCCGAGGTCGACGCCACCAGGCTCCCCCGCTCCTCCACCGGCACGCCAAGAAGCTCCCCGATCGTCATGACCGGTACCTGGAACTGCAACTCATGGAGCGTTGCGGGCTGCCGAAGCGTGGCAAGCACGTGCCGGGTGACCTCCGCCACCTGGTCAGCCGTGATCGTTGCCAGCACGCGGGACACGACATCCTTCCGCCGTCGATGATGTGTTCCCTCGCTCATCCGGGCGAAACCTGAGAACACCTTCCCCGCCTCGGAACCTTCGAGCGCCTCCGGCACGGGAGATTGCGGCGGGCGAACCGCGAGATCAGGATGCTCCAGGACCGCTCGCACCATCGCGGGTCCGATCGCCATCCACATCCCGGCGGCGTCATCCCGGTGCAATGTCCCCGACGCCCGAAATAACGCATACACCTGCTGCGGTCTCGACGACGTCACGGCATCAACAGCATCTCCAAATCCTGGCATCGCTTCTCCTCCTTACGTGTCCTCGATGCACCTTGCTTCGAGTCTGGAGGAGAGGCGTCCATCCGTCCAATACATAGAACCTTGGGTAACTATCAGGTAAGCTGATGGGATGGAATTGAGCGAGATAGAGGCATTCCTTGCCATCGTCGACAATCGAACCTTCACGAACGCCGCCGCCAGCCTGGGCATCTCCCAGCCTGCGATCAGTCGGCGCATCGACCTGCTGGAGATGGATCTCGAGTCCCCGCTCTTCCACCGCGATCGCGGCGGTGCGAGGCTCACTCCGGCGGGAACGGCGTTCCTGCCGTTCGCCCGCAGCACCATGGCGAATATCCGCGACGGGCTCGATGCCGTGAGGGAAATGACCAGGGGCGATCAGGGGGATATCACGCTGGCACTGGTCGGGACGCTCGCCAGTACCCGGCTGCTGGACGTCCTTCGTCGCTTCCGCGAGGAGCACGATGCGATCCGGGTACGAATCCACACCGCCAACAGCAACGGCGTCAGCGAGCTTGTCCATACCGGCCAGGCGATGCTTGGCCTTCGCTATTTCGAGAGCGACTCACCTACCCTCGAACACGAAACGGTCGCGTTCGAGGACATGGTGATCGCCCGCGCTCCCGCATCCAGGATCACCAACACCACGGTGCACGGTCCGTCAGACATCGAAAGCGCCCCGTGGGTCGCGTTCCCGGTCGGCGCCGGCTCTTCGGGCGAACCGTTCGCCCGGCAAACGGAGCGGGCGCTGGCCCGGCTTGGCCTCGACCAGGCGGAACGTATCCGCATCGACAGCCTGACCGCCCAGAAGCGGTTGATTGAAGCCGACTTCGGCATCGGCTTGCTGCCTGAGAGCGCGATCACGGAAGAAGTTCGCCTTGGAACGCTGGAGGTGGTCCCCCTGCCGGGGTTCCGCGAGCAGGTGCCGATCGCGCTGGTGCAGCGGAAGGACGGGTTCCGCTCCCGCGCCACCGGCACGCTCGTCGAGGCGCTCCGCGACAACCCCACGTGACGCAGGCACCCGTGCGGGTATGATGTGCGTCATACCGGCCGTATTCACCGAATCACCCGAGGAGCCCATGAACCTGTCTGATTTCGATGCGCTGAGCTTCGACTGTTACGGAACCCTGATCGACTGGGAAGCAGGGCTCCGCTCCGGCCTCCGGAAAGTAAGCCGGCTCAGCATCCCGCCAGTCGATGTCGAGACCCTGCTCGAGAGCTACGCCCACGCCGAGGCGATGGTCGAGACGGAAAACCCGACCGCGCCCTACCCACAGGTCATTGCCCGCAGCGCAATGCTCGCCGGGAGCGCCCACGGCATCGCCGTCACACGCCAGCTCGCGGATGAGATCGGCGCGTCGGTGCCGGACTGGCCCGCCTTTCCCGACTCCGCCGATGCCCTGCAGCGCCTGCAAACGAAGTACTCCCTGATCATCCTCTCGAACGTCGACCGCGCATCCTTCACGGGCAGCAATCGCAAGCTGGGCGTCACCTTCGACGCGATCCTCACCGCCGAGGACATCGGCTCCTACAAGCCCAACCCACGCAACTTCGAGGCGCTCCTCGAAAAGACGAGGGAGATGGGAATCCGCCCGGGCAAGCTCCTCCATGTCGCCCAAAGCCTCTTCCACGACCACGTCCCGGC
>CAZVAA010000013.1:16050-29691 GCA_964624125.1 uncultured Sphaerobacteraceae bacterium | reverse complement strand
GATCGAGGCCACCTCGACCCCATCCATGGTGTGGTAGGCGCGGGCGTGGGTGCCGCCCATGAACCCCGCCCCCAGCACGGCAATGCGCAATGACGTCATGGTCTCTCCTTGTATCGGCCTGTGCGTGCACTCATCGGCTCGGGATGACGAGCCGATGTTGTGTGCGTTAGCCCGGCAACTCCGCCTCGGGCAGGTATTTGCGGATGAACGCCAGCGACGTCTTCATCGCCCCGTTGACATCGGCCAGTGGCGGCCAGGGCTCGCCCTGGAACTCGAGCTCGACCGACACCGGCCCGTTGAAGCCGACCTCTTCCAGCGCCCGGAACACCGGCTCGAAGTCGATGTTGCCCGTCCCGATCGCCGGGAAGTTCCACTCGGTATCGCCACCCGCCTTGTCTTTCAGGTGCAGGTGATTCACGAACCGGGCCGCCGCCTTGATGTCCTCTTCGGGCCGAACCCCGCCGTAGAAGATCACATTGGCGGTGTCGTAATTGATGCCGACGTTCGGCTTGTCGATCGCCTGGATCAGCTCGGCCGTTTTTGCGCCGGTGCTGGATAGCCCGCCATGCGTCTCGATGCAGATCTGGATGCCGGACTCCGCGGCCTCGTCCGCGAGGGGCGCGAACCGGGTCAGGAAGTCGCGACGCTGGTCCTCGACCGACCCCGCCGACGAATCGTCGTGCCCACCGGTGCTCGTCGTCACATAGGGGACGTTGAGCTCGCGGGCGAGCCGGAGCGCCTTCCGGAAATCGGCGACGCCCTCGTCGGAGGCGAGATCCGAGTGGCCGCTCATGCTGATCGCGTCCAGACCGGCCTCACGGATCAGGCGGCGCACCTCCTCGAGGTCCGCATCGGTCGAGTCCCGGAGCACGTGCTCCGTCCATCCCGGCACCGAGCTGAGCTCGACGCTGGTGAATCCTGCTCCCGCAATCCCTTGCAGGGCCTCGGCGAGCGAATAGCTGTGGTAGCTGTTGGTTGAAACGGCAAGACGATCAGCCATCAGGGGCTTCTCCTTTTAGGACATCATCATCGAACCAGCTCCGGTTGGGGTAGAGCTGGATGTACTCAACCGTGATTCCATATTCCCTGGTGAATGCCGCCCGCCCGAACGGTGGGTCTCCGGGCTCGAACGGCGGAAGCTCGATCTCCTGGCCGGCGATGGCGGCCTCGAGATCGTCGACGACATAGCAGATATGCGGCGCTCGCTGGAATGCGATATCGACGGGCGAGTCGGGCGCATACCGCAGGTATTCGATGCGTTGGGGGTGATGCGCGGGGTTCGTGACCCAGCAGCGGCTGCTCTCCACCCACGATTCCCCCGCCAGTGGGGTTTCCTGGTCGGCCGCCGGCAATCCGATATGGTGAAAGGTTTTCTTCACGGAGTCTCCATGGGTCACGCCACCAAGCAACGGTTCCCGGCCACCCGCAACGACACCTGCCCGTGAGGGGAATGCGATGGCGCATCCTCGCAGGCAGGTGCGTGCCCGGCCGGTCTATCCGAGCTCATCCTTGGTGAACCCGGCATCTTCGGGCATGTCGATCGCGGCGAACGTCTCGTCCAGCGGGTAGGTGCGCGCGTCTTCCTTCACCGCCTCGACGTCGAAGTCGTTGGCGCCGGCGACGTAGTCGTTCTTGCAGACATCCTCGGCGCTGATCGCCTCCTCGATCTGGTTCAGCTCGAGCAGGATATCGAAGTAGGCCTGCCACGAGTCGATATCGTGATCGCCCCAGCCGGCCCGGTTCTCGAAATCGCCCCGGAAGATCTGGCAGTTCTGCCACATCGATTCGACACCGACCGCCATGTCCTCGAACGTCTCGAACATGGAGGCGCTGATCTCCGGGACATTGGCCGTGATCTGCGCCGCCGCCAGGGGATTCCAGTAGGCGAACTCCATCCCCATCGCCCAGCCGCGCAGGTAGGTGGTGTATAGCTCCGCAAGCGACTCGTCCTCGAAGTCGGCGCGCCGGATCTGGAAGGAGTTGGCCGGGAAAACGGACCAGTCCTTGCCGAGGATGTAGTCGTATTCCAGCCCTGCCGCGCTCCACTGCGCCCGCAGGCCCTCCCAGCAGAGGGCGGCATCCGCCTGTCCCGAATCCACGGCCTGCGCCCAGCCCGATCCGGCCTGGACATACTGCACCGACGCCGGGTCGATTCCCGCCTGGGCGAAGAGGGGATCGGTGATCAGCGACCAGCCCGGATCGCCGAGCGCGACGCGCTTTCCTTCAAGCTGCGCGACATCGGTGATCTCGGAGCCCGGAGCGACCGCGAACCCGAAGGTGTCCTGCGGTCCCTGGTGCCAGACGGAGACCAGGTCGGTGCCAGCCTCGAGCAAGGCGCTGAACACGCCCGGCGAGACGAACGACATATCGGCCTGTCCCTCGGCGACGGCCTTGCCGCCCGAGGTGGCTTCGAGGATGCCAGGCTGCAGCTCGGTTTCCAGGTCGCCGAAGTAGCCCATCTCCTTGCCAACCCAGTAGCCGTAGTCGTCAAAGACTTCCAGCGACCCGCGTGGGGAGATCCAGACGACCGAGTTGCGATCGTCCTGTGCCGCGAACGCCTGGAGACGAACGCCGCCGAGCGCGAGACCGCCGGCGAGTGCCGCGCCCGCGCCAAGCACGGAGCGACGGGAAAGCTGCCCGTTTCGAACGCTGTTTCGGGATGATGACATGTGCTGCTCCTGATTCTGTCCGTTGCGCTGCCATCCTGGGCGGCGCCACGAAATGCTGGTCGGATACAGTACTGGACCCTGCGAAACGCTCCCGTGACCCGGGCACCTCCCTTCCTACATCTCCCAACTTGCCCACTTTTTGCCGATCCAGAAGAAGATGACGTAGTCCGTGATCCCGATCACCGCGAGGATCACGATGATCGCGAAGAAGTTGTCCATCTGGACGCGCGATGAGTAGTAGACCAGGCGGTTCCCCAGCCCCTCGCTGGAGCCGACCATCTCCGCGCCGACAGCAGTGAGCAGCCCGAAGATGCCGCCCACCAGCAGCCCGACGATGATCATCGGCAGGGCGAGCGGGAACCGGATTTTGGTAAAGATCTGCACCGTGCTCGCGCCGTAGGACCGCGCCAGGGCGATCTTGCCGAGGTCCGTGCGCCGGAACCCGGTGGCGGAGTTGATCATCACCATCGGCCCCGAGGCGAGGGCGACCACGATGATGCGCGGCGCCATCGAGTCGTATCCCAGCTTGGCGCTGAGCAGCGGCACAAGCGCGATCATCGGCGTCGTGACGAGCAACAGGATGTACGGGGTGATGATCTTCTCGATGAAGGGGATCTGCGTGATCGTCGCGGCGAGCACCAGGCCGATCGAGGCGCCGATGGCGTAGCCGATCGCGAGCACCTGGAGCGTGCTGAGGATATGGGGCCAGAAGAGCCCGAAGTTCTCGTACAGCGCCTGCCCGATCTCGGTCGGCTTCGGCATGATGTAGCTCTGGGTGCCGCTGACCTCCAGCCAGATCTGCAATCCGCCGATGATCACCACCGCGACCAGCAGGATGATCGCGGCGTCACGGCCGCTCCGGATCACGCCGCCCGAGGTGAGCCCACCCATGCCGGCCATGCCGACCGGCTGCCGTGGCTGGTTGTCGTTATCGAATGTCGGGATGGTATCCGCCAGGCTTGAATCGCGGCTCATGCGAGGGCTCCTTCCACCGAGGTCTCCGTGGGATGGCCGCGCTCGATCGTCGCCTTGATCTCGAGGATTTTCTCGATGAACGGGCGGTCGAACGTCTGGTCGATCGTGCGGGGACGTGGCAGGTCGATCGGGAAGATACGGGAGAGCCTCCCCGGGCGGGGCGAGAGGACCACCACCCGGTTCGCCAGGAAGATCGCTTCGGTGACGTTGTGCGTGACGAAGATGATGGTCTTGCCCGTATCCATCCAGATCTTCTGGATGAGCAGGTTCATCTCGTCCCGCGTGAAGGCGTCGAGGGCGCCGAAGGGCTCATCCATGAGGATGACATCGGGGTCGAAGCCCAAACAGCGCACGATACTGGCGCGCTGCTGCATGCCGCCGGAGAGCTCGCGCGGCATCTTGGTCTCGAATCCGCTCAACCCGGTGAGCTCGAGCAGCTCCCGGATGCGGTCGTGATAGGGCTCGCTGTTGATCTTGCGGATCTCGAACGGGAAGAGGATGTTCTCCCACAGGTTCTTCCATGGGAGGAGGTTGGCTTCCTGGAAGATCATCCCGACCTGCCGGGGCGGGGCAGTCACCGGTGCCCCGCCCAGCGTAATGGTTCCGCTCGTCAGGGGATGCAGTCCGGAGATCGCCCAGAGCAGGGTGCTCTTGCCGCATCCCGACGGACCGAGGATGCAGACAAACTCACCCTCGTCGATGGTGAGCGAGAGGTTTTCAAGGGCGTGTACGGCCCCACTACCGGTGTCATAGACCTTGGTCGCCTGATCAACGGTGAGAAGCGGGCTTCCCGACCCGGGGTCATCCATCGTTGCCTCCGCGCAGGTGTGGATTGGTTTATCGATAAGTTGCCACACCCTAGCACAACGCCAGAATTCAGGAAAGACCCCGGGCGATTCATTTTTCAGACAGGTCGTTGCCGGACCCGGAGCGCGGAGGGTCCGGCAGGGTCGGGACAGGCGCCCCTAGCGGGACTTCCCGAACGTCCCGTAGCTGACCAGCTCCTCGAGCGGCTTCCGGCCCGGCTTCGGTCCCGTCGCGCGCGGGTCCTTGTGCGTCTCGTATGGCCCGATCACCACCACCGACTGGCAGCCCATCGACTCCGGCACCCCGAGCAGCTCCTTCGCCTTCGCTTCCCGCTCCGGCTCGCCGAACCACGCCGTTCCCGCGCCGTATCCGAGGAACCGCGCCGCGATCATCATTCGCTCCGTCACTCGCCCGGCGTCATACGCCTCGTGCACCGCGTTCTCTTCGGGCAACACGATCGCGATCGCCAGGGCGCCATCCGCGACCCAGGTGATGTTCTCCCGCAGCTCCGAGAGGTTTTTCAGCATCTGCTTGTCGTCGATCACGATGAACCGCCACGGCTGCGTGTTCCGCGAGCTGCCAGACCAGCGGGCGATCTCGAGGATCGTATCCAGCACATCGGCGGGCACCGACCCTTCGTTGTACTGGCGTACCTGCCGAACCGTGCGCACGGCCTCGAGCGCATCAGCGGTATTCCGGATATCGACCATGGTGTGTCCTCCTTCAATTCGTATGGCTTCGTGCATGCATCATACCGTCGAATCCACAGGGGAGGGCACGCTATGGCTCACACCATCTCGGGGTGGGTGGTTGACGTTCCGTGGGGGTCGTACCTGCGAAGCAGTGTCGGTCCGATGCCCGAAGGGTCTATCGTCAGCCGCCTTGGCCCGCGGCGTATCGGTGCCGCCGGATTCCGTATTACAGCTCGACCGGGATCTCTTCCCGGCAGATGTTCTGGTGATACGGGCAGTAGTGACAGAGCCTTGATGGTGTCGCGGGCCAGGCCGATTCATGTATGAGGGCGCGGACTTGCCCGGTGATCCCCGGCCAGGCGTCGTTATAGTGCTCGACACTGAGGTCGATCCGGGTCTGGTCGGCATGGTCCAGCCAGATGTAGGTGAACCGCACCCGCGCGGAGGATGCATCGCCGAGATGCCGCGCCAGCAGGTCCCGCGCGACGAAGCGCATCAGCACCGGCGGGTCCGGCTCCGGCCGGATCGCGCCGGTCTTGTAGTCGATGATCTCGACCAGCGGACCGCCGTCCTCATCCCTGCGCCGCACGACCACATCCGGCTGGGCGATCAGCGTGTGCGGCTTCCGGTGTCGAGGCAGATACCATTCCCGGTTCAACTTTTTCTCGATGACCAGCCACTCCGGATCGGGAATCCGCTCCAGATAGCGCCGCCCAAACCCGACCCATCGCACGATATCGCTGAGGGCTGCCTCACGGCTTTCGTCCGATGGGTAGAGTTCTCGCGGCAGGCGGAGCGATGCTCGCTTCCGGATTTCTCCCTCGTCAATAACCGGGTGTCCGCCGCGCATGAGGTAGGCGATATCCCGCAACAGGTTGTGGGCGATCGTGCCTTTGCGCAGGTGCACCTGGTATCGCCACGGCGGCTCAATGTCATCCAGGTGCCGCAGCCGCACCCGCTTCGGGCATTGGGCATACATCTTCAGTACCGTTGGACTGATCCACCGGTCACGAGGCCAGCGCAATGCGCCGCCCTTGTGGTCGGAGATCTCTCCCTCGTGGGTTTCCGGTAAAAGCTCTCGCATAGCGGTGCTCCGGGCCTGTGAATTCGGTTTTATGGACCCCTTCAGCATACCTGACCGGGCGAATTATTTCCTTAATCAATTCGCGATTTGGCCACTATCTTTTTTCATATTCGAGGCGTATACTGGGGCCAACTTTTTGGGGACCTCATCTCAGGATGTTTGCATTGCTCGCCCCACGCCGGGCGTGATGCGGCATCTCCTTCCAAGCAGGCTGCACGCAACCTGGCCTGACCCGGGGCCGCGCCGGGAGTGGATCGCCGCTCCACGGTGGTGCCGTCCTCGGACGCTCGTCGAGACACGCGCCGGCTCCTTTCCGCGAGCCGCGCTCGGGCGACCCCCTTTGGCCATCCCTCGTTGCCACCAGGCCTGATATCCCGACGGGCGGTGCGATCGCGTCGGTCAGTGCCGTCTGCGTGCCTGTCCGTTTAGCTGCGGGGACCTCCCGCGACGGGTCTGTCTATCAACCTGCGTAGTGCATTCGACACACCGATCTTCGCGTCATTGGGGAGAGGCAGGTCATGGCAAGCTTCGTTATCAAGGGGCACATCCTTCCGAAACGACAAGACACCTCAACCGCCGGCTACGGCGTCGTCGCCCGGATGCACCGGGTCGTCACGCTCGGGGCCGGGGACAACGCGGAGACGGTCACCGTGCCCGTCTCGGGAAGTGCTCGTGTCGGGCCGGACACCGCGTTCCAGCTGACGATCGACGGGGAAGGGGACCCGCTGGGACCCGTCGACCTGTCGGTCTCCGCGCCGGATGGCACGCAGGTCGCCACCCGGCAGTTCACGCTGGATGAGGCCAGTGACGATATCCGCCTTACGGTCGAGACGGTCGACCTGCGTACCATTACCCCGGTCGACGATCCCGCTCTCGGGGAACGGGTGACGCTGACCGGCCGCGTCGTCGATGAACGCGGCCGCACCGTGCCCTCACACTTGCCGGTGGTCTTGTGGGGAACCGGAGATGCGGAAGGCGCCGAACCCGGCCCGGTGGTGATCACCGAAACGTCGGCGAATGGCTACTTCTCCGCCCCGTGGCCGACCGCCACCTTCAGCGAGGCGGAGGGCAGGGTGGCCGGGGAGGGGCCGGTTCCGATCCCGCTCGATGCCGAGAACCGCTTCCCGCGCAACATCCTGCTGGTGCTCGATCTCGGCGCCGCCGCCGATGACGAGCCATGCGACTGTGGAGAGGCCCCGCCCCGCGCGCCGGAGCCGGGTGATCTCACGAACAATCCCGAGGCGTTCTCGCAGGACCTCGGTGTCGGTTGTATCAACCTCACCACGCCGAACCGGACGGTCGAAGAGTTCGCCTATCGCTTTGTCGTGCGGACAACTGAGCCCAAGGTCAAGGGGGTGACGCTGGGCGTGCGCCGGACGGTCCCGCCCGAGCTTCTCGGCGACCTGCTCGGGGTCTCGGTCGTCGCCGATCGCTTTCGGGGGGCGACCATGGCGGCCTCGCGGGTGCCCACCATGGCGCTGGCGCTCGATGTCAACGCCGCCCGTCATCTCGTGCGGTCAGACTCGCCGCCCGCCCTGCAGGCGGTGACCCGCGCGGCATGGCTGTCGGAGGTGGTGCGCGCCAACGAGGTGATCGAGGCCACGCTCGGCGAAGCCTCGGGCCGTAGCCCGTTGAATGGCGCGAACCCCATCGACTGGGACGAGACGCCCACGATTCACCAGACCGTCGAGCTTGCCTTCGGCCACCTTCTCCACATGCGTGAGGTATGGCGGGCCGATGGCTTTTCGCTGGGCGACCTCCTCTATTCGCTCCCGCTCGCCCCGGGCCAGCGTCGCCAGGTCGCCGTGGTCGACTGGGAGCGGCGGAGCAGGTCGTCCCGCAGCGAAGTCCTCGAATTCGAGGAGCATCTCGATGCCTTTGTCGGTCGCGATCGCGACGTCAGCGAGATCGTCGGCAGCTCGCTCCATGAGGAAACCGCGGGCGGTTCCCGCAACACCACGTGGGGCGTGGCCGGCGGGATCGGCGCGGGCTTCATCGGCAGCGGATTCGGCATCTTCGGCGGGGTCGCGGGCGGGGCCAGCGGCTCCAGCTCGAGCGCGTGGCAGAACTCGTCGCGCACGTTCGCCGCCGATTCGTTGCAGCAATTGCGCGATCGCGTCAGCCAGCGCTCATCCTCGGTGCGCGACCAGCGCAGCTCCGTCGTCCAGGCCGTCTTGCAGGGCGAGACCATGCGCGCGGAGACCGAGGTCGTGGCGAACTACAACCGGTGCCACGCGATCACGGTCGAGTATTTCGAGGTGCTCCGGCATTTCCTCGTGTCGCATGAGTTGGCCGATGTCACCGAATGCGTCTTCGTCCCCTTCCCGATGCAGCAATTCGACCGGGGCAAGGCCCTGCGCTGGCGCGAGCCGCTCCGGCGATACCTGCGGGATCGATCGCTGGACGGCGGATTCGCCGCCATCCGGCGCGTTTCCGACAACTGGGTTGGCTGGGAATACCCCGAGTCACGCTACAGCGAGGAAGCGCCCGAATCCCTTGAGGGAGAGTTGCGGATCAGCTTCGTGTTGCCCCGACCCCGGGATGACGAGGACGGCAAGTTCCAGGTTGCGTTCTGGGAACCGTTCCGGTGGCTCCTCGATACCGACCCCTTCGAGATCTGGACCGCGAACCTCAACGAACGCGCTGCCCGTGAGCGCGACCGGTACTTCCGCACCGAGATCGCGCCGGAGATCGCCGCGAATCTCGTACGCCGCCTGCGCTTCGCCTATGTCACGGAAGGCGGCGGCGAGATTGAGGTGCCGCTCGATCCCACGCTGGTCTCCCGCTATGCCGAGGGCGTTCCGCTCTATGTCTCACTCAACCCTACCGGCTCCGTGCCATCGGTCCCGCGAGAGGATATCGTGTGGTTCAAGGTCTGGTACGACGGCGCCGAACTGCCGCCCGATGCCCGGGTGATCGTCCAGTCCGGCAAGCTGCGTTACCAGTCCCCGCATTCAACCGGGCTGCTCTTCAACTCCTCGCGTATCCTCGATGACCTCCGAACGGGGGATCCGGTCGTCATCTCGACGCCGGTCAGCCGTTGGGAGTTGCGCAACCCGCGCGACGAGGATCGCACGCTGGCCGACCGGCTTGTCGCACACCTGAACCAGCACCTGGAGTTCTATCACCAGGCGATCTGGGTCAGCCTCGACGAGCAGCGCCGGTACATGTTGCTCGACAGCATCATCGTGCCCGACCGCGATGGCCGGAGCGTGGCCAGCCTCTGCACCAATGACCTGATCGGTATCGTCGGCAATTCGCTCGTGCTTCCGGTCGCGCCGGGCCAACGGCTCGATCCGACCCTGGACAGCTCTGACGAAGCGGCGGAGGAAGAGGGGGTGGAAGAGCCCGTTCCGGTCCCGCTGATCGATGCCTACAACACCAATCCGCTCCCGCCGATCCGCATCAGCGTGCCGACCCGTGGCGTCTATGCCGAGGCGATTGCTGGCGAGTGCAACGCCTGTGAGATGATCGACGACTCCCGGTACTGGCGGTGGTCGACCGAGGGATTGCTCGCCCCGCCGGAGATCCTCCCGGTTTCGACCGAATCCCGCGCGGAGGACGAGCCCGACCTCACCCCGACGCCGTTGCCATCCCCGCTGGTGAGCATCCAGAACGCGCCTGCGCTGCCGGAACCTGCTTCGCTGGCCGATGCGTTCGGCTTGCTGGCCACGAAGAACCTGTTCACCGATATCACCGGGCTCGAAGGCACCCAGAAGAATGCGATGGCCGCGTTCGAGGCCAGCATGTCCGCCGCCGCGGCACTCGGCACGGAGGCGTCGAAGCTGGCCGGCCAGAACGAGCTGGGCCGCAACGCCGGCCGCATGCTCGACCGCATCAACCAGGCCCGCACCGATGGATTGCTGACGCCAACCGCCGCCCAGGAGCTGTCGAAGTCGGTCCTGCAAGGGTTGGTCGGCGAGAAGCGTGGCGGGGATGACGCCCCGACGAAGAACGATGCCGTCAAGAAGGCGGTGGATGCGGCCGCCCAGTCGCCGAAGGCCGAGATCAAGGTCAGCACGCCGGACGAGACGGTCGAGGTTGCCTTCGACGACAAGGGACCGGCGGTCGGCGCCGGATCCGCGACCGGGCAGCTCGATGTCAGCGAGTTCGTGAGCCAGGATGTCGTGGTCGAGTCGCTCGATGGCCGGCCCGCGCCGGGAAGTCGTCCGTTCAGCCGCACCCGCACGCGGGAGATCGGTCGGCTGCACCCGGTTCGTCGTGTCGAGCTGGTGAGCCAGGGGTTCATCCAGGCCGACCCCGCCGACCCGACGAAGCTGAAGATCCTTCGCAAGCTCCGGATCATCTACCCGGCTGATCCGGCAAACGCGATCAAGGTCCTTGCCGGTGGCCGGCTTCCGGTCGTGGTGCTCCTTCATGGCAACCACGACTGGTGGGATGGCGCCAACCAGGTGCCGAACCATGAGGGGTACACCTACCTGCAAAATGAGCTCGCCCAGCACGGCATCGTCTCCGTCTCGGTCGATACCAGCGTTGCTAATGCCCTTGGATCGCTGATCGAGATGCGGGCCGAAAGCGTGCTCGGCGCGCTGGATGCCCTGCGGACCATGGACCGTGACAGCACATCGCGCTTCCACAACCGGCTCGATTTCGGCAAGGTGGGCATGATGGGCCATTCGCGCGGTGGAGACGCCGTCGTCCGCGCCGCGATCCTCAATGCCGCCCGTCCGGCGGCGAGCCGGTTCGGGATCAAGGCGGTCTGCTCGTTGTCCCCGACCGACTTCACGGGCACCGTCGTCCCGGCGTCGGTCCAGAAGCTGGACTCTGCCCATGCCGGGTTCTACCTGGTCATGTACGGCGCCCTCGATGGTGACGTCGCCGGGTTCGGTGGGGCGACAGCCCCGGTGGGTACCGGGTTCCGCCATTACGATCGCGCCACTTTGCCGAAGGCGATGGTCTTCCTGGATGCCTGTAACCACAACCGGTTCAACGATGTCTGGACCAGCGATGACTCGCTCATGGTTCCGGGCGATATTGCCCGCCTGGTGTCGCGAGCCGATCACCGCAAGCTGGCCAACGAGTACATCGGCGGCATGCTCCGGTGGCAATTGCTCGGCACCGCGACGCCAGTCAACCTGCTGGATGGTTCCACCGTCAATTCGGTTGGTACCGGCGCCTCGATCCAGTGGTCGTTCGGTACATCCATGAAGCTGCTTGACGGCTTCCAGGATCCCGCCACACCCGATATCGGAACCCGCACGCTGCTCGGCGCGTCCGTCGAGCCGGTGGCGTCGATCACGATTGGCGGGGTGAAGTTCGCGGAGCGCACGAACCACCAGACTGGCGTCCTCAACATCGCCCCCAACGTACCCGGCCCGCCGCCGGAAGCCTACAAGTTGGCCATTCCTGCCGCGCACGCCAACTGGACGGGCGTCAATCGCCTGCTCTTCCGGATCTGTGCCGATGCCGATGTCTCGACCGCGGCGAAGGTCGCGGCGAGCTCGTTGCCAGAGTTCGTGATCGTGATCAGGGACTCGGCGGGCGGCAGCGCGGTTATCGATGGCACGACGCTTCGCGTGCCGAATGTCCGGCCGCGCAAACCGGTGTTCCACGAAGCGCGGAATCCGGTTGGCGGAGGCAACGAGAACTGCACGGTCGTGCGACTGGAGACACTTGCCATCGATCTCGGGACGCTTTCCGGGCTGGATCGGACCAAGGTCTCGTTCGTGGTGGTGATACCGCCAGTCAACTTCGCCAACCATCAGTTCCTCGATTCCATCCAGCTCGTGAAGCGATGAGGGGAGACAGGCACCATGAACGTGACAGATGCAACATTCGGCCCTGCGTTTGAGGGCGCTGGCGCGGAGTGGAAGCTCCAGGTGCAGGTGGAAGGCACGGGGTTCGAGCATCGCGCTGCGCCGGTCGTTGCCCAGGTTGGCGACGTGTTGGTCGAAGAGATCCTCGTCAACGATGGCGGTGACGGCTTTATCGGCCTCTTGCGCGAGGAGCCGAATGCCGGCGACAAGCTGCAGGTGGGATATCTCGACACGGGCCTGATCGACACCGAAATCGAATATCAGCCCCTGGTGGCATAGGAAGGATCGGTCATGTCGCTCACCGTCAAGGGCGTCCTCGTTGCAGAAGGCCGCCGCGACTTCTCCGGGTTCCGGGTGAATGCCACCTACGAGGTTCCGATCGGGAGCACCAGGGATGCCGACGGCACCGTCACCGACCGGCGCATCGCGCTGGTGGAGCGCTCCGGCGAGTTCGTGGTCGAGCTACCCGAAAAAGACCAGCGCGCCAGCGCCGTAATGTTCACCGTGATCTCCAATCTCGGCCTCGAGGCCGCCCGCGTGACGCCGATGGAGGACGAGCTTCACGAGACCGTCAAGATCGAGGTGGGAGAGGCGGAGGAACCGACCGTGGTGACCCCGTCGACCGATCCCACCCTTGGCGCGACGGTCAGCTACTCCGGTCGCGTCATCGATGAGATGGGCAACGGTGCCCCGGCGGGCTTGATCGTCGTGATCTGGGGGGTGCCGCCCGGCGGTGCCCCGGCGTCGGCCTACCCACTCGCTGTGTCTGAAACGAGCGCCGGCGGCTATGTCACCGGCCTTTGGCCGGAGGACGAGCTCGATCGCGCGTTCATCCGGGTCGGTGGCGGCGAACCGGTCGCCATCGATGTCACGGAGGACAAGCACTTCCCCCTCCGGTGGGTTGCCGTGCTGGCCAGCCTCCCGGCCGAGACTCCACACGACGAGGACTGCGGATGCGACGGGTTGCCCCGCGCGCCGGAAGCCGGGGAGCTCGCCACCAACCCGGAGGCCTTCGCCGGCGATTCCGGTGGCTGTGTGGATTTCACCATCCCGAACCGGACGCTGGAGGAAGTCACCTTCCAGGCCGTTGTCCGCACGACCCAGCCGGAGCTGAAAGGGACCACGCCGCCACCCAAACCGCAGGTGCCGACCGTGGTCGTGAATCGGCTGGTCGAGCTGGCGAAGTACAACGCCCCGGTTGTGGTCAGGCAAGCGAACGAACCCACCCGTTTCCGCGCCCTGGCCATGCGGACAGCGGCTGACCCGGCGACAGGCGAGCGCGCGGTGCCCGCCCGCACCGGTCCTGGCGCTTCGGAAGTCATCCGGGGCCTCGCTGGCGAGCGGACGGCCTCGCTCGCGCTGGAGCGGGCCACCACCATGCTCGGCGGGATCTCGCTCGACGATTCCGCCTTCACGGAATTCCCGGTCGAGGAGGTCGCGACGGCGGTCCTCGAGGAGCGCGACCTTGAACAGCAACCGCTCCGGCTGGAGCCGAGCGTCCTCGCCGAGTTGTCGCGGGAAACCGAGACACTGACACCCATGCGGCTGCTGACGGCCGAGCAATCCAGCGTCGTTCGCCGCTTCCGCACCGATGTCACCCTGTTGGCGGCGCCGAACCCGACCCGGTTCGAGCTCGG
>CAZVAA010000013.1:13252-15950 GCA_964624125.1 uncultured Sphaerobacteraceae bacterium | reverse complement strand
ATCGTGCACCTCGAGGGCGAGATGCAGATGCGGATGACCCTCCCGCGACCTGCCGACAACGAGGACGACACCTTCAATGCCGCGAACTGGGGTCCGTGGACGCCATGGCTGTGGGATACCCCCGAGAACATCTGGACCCGCTACCTGGGCGTGGTGACGAAGAGCCGCCGCGACGGCGTCTGGACCCGGAGCATCGCTCCCGGGATCGCGCAGCGCATCGTCGATGGGCTGTCGGTCCAGCTTCGCAATGTGTCGAATCAGGTCGATACGCTGACGACGGACCCGACCCTGGTCAGCACCTTCTACCAGGATGTCCCGCTGACCGTCGCCATGCGGATCGATGCGACCTCTCTTGCCGGGTGGAACCGCTCCGCCGTCGCCTCGGTGGAGGTCATCGCCTCGGCGGCCTTGCCGGCGGAGGCCACCGTTATCGTCGACTCGGCGGGGTTCCGGTATCGCACCGACCACCTCTCGCACGATCTCGTGCGGAACCGGCGCGTGCTCAACGACCTCACCGCGTCGGACACCGTCGTCATGATGTGCCCGATCGATGCGATCGAGAAGCGCAACCCGCGCGAGCGCGACCAGCGACTCGCGGAAGACCTGCTGGATCACCTGGACGAGTACATCGAGTACTACCACCGGGCGATCTGGATGAATATGGATCCCAACCGCCGCTACCTGCTGCTCGATGGCTTCATCGCCCCGGATGCCGGTGGACGCAGCGTGGCCTCCGTCGTCGAGAACCGCGTCATCGGCGTGGTCGGCAATAGCCTCGTCATGCCGGTGGTGCCGGGCGTGAAGCTGGACGCCACCTACGAGTTCGGCGAGGCAACGCCCGACGACCTGCGTCACCTCTACGCCGGTGGCAGCGCCCCGCCGATGCGAATCAGCGTGCCGACCAAGGGCGTATTCGCCGAGGCGGTGCTTGGCAAGTGCAACAGCTGCGAGATCATCGACGACACCCGCTTCTGGCGCTTCGAGGAAGAGCCGATCCCGGACCAGCCGACCCCGATCGAGGCACTCTCGACCGATTCCCGCCGCCGGCCAACACCCAACCTCGCGCCGGATGCCTTCCCGGATGCCCTCGTCCGCTACCAGGACGTGCCCGATGCGCCAGACCCGACCGGGCTGGCCGCCGCCATGAAGGCGCTCGGCACGGCCGGTATCTTCAAGGACATCACCGGCCTCGCGATGAACCAGGCCAACTCGGCCCAGGCGCTCAAGACCGCCATCACCACCGCCCAGGGATTCGCCACGCGGGCCGGTGCGCTGGCGCAACAGCGCTTCATGAACCGGGAGCTGGATCGCAGCATGGACAGGATCAAGGAAGCGCGCGACAAGGAGCTCATCAGTAAGGAAGAAGCGCAGACCCTGACCGAGAGCGCGATTCGCGGCGCGATCGGCGAGGTCCGTCCGAAGGACACTTCGGCGACGAAGATGCCGGAGGTCACCCGGGCGATCGAGCGCGTCACGTCGGCGAGCAAGGGTGGCTCGCTCCGGGTCACGCGTCCGGAAGGCACGGTCGAGGTCAATACGGGCGACTCCGTTTCCCGGCCCACCATCGATGTCTCCGTCGACCCGGAGATCGTGCCCATCAAGCAGAAGACGAATCTCGTGTGCTGGGCGGCTGCCGGGACGATGCTGCTCTCGTGGCGTAACCGGCAATCGATGACCGTCGAAAGCGCGATGGATTCGTTGGGCGGGGACTGGCGAGCGAAATACGATGCCAACCAGAGCCTCTCTCGTGCCGAGTTCCGCGGGTTCGTCTCCGCGGTCGGTCTCTCCGAGGAAGGCCCTGCAAGCTACATCCCGGACGGGATTGCCCGCTTGCTGGAGAACCACGGCCCGCTCTTCGTGATCAGCGATGACATGGTCGAGAACAACGCCCTGTCCCATGCCCGGATCGTGACGGCGATTCGTGGCGACGGCACCGTCGACGGGACCGAAGTGACGCTCGCGGATTCGGCCACCGGCACCTTCGTGACCGAGAAGTTCACCGAGTTCGCCCGGCGCCTCGAAGCGTCGGACCCCGTCGATTTCGGCGCCGGGATCTACCATTTCTGACGAGGAAGGGGTCTCACGGAAATGCTGAACGCGCGCCCGGCCAATCGCCAGGCGCGCGTTCACCGGTCACCCGGTTGGGCAATCTCAGAGTGCAATCACCGGCGTCGCCGTGTAGACCATCTCCCACAGCGCCCAGCACACGATAATCCCGCCCGCGAAGGAGATCATCAGCCCGGCCCATGGCACTGGCCAGTCCTCCTCGCGCGGCCAGAAGGTGATGGCGAATGCCAGCAGCACGAGCGGGAACAACGTGATCGCCCCGAACGAGGCCATCCCCAGCAGCGACAACCCGAGGCACCATCCAGCGGAGTTCCAGAGCAGCAACTGCCCCACCAGGTCCCAGGCACGGACTAACGGGCCCGGGATCGCCAGGGCGATCAGGGCCGCCGCGAAGTAGAAGAGGTCGCGTTGTGGCGCATACGCGATGACATCGGCCCGCGTCAACGCAAGCAGCACCAGCAGCCCGAGGACGATGAAGATCGAGGCGATGGCGCCGTCGCGCAGGCGGAGAAGCGGTGGTGAATCCGGTGCCATACACCCCTCCTTCCACGGCATACCGGGCATCAACAACCCAGTATCGCAAACTGCGCCATGGGAGGAGGGGAGGCCGGTCACTCCTGCCGCATCCGGA
>CAZVAA010000013.1:6676-13152 GCA_964624125.1 uncultured Sphaerobacteraceae bacterium | reverse complement strand
CGTGGCTCGTCGGCGTCGGTCACCCCATCGTTGCTATCGTCGGGATCCATGATGTTCGGCAACCCGTCGTTGTCGTCGTCGGCGATCGGATCGGTCGGGCCGGGAGCCGGGCGTTCACCCACATTGGGGTCGTTCGGCGCGATATCGTCGATATCCTGCACCCCGTCATCGTCATCGTCCGGGTCCATCTCCGGCGGCAACAACGGATCACCCGCGGGCGGTGCCGACGGAGGCACGTTCGGCTGCGCGCCTTCGCCGAGCACATCGTCTTCTTCCTGGTTGGCGACCTGCGCCACCGGCTCACCTGGGGAGTTCCCGGACGCCTGCATTGCCGAAACCGGGCTGGCGCCCAGCGCAAAACACAGGCAGGCAACGATGCCGAACACGCGGGAAAGACCACGGACCATCTCTCAACCTCCGGCGGGACGGCGCACAAGGCCGCCTCCAAACGTCCAACGGGACACGAACGGAAAAGAACTGAGACTTGATACCTGGGTAATGAGTTTTTCCGGAATTCTTGTTCTATTTTGCCGGGTGAACATGAAGTGTCAAGGGGTGTAGCGAAATTGCCCTCTACCCGGCATACTCGTGATACGCCTTACCCCCCGGCATTCGGGTCAGGTGCCGAAGCATGCATGCTTGCGAACAGGAATTCGCCGATGCCAACTCCCGCATCCTCGCCCACAACGTACGACCGGCTCATGGCGGATCTTGCGAACGCGGAGGATTCCCTCGAACAGGAGCTTGCACGAGTTCGACGTGTCGTCGCTACCTATGAGCGCATCCATGGCATGTTGACTGAAGAGATGCTGCATCTGGTCGAGGCTGGCGAGATCGAGGAGACAGACGACATTTGTCGCTGGAGTCTCTACGCTTCTCTCCTTGGCGATGTCGCATAGACCGGGGCGACCTGATCGCCATGGTTGGCAAAGGCTGGACAACTATCTCGCGGTTCACGACGCGCATCTGCGCACGCTCGAGCAGTATTTCGTCGAGCACAGCACCCTCCGGTTTACCGTTATCGGGCCCTGGAGGATCCTGCTGCATGGCTCGGTCTATTGCCGTGGCGAGCTCGTGCTACACGTCGATACGATCCTCGCTCGAAATGACCGGAATCAGGTAAAAGGGCTGCGTTATCGCTATCAGGCCCAGTTTGCGGTTGCGCCTCTCCGGCAAATCTTCCGATATGACAATGATCATGTGTATCGGCGGGAAGGCCATGCCGATGCCTTTCACAGGCACCAGTTCAGTGACCGCACCTGGCGGGAGATAACGCCGCCCATCTGGATCGGGTATGAGGACTGGCCATCACTCAGCGAAGTGCTCGATGAACTCTACGAGTGGTGGCTCGATCATCGTGATGACCGCCTGATATACCCCTGAACCCAGGCTACGCATGTCCTCGCCCTCCAAATGAACCTGGGGGAACGGCAGCTCTACACATCCAACGGAACCAGATACCTGCTTGACGTCCGGTCG
The DNA here is from genome assembly GCA_964624125.1 of uncultured Sphaerobacteraceae bacterium. GTDB lineage: Bacteria > Chloroflexota > Chloroflexia > Thermomicrobiales > UBA6265 > UBA6265. The sequence goes on along the minus strand of CAZVAA010000013.1, from coordinate 11,673 downwards.
CCAGCCCCGCACGATGACGCGAGGCAGCCGCGCACCAGGCAGGACGATTCCGCCAATGCAGCAACACCAGCGGTACTACGGCTGGACGATCACGTGGACCTTCGCCCTCACCGAGACGGTGTCGTGGGGCGTCCTCTACTACGCTTTCTCGGCCCTGCTGGTCCCCATGCAGGACGAGCTCGGCTGGTCCACCACCGCCCTCACCGGCGCCTTCTCGCTCTCCATGCTCATGTCCGGCATTGTCGCCCCCGCCGTCGGCCGCTGGCTGGATCGCCATGGCCCACGCGCGATCATGACCGCCGGGTCTATCGCCGGCACATTGCTGGTCCTGCTCTGGTCCCGCATCGAGACGTTGCCCGGGTTCTACGCGCTCTGGATCGGCATCGGCCTCATCTCGGCCACCACCCTCTACGAGCCCGCCTTCACCGCCCTTGCGCACTGGTTCGACCGGGATCGCGGCAAGGCGATGCTCATCGTCACCATCGCCGCCGGCTTCGCCAGTACCATCTTCCTCCCGCTCACCGGCTGGCTCGTGGAACTCACCGACTGGCGGACCGCCCTCGTGATCCTCGCGGTCATCCTCGGCGTCACGACCATCCCGACCCATGCCCTGCTGTTGCGCCGGCGCCCGGCCGATCTCGGCCTCGAGGTCGATGGGGGACGCCCCGCGCGCTCCCCGGAGGATGCCGCCACCCGCTCAAGGCCCGCCGCCGAGCCGGATGTGGTTCTCCGGAGCGCCGGGTTTCGCTGGATGACTGCCGCCTATTTCCTGCAGACGATCGCTACCATCGCCATCAGTGTTCACCTCATCGCCTACCTCACCGTGCGTGGGGATGGCGCGACGTTCGCCGCGACCGCGACCGGCCTCATTGGCGCCGCGCAGGTCGCCGCCCGGATCGTGACCACGGTGCTGGAACGGAGGGTCTCCCTTGTCGGGCTGACGGCGCTCGTCTTCCTGTTGCAGGCGGTATCGATGGCGGTGCTGGTGCTGTGGGTGCATCCCGCCGGGGTGTTGGTGTCGGTGATCCTGTTGGGGATGGGCCGTGGCGCGGTGACGCTGATCCGGCCGGGGACGCTCATCGCCCTGTACGGCAGCGCCCACTTCGGCGCGATCAACGGATGGCAAAATCTCGTGCTCGCGCTTGGCCGGGCGGCCGCGCCGGTTGCTGCCGGCGCGGCCTATACGCTTGCGGGCGACTACGTCCCGGTGATCTGGACCCTCGCCGCCCTCTCGCTCATCTCGGCGGTGGCGATGTTGCGAGTCTCCGCCACTCCGATCAGATAAAGATGGTCATTGTTCCCTCGAACACCGTGCCGTCTTCACCCTCGGTGGAGTAGGGATAGGTCCCCAGGCGCGGCAGGTCGATGTCGACGGTGTCCGACGTGCCCGGTGCGAGTTCCATCTGGATGTCGAATGCCTCCAGCGTGAACACTTGCGCCTGGTCGCTCTGGTTTTCCACCGTGATCGTGACATCGCGCCCTACAGCCGACTCGAAGTGGTCCGGAACCAAGCCGTCATTCGTGATCCCGATCGTGATCGAGCCCACGATGACGACGTTCGCCGGCCCCGTAGCCGTCGCCGGGGTCGCCATCGGGGTCGCGCCGGGGGACGCCATCGGCGATGCCTGCGGTGTCCCTTGCTGCGCGACGCCCGACATCCCGGATAGGAGCAGCACTACGACGAGGAGCGTCGCGAGTGCCGGCCAGCGAGCGGGGGAGGGGATTCCCCCGCTCGCGGATACACGCACGCGCCGTGCGGTCCTGGCGATGCGCGATTGAGCCATGTTGCTAGTCCTCCGGTGAGGCTTCAGGCTCTTCCGTCATCTGCTCGTCCTGCGTTTCCGGAGTGGCGTCCTGCTGCGCCTCGGCGCCCGGAGCCGTCTCGGCGCCCTCGGGCACCGCGTCCGTGGAAACGAGCTGCCAGACCGTGCCGGTCGGGTTGTCGAACGGGTTGTAATCGCGGCTGAACTGGCATTCGCAGGCGGTCACGTAGAGCTCGCCGTTGTCGTCCTGGCCAGCGCCGGTGACGAGCAGGTCGGTGTCGAGCAGTTCCTCGAACTGCCAGGCGCCCGCGTCGTCCATCTGCAGGCCCCAGACCTTGCCGGAGCACCAGTCGGAGGCGAAGTAGATGCCATCGAGATCAGGCGACTGCTCGCCACGATACACGCCGATTCCGGTGATCGAGCAACCGTCGGCTCCGTGCTCGTATTCCGCGACCGGCATCACGCCGAAGAAGTCGCAGTCCTCGTTCTCGTCCGGCGGATAGCAGTGCGCTGCTTCCATATGATGCCAGCCGAAGTTATGCCCACCCGTCGCTACTTCATCGGCGGGAATGTAGTTGATCTCTTCCCACACCACCTGGCCGACATCCGCGATGAACATGTCGCCCGTGGCCGGGTCGAAGCTGAACTGCCACGCGTTGCGCAGCCCGTACACCCAGATTTCCGGCGCCGCGTCTGCGACGTAGTCACCGGTCTGCGCCGCCTCGTTGGCGATCGAGGAGACATTCACGCCGCCAATGTCGGCGAAGGGGTTATCCGCCGGGATGCCATATGGCATGCCCTGGATCTGGCTGTCGACATCCAGTCGCAGGATCTTGCCGAGCAGGTTGCTCGTGTCCTGCGCGTTTCGGTACGGGTCACCGGCCATACCGCCGTCACCGATGGTGAGATACAGGTAGCCGTCCGGCCCGAACTCCATCGTGCCGCCGTTGTGGTTGACGTACGGGTCGTCGATCGACAGCAGCAGGCGTGCGCTGTCCGGGTTGGCCACGTTCGGGTCATCTTCCGAGACCGTGAACTCGACGAGGAAATGGTCGCCGTTGGTGCGGTAGTCGCTGTAGTAGACGAAGAACCGGCCGTTATTCGCATAATCAGGATGGAAAGCCATCCCCAACAGGCCCTGCTCGAGGAAGTCGATCTTCACCTCTTGCGAGATATCGAGGAACGGCGTTTCCAGGACCTCGCCATCCTGCACGATGCGGACGGTGCCGGTCCGCTCGAGGACGAACAGGCGCCCCGAGCCATCATGCGCGCTCTGGATGTTGATCGGGTCGAGGAGCCCGTCCGCGACCTTCACAAGCTGGATCGATGGATCTCCAGGTAAATCACCGCCCGGTTGGGCCACCTCCGTTTCGCCCTGTGCTGCCGCGCCGAAGCCGGTCAGGGCAATGCTCAACACCATAAAAATGGCGAGGAACGCGAATCGGGACCGCTGGGGAGTACGCATAGAGTCCTCCTGGTATATGGAAACCGGTCACCTTTGGAAAAAGGATTACCAGGGAATCAGCACATCCGGTGCCACGAGGTCACATGTTGTAAGGGTGTTACTTGAATCAATGAGGTCGTCGTCGCGCAACCGGTGGCATCCCGCTGGGCGAGGGGGTGCGCCCGACTGGAAACGCTCCGCTACCGCAGGATCCCGTCACGGAACGCCCGCGCCACCGCCGCCGAGCGCGAGGTGACCTCGAACTTGTTCAGCAGGTTCTGGACATGGCTTTGCACCGTCCGCACGCTGATATACAGGTGCTCGGCGATCTCCTTGTCGCTATCACCGGCGCCAAGCCGTTGCAGCACGTCGAGCTCGCGCTCGGTGATGCCCCGCTGCGCGATTGCTTCGGCTCGCTCCGCGTTTTCGTCCGGGACCGGATCGGTCGCGTCCGCGATATCCATCGACGTCGCCAGGAACATTGCTTCCTGCAGCGGCAACGCGCGGCCTCGCTCCGTTTGCTCCGCGGTGGTCTTGCCGAGCGCCTTCCGCACTCGCTGCTGCACCTGCTCCAGCGTCGCCCTGTCGGACTCGGGAACCTGGTGCCCGATCTCCTGCCGCAGTTGCTCCGCCGCGCCGAGCAACAACGCCGCGTGCGAGTACTGGTGCGCGTCGGTCGCGATCAGGGCAAACGCCTCCAGCGTCTCCGCCATGCCCGACCGGTCGCCAAGCTGTTGGTAGAGCCGCGCCGCATCCGACAGGTTGGCGATGGCCCGCCCATATTCTCCCCGTCCCGCCGCCAGTCGCCCGACATTGGTGTAGGACCACGCCACCCCGCGCTTGTCATTGACGGCGTCATACATCCGGCGTGCGGCCTCGTTGAGTGAGAGCGCTTCGTCGATGCGTCCCGTTTCCCAGTAGAGGTTTCCGAGGTTGGTCTGCGACACCGCGATCCCGCGGGCGTCGTCGAGCTCCGAGTAGAGGCGCTCGGCTTCCATATACGACTGCTCGGCCTGCTCGACATCCTTGTCCATCGCGGCAAGGTCGCCCAGACCGAACAGCGCCGTCGCCATCGCCCGCTTGTCGTCACGCTCGCGGGCGATATCCACGGCTTCCTCGTAGTAGCGGCGTGCGTCCTCGATCTCCCCCGCCATGCCGGAGAGAAGGCCGGCGCCGTTGAGGGCCTCGGCCCGCAATCCCGACCGCTCCTTCGCCCGCTCCAGCGCGCGCTGCAACCAGGTCCGCGTCTCGAGGATGTGTCCCCGGGTATACCCGAAGCGCCACAGCCGCGTCGCGAGGTCCAGCGCCAGCTCTGGCGGATCATGCTGCATCAGCCGTTCGAAGACCGTCTGGATATCGTTGTAGAAGGCGTCCAGCCGGTTCAGCCACAAAACCTGGTTCCCGGCGGTGAGATGCGGTTGTGCCTGCCGCACGAACTCGATGAAGAACTCGGTGTACCGCTCCAGCGTCGCCTCAAACTCACCGTGGGCCTTGAGCTCCTCCAGCGCGAACTCACGCAGTGTCTGCAGGATCCGGAAGTGACGGTCATCCTCGATCGACTCCGCCTGCTGGATCAGGCTCTTGTCCGCCAGTGACCCCAGTGCGTCGATCAGCTGGGTCTCCTGGTCGGGCGTCGGGTCCGCGTCTGGCAGGGCCAGCGCCCGCGCCGCCTCCAGGTTCCAGGACCCGACGAACACCGCCAGCCGCCTGAAAATCGACTGCTCGAACGGTGACAGCAGCTCATAGCTCCATGAGATCGCGTTGCGCATCGTGCGCAGGCGCTCCGGCAG
>CAZVAA010000013.1:0-6576 GCA_964624125.1 uncultured Sphaerobacteraceae bacterium | reverse complement strand
TGTTCTTGCCGGCCAGCTCATCGCGCACCGCCGCCAGCAGGTTGTCGGTTCCGCCCTTGTTGACGCCGAGCGCGCTCGCGATCGCTGGCAGCACGTTATCGGTGCTACTCACGGTCGAGAGATCGACGAAGATCACCCCGTCGTTGAAGGTCTCCTGCAGGCGTTCGGCGACGGCGATCGCGAGCCGGGTCTTGCCGACCCCGCCCGGTCCCGTGAGGACCAGCAACCGCGCCGCCCGGTCCCGAAGCAACGTGCTGATACGCGGCAATTCCGCGTCCCGGCCGACAAGTGGTGTGAGTAACGCGGGCAGCGCGCCTTCCCGGGTCGCCTGATCGTGGATGATCGCGGCCCCCTCGTCCTCGGTTTTACGTGGTATCGGTGTAGTGTCGCGTGAATCACCTGATGGTGTCATGCCCCTAGGCTACTCCATCCCGGCGGGAATCCGGGCCCCTGGCATGGTTCCAAACGTATACCGCCGGGGTTCGGCCGACCACCGGAATGGTCGCCCTCCTGTGATGTGCCCGCAAGGATGCGGCCGTGATCACAGGAGGAGGGCAGGACAAAGCTGTGTTCCGGAAAATCGATCTGGTAGGGGTGGGATGGGCCGGGCACCCTTGCGCTAGTGCCGGTTGGCGAAGAGCAGCGCGGGCAATGCCGTCAGCAGCGGCGGATCCATGGGGCTCAGGGGACGCAGCCGAAGGGTGATCTCCTGCGATTCAAGCGGGGAGGTGATCGTCACCGGCCCATACCCGGCGACGAGGGTCTCCGGGGTTGGCAACACATGATCCAGCGGTCCGCCCGCCTCCGGCAACGCCGCCGCCAGCGGGTAGTACGTCCCCGGCGCCACGGGCGGCAGCGCGAATGCGCCCGCCTGCGGGAATGCCTGCCCCACCACCGGCGTGGTCGAGGCGATCGGGTCCCGGAACAGCCCGACATAGATATGGGACCGCACCAGGCTGGGCGACTGGATCGTGCCATGGATGCTGGTCGTCACCGGCGGCAGCGCCAGGCTGCGCACGATGGTCTCCGTCAGGTCGGTATCAGCGACGACATGGGGCAATTCGCGGAATTGCGCCGGTCCGACGCCAACCAGCCGCTTGAACCGGCTGGAGAAGGTGCCCAGCGAGTCATAGCCGATCTCGAAGCAGATCTCGGTGATGCTGGCGCTGGTGGTGAGGAGAAGGTGCTTCGCGCGTTCAAAGCGCAGCGCTGCCTGGAACTCGCCCGGCGGAATCCCGACGACCGCGCGGAAGGTCCGCGCGAAGTAGTAGGGACTGAGCCCGGCGGTCTCGGCGAGATCGTCCAGCGTCAGCGGCTCGGTACTGGTGCGCATGATATGGACGACGTGCTCAACCATGCGGTGGTGGTCAACGGCAATGTCGGTCGGGTCCCGGGTGACGGTGCTTACCATCTGCCTTGCCTCCAGGCGAGTGCTGTTGATGCCTGCGGCCGATAGTATCAGATTCGGAACAAAAGTTCTATACGTACAGTGACTCAATGTCACGGCGCCTGTTGCGGGTATGGATGAGCACGACATGGCCCCGGCACGCATGCAAACGCCCGGCAGTCCCGTTCCAGGACTGCCGGGCGTTTGCTCTTTCGCGTCTACTGGTACTTCGGCAGCAGCTCCTTCTTCGCGAAATCCAGGAACCCGTCCTGGTCCGGCCCGACCTGGTGCAGGTAGACATGGTCGAACCCCGCGTCCGTGTATTCCTTGATCCGCGCGTGGAACTTCTCCGGGTCAGGTCCGCAGACGATCGATTCCTTGATCAGCTCCGGCGTCGCCAGCTTCTCCACCGCTTCCTGGTAGTACTTCGGCAACGCCAGCTCCTGCGACATCTGGCTCCCGAGGATCGTGTAGCCCCAGTTCGTCGTCGCCGTCTCTACCGCCTCGTCCTCATCCCTCGCCCAGCAGACGGTCAACTGGCCATACTTCGGCTTGTTCGTGCCCCCGGAACCATCGAACGCCTGGACCGTCTCCTGGTCGGGCGATGTCGAGATCAGCCCATCGCCGATCGTCGCCGCCAGCGAGCCACTCTCCGGCCCGGACGCCGCCACGTAGATCGGCGGCAGCTCGTCCGGCAACGTGTACAACCGCGCATTCTGCACGTCGTAGTAGTCGCCCTGGATTGTCTTGTAGCCGCCCTGCCACAGTTCACGGATGATCTCGACCGCCTCGGCCAGCATCTCCTGGCGGATCGAGATCGGTGGCCATTGCTCGCCGGTGATGTGCTCGTTCAGGTGCTCGCCGGTCCCGACCCCGAACAGGAAGCGCCCCGGCATCATATCCGCCACCGAGGCCGCAGCCTGCGCGATGATGGCCGGGTGGATCCGGATGATCGGCGCGGTCACCCCGGTCATCACCTTCAGCTCCGAGGTCTTCACCGCGATCCCGCCGAGCGTTGACCAGACAAACGGGCTGTGCCCCTGGGCGTCCATCCACGGGTGGTAATGATCGGAGATCCCGGCGTACGTGAAACCGGTCTGCTCCGCCTTCACCGCCTGTTCGACGAGCTCGTTCGGTCGGAATTCCTCGCTGGAGATCGTGTAACCAATCTGGACCATGGTGGTGTTATCCTTCGTACGGTTTCAACGAATTGCAGGTACCGGGCGCCCGGACTGCTTGCACGCTCGTCAACCACGTTCCATGCCATCACAACCTGACAGAGCCATCGGGCGGCAGGCCGTTGACGGATGCCGCCGCCTCCAGAACCCCGGAGTCACCATGAACGTCGCGGCTATCTCCCGCTTTGTGCTCTCCCATAAGCGGCTTGTTGTCGCCCTGTGGCTGGGTATCTTCGTCCTCAGCGTTGTCCTGATCGGACCCGCGATCAACAGCCTCTCGGACGACTACACCTCGCCCGGCACGGAAAGCTACGAAGCCAACGTGCAGATCATGGAGAACTTCAACGGCACCGGCGGGATCACCGATCCGGTGGTCGCCGTGGTCCAGCTCCCCGACGGCACCACCGTCGAATCTCCCGGCATCCGGGAGGAGCTGGATGCGATGACGGCCCGGGTGCAGGAGGTCATGCCACCTGCCCGCATCGTCTCCTGGGCATCCACCGGCGACGCTTCCCTCGTCTCCGACGATGGCCGCACAACCTTCGCCCTCATCTATCTCCCGCCGGCCGAGGGCTCGGTCGCCGGCCTCCCGGCCATCCAGGCCGCGCTCGAGGACGCGACCGTTGGCGGTTCGGAGGTGCTGCTGACGGGACGTCCGGTCCTGGATACGCCGTCCGAGAACGGTGGCTCGGGCGTGCTGATCGAGATCCTCATCGGCGCGAGCGGCGCGCTCCTCGTGCTCGCCTGGATCTTCGGCTCCTTCCTCGCCCTGTTGCCGCTCTTCATGGCCGGTATCTCCATTCTCGCCAGCTTCCTCATCATCGGCGGCATCACGTCGATCACCTCGATCAGCGAGATCGTGCAATACCTCGTCTCCCTGATCGGCCTCGGGATCGCGATCGACTATTCGCTCCTCATCGTCTCCCGCTGGCGCGAGGAACGGCAGGCCGGGTATGACAACGAGCTGGCCGTCCAGCGCGCGATGGAGACCGCCGGCCATGCCGTCGTCTTCAGCGGCACGACCGTGGCGATCGGCCTGATCGCCCTCATCCTCATCCCGGTGACGCTCCTGCGCGGCATCGGGATCGGTGGCCTCATCATCCCGCTCGTCAGCGTCCTGATCTCGATCACCCTGCTCCCGGTGGTCCTCGCCACCATCGGCCCGAAGATCGACTGGCCCCGGAGCCGGCGATCCCATATCGGCGGTCACGGCTGGGAGCGCTGGACCCGCTGGGTTGTGCGCCATCGGTGGCCGGCGGCGATCGTGGCGATGGTCCTGATGGGCCTCCTGTTGATCCCCGCCGCCAACCTGAACCTGGGGGCTCCGCGACCCGATGCCCTTGAAGGCCCGGAAAGCGCCCATGTCGCCCTCGATGCGCTGGAGTCCAGCGGCATCGATGCGGGCGTCCTTAGCCCCTACGAGATCGTGACCCGTGGCGATGCCAGCGGGATCGCGGAGGCCGTCTCCGGCGTCGATGGCGTCCGTGGGGCGATCGCGCCCGAAAGCTGGCAGGCGGATGACCTGTCGCTTGTGCTCGTGCTCCCGCAGAACGGAGGCGGGGGCAGCGAGATCACCGCGCTTCACCCCGACATCCAGGAAGCCGCCCACAGCGTCGACCAAGGCGCCCTCGTCGGCGGCAGCATCGCCACCGATGCCGACTTCATCGATACGGCCTACGGCAGCCTGTGGTGGACGATCCTCATCATCGCCTTCATCACATTCGTCTTCCTCGTCCGCGCATTCCGCTCGCTGATCCTCCCCATCAAGGCGATCATCCTCAACATCATCTCCGTCGCGGCATCGTTCGGGGTTGTGGTGATGGTCTGGCAGTGGGGCTGGGGCTCCGAGCAGATCTGGAACATTCCCTCCACCGGCTCGATCACCTCGTGGATTCCCATCGCTATCTTCGCCTTCCTCTATGGCATCTCGATGGATTACGAGGTGTTTATCCTGGCCCGCATGCGCGAGGAATACGACGCGATCGGCGACAACGATGAGGCGATCATCCGGGGGCTCGGCGTCACCGGCCGCCTTGTGACGAGCGCCGCGCTGATCCTCTTCTTCGCCTTTGCCGCCCTGGCGGCCGGCCCCGGCCCCGAGCTCAAATCGCTCGCGACCGGCCTTGCCGCCGGCGTCATCCTCGATGCGACCATCGTCCGCGCCCTGCTCGTGCCGGCGCTGGTTTCGCTGATGGGGCACTGGAACTGGTGGCTGCCGTCCTGGCTCAACTGGCTCGCTCCCAAACCGGAGCCGATTACCGGGGACGAGGCGACGAGCGTGCCCGCCGAGGGGCAGCCGGAGGCCGCCCGATAGCCCTGCCCATCATGCCCGTCAGGCGGCATCCCGATCCGCTGCGAGCCGGAAGGCGCTGGCGAATCCGGGGATGGCGCGCTCGATCATCTCCTCGCTGGCGGTGAGCGAGATCCGGAAATGTCCGGGGAACTCGATCACCGAGCCGGGAAGGCAGAGGATGTTTCGATGCGCCAGCATCCGCGTGAACGCCCCCTCGTCCGGGATCGGGGAGCGGGGCAGGACGTAGAAGGTGCCTTCCGGCATATGCACGTCATAGCCGATCTCCGACAGCGCCGAGACCATACGATCACGCTTCCGCTGGAGCTGGTCGATATCGATCGACATGGATTCCAGGTCGGGCAGGGCATGCTGCAGCAAGGCGTTCGGGAAGAGGAAGCCCAGCCCGATCTGCATCATGCGGATGGCGTCCCGCATCCGTTCCCGGTCCGGCATATCCGGTGATAACGCCAGGTAGCCGATCCGCTGGCCGGGCGCCAGCAACACCTTTCCATAGGAATAGGTCATCATCGAATACCGGTAGTACGCGAGTGGCGTCGTGAACGGCGCGCTGTCGTAGATCACCCGGCGATACGGCTCATCCGACACCAGGTAGATGCGCCGGTTGTTCCGCGCCGATGCGCGGTCGAGGATCTCCGCCAGCCGCCGGAGCGTCGACTCCGGGTAGATCTTCCCGGTCGGGTTGTGCGGCGTGTTGACGATGACCACCCGCGTTTTCGGCGTGATTGCGGCCTCGATCGCGTCCAGGTCGAGGTCGAACGTGTCGCGATCCACCATCACCTTCACCGGGACGCCGTTCGCGGCGATCGTCAGCGCCTCGTAATGCGACCACGGCGGCAGGTTGATGATCACCTCGTCGCCGGGATCGACGACCGTCTGGATCGCCACCGAGAGCGCGCCAAACGCACCCGTCGTCAAGGCGATATCGGCAGGCTCGAACGGGATGCCCAGCTCGTCGCGCAATGCGGAGGCGACGACCTCCTGCGAATCCGGCTCGCTGAATTTGTATGCGAACCAGTTGCGGTCGTGCGGCTCCGCGTGGCGCTGGAGGGCCTCCACCAGCCGTGGCAGTGGCATGTCCTGCGGGTTCCCAAGCACGAAATCACTGATACCGGGTTCGCGGGCTCGCTCAAAATAGGATGTCGAATCGAGGAATGATTCGAAGCGGCGGGTGGCGTGGTCCAGATCGGCGATCCGGGTAGCAACCGGGGAGGTCATCTGCGGTGTTTTCCCTGTGTCTGGCGGCCATCGACAGCGGTGTCGTGGCTTGGCGTGACATGTCGGGTCCCGTGACAGCTACCCATCTTACAACCCGGTTGCAAGTGCCCCCGCAGGCGAACGGGGGCATTCGCGCTATGCCTTCGACCCGCACGCGCCCCCGGGCAGGTCGTTGAAGGCCGCCGGATCGGGGAGGGTTCCGTCCAGCAGGTCCCAGTACCGGTCGGTGATCTCCGCGCTGTACTTGTCGGGGACGAAGTTCCGGTGCGCCATCACCTGTAACCCGAGGTGCATCAGCTCTCGCCCGTACGGGATATGCCGCAGGATGTTGGCGACATGCACATGCCGCTCATGGTTGAAGTCAGGCAGTTCTCCGGCGAGGAACAACCGGATCACATTCGCGAACTGCCGCTCAACCCGGATCGACTCGATCGATCGCTTCGGCTTGCCGCTCTTCGTAAAACTGACACTCATGCGTGCTT
>CAZVAA010000012.1:0-30116 GCA_964624125.1 uncultured Sphaerobacteraceae bacterium | reverse complement strand
GGATCGTTGGTGTCTGCCACATCGTGTCTCCTTCGGTGTCGTGGGCGCATATGCGTCCACCGCACAACCTGCAGAAGCGATGCCAGTGAAGCAGGAGTGGGTACTAGCTCGACGTCCCGTCGACGCGGCACACGCGAAAGTTGGCTGCAACCGTATCCCGCAGATTTGTGCCGTCGGGCGTGAATGTGATGCTGGCGTCCGTAACGAGATCGGTGACGGTTCCAGAGACGAGGATTTCGCCGGGCGCCGCCGTGTGTGCCAGCGTCCGGGTGATGTCAACGGTGGTGCCGGAGATCTCGTCGTCCTGGAGATGGATTTCCCCGGTGTGGACGCCGATCCGGGGCTCGAGACCGGCCGCGCAGGCGGCTTTGCGGAGCGAACGGGCAGCGCGCACGGCCCGGGTGGCACCGTCGAAGGTGGCAACGATATCCGACTCCGCGGGTGGCGCCTCCTTGCCGCGCCAGCGCGCGAACTCCTGTGCCGCGATTGTCCGCAGTGCGCCAAGCCTGGCGGGGTGACCTTCCGTCGCACAGACGACCGTTGCCAGGATGGTGTCCACCGGGGGCGCGAATCGCGAATGGCGCAGGAAGTAGGTGATCTCACCGGTGAGGGCAGCGACGTCTCCCAGCCACGGCAGGTGATCATTCCCCGGGAGCTCGATCAACTGTGCACCGGGAATCCGCCTGGCGAGGTCCTGCCCCTCCGCGAAATAGGTCACCCGGTCGCCGGCCCGATGGAGAACGAGCGTCGGTACGTGGATCGCGGTCAGGACCGAGCGCACATCGAGGTTGGCGTTCATCCGGTTCAGGTCGCGCACCGCGCCGGGACTCGCGCTCATGCGCTGGAGGCGCGCCCACCATTCGCGTTCGCCGGGATCGGTGGCAGCGCTTGGGCCGAAGCGATCGAGGAAACCTGAATGAGGCGTCCCCCAGGCTTGTTGCAGGTGTTCGAACGGCTGCAGGGGGACGTCGGGCGAAGGGGCTGGCACCCGGCCGTAGGTACCGTAGAGGACGAGCGCGGACACGCGCTTCGGCCATGTTGTTGCGAACAGGATCGATAACGGTCCGCCCTCCGAGATCCCGACGATGGCCGCTCGCGCCGATCCGGCGGCGTCCATGACAGCGCGGATGTCGTCCATGCGCTCTTCCATCGTGCCGGTCGGGACCCGGTCCGACATCCCCGTGCCGCGTTTGTCGAAGACGATCACCCGGCCCACACTGGAGAGGTCGTCCACGAAGGAGCGAAAGCCAGGATGTTCCCAGTCGATTTCCCGATGCGAGACCGCGCCGGGGACGACAACGATATCGATTGGACCGTCCCCGATGACCTGGTAGGCGATCGCGACATCGTCACTCAGGGCATAGAACACCGGCGGCGCGGCGGGCATGGGGTCGGGCGCTGGCCGAACCGGCGGAGCCTGGTCGGGATTGAGGCGGGCGGCCGCGAGCAGGTCGGCGATCCATTCGGGTGTCACGTTGACGCCGGCGAGGGGGCCGTCCGTGAACGTGCGGAAGAGGCGCCGCTCGGTACAGAGGGCGATGATCGCCGCCTCGGCGTCGGCCGAGGGCACCGTTTGTCCTGCTTCCCAGCGCCGGATGGTGGCACGGCCATAGCCGAGGTGCGCCGCCCAGCCATCCTGGGTGATCCCACGCGCATCGCGTAGGGCGCGGAGCGCCTGGCTCCAGTACGGCAGGACTTTTTCCTGTTTCCTACTGGCTAAATTGTTGCCCTGAGCCATGAATGAGCCCTTTTTTGGCCGATTCGGAGCCCCGGAGCATCGCTCCGGCCCCTATTCTGTGCTTATGTCGCTTTCCTTATATGTAATGAGCATACACCGGCCTCGTGCCTGGGGAAAGGACATCGTGCCGTGAAGACCGGGGCCGCGCCGCACCCGCCGTCGCGAGTGGTGCCGCGACGGAGAGTGGTCCCGCGGCTCGTGGCCCCGCGCCGGTGACGACCGGTGCGGGGCCATGAGCCACGGCATGCTGGATCAGGTGGAGTATTTCCAGGGAGTGATAATGCACACGCAGGGATTCATCTCACGCAGGAGTTTTGTATTGTCCGCTACGGCGATGACCGCCGTTCTCGCAGCCGGGGCACCGGCGATTCGGACCGCCATGGCGCAGGACGCCGACTATCCCGAGTTGGAAATCGTGGCGGCCGACTATACCTTCGAGATGCCGGATTCAGTTGAGAGCGGGTACACCAGGTTGATCCTGGATAACCAGGGCAAGGAAGATCACCACGCTATCCTGTTCCGGGTCAACGATGACGCCACGATGGAGCAGTTCCAGGAAGCGTTGATGTCCGGCGACCTGGGCGCGGTCCTCGCGGTCAGCACGGCCTATGGCGGGCCGAATGTTGGTCCGGGCCGCTCCACGTCGGTCATCGCGTATCTTGATCCGGGCGACTATATGGCCGTTTGCGTGGTCCCCGACCCGGAGGGTACGCTGCATGCCGCCCACGGTATGGTGGCACCGCTGGAGGTCACCGCGGGTGACGCTGGCAACGAGGCCCCCGCGACCGACGGTGCTATCTCGATGATCGATATGGCGTTCGTTGGCTTGCCGTCCGAGGTCGAGGCCGGGGCGCATACCTGGGAAATCACCAACGACGGCGACCAGTTGCACGAGATCGCGTTGCTGCAACTTGCGCCGGGAATGACGATGAGCGGGCTCATGGCGATCCTCACCGGGGAAGAAGGGGAGGCGACGCCGGAGGGCGACGCCGGGGCCGAGGGGCCGCCATTCGAGTCGGTCGCCGGCACGGCACCGATGAGCCAGGGCGCGGTCAATTACCTCGAGATGGATCTCGAAGCCGGGGACTACGTGGCGATCTGCTTCATCCCCGATATTGAAACCGGCATGCCGCACTTCCTGATGGGCATGATCGCGGGATTCACCGTGACGTAGACCCATACGGGAATCCGGTTGCGAGGCGGCGCTCCCCATGGCGGGGCGCCGCCTCGTTGCGTGCTGGCCAGTCGTCCCGGGAGGTGCCAATATGCAAGGGAAGGATTGGCGGAACCGGGAGATGACGATGGACGAGCGGAACTGGGCCGGGAACTACACCTACACCGCCGGAGCGTTGCACCGACCGGGGTCCATGGACGAGCTGCGGGAGATCGTGCGGCGAAGCACGCGGATTCGCGTGCTCGGTACCCGGCACAGCTTCAACGACCTGCCGGATTCGGCGGCGCTCGTGTCGCTGGAGCGGATCGAGACGCCGGTCGAGATCGACCGGGATGCGATGACGGTCACGGTTGACGGAGCGATGCGATATGGCGACCTCGCGCAGGAGCTGATGCGGCACGATCTCGCGCTTCATGCGATGGCTTCGCTTCCGCATATCTCGGTGGCGGGGGCAATCGCGACCGCCACGCACGGGTCGGGCGACCGGTGCGGCAATCTGGCGACAGCGGTCGCGGCGCTCGAGGTGATGGGGCCGGACGGCGAGCTCCGGCGATATGCGCGCGGCGACGACGATTTCCCGGGGATGGTCGTCGGCCTTGGCGCGACCGGCGTCGTGACCCGGGTGACGCTCGATGTCGAGCCGGGGTACGAGATGCGCCAGCAGGTGTTCGAGTTCCTTCCGTGGGAGATGATGTTCGACCGGTTCGACGAGGTGACCTCGGCGGCGGAGAGCGTCAGCCTCTTCTCGGACTATGGCGAATCCGTGCGGCAGGTGTGGCTCAAGGAGCGGGTGACGCCGGGAGAGGACGAGTCCCTGCGGGACGCGTTTCTCGGGGCGAGCGCGGCGACTCGGCCGATGCACCCGGTGCCGGAGATGGACGCCTCGGCCTGTACCGCGCAGATTGGCGAGCCGGGACCGTGGGCGGAGCGGCTACCGCATTTCCGGCTTGATGCGGTACCATCAAGTGGGGATGAACTCCAGTCGGAATACCTCGTGGCGAGGGAGCACGCGGTGGATGCCATCCACGCGGTGCGCTCGTTGTCCGAGCGACTCCGTCCCCATCTTCACGTCTCCGAGATCCGGACGATCGCGTCGGACGACCTCTGGCTGAGCGCGGCATTCGGCCAGGACTGCATCGGCATCCATTTCACGTGGAAGCCGCACCAGGATGCGGTTATGGGGCTGTTGCCGGTTCTGGAGGAGACGCTTGCGCCGTTTTCCCCGCGACCGCACTGGGGCAAGGTCTTCGTGGCCTCGGCGGAGGACCTGGAAGGCCGCTATCCCAAAATGGCGGCGTTCCGCGACCTGCTGGGGCGGGTGGACCCGGGCGGCAAATTCCGGAACGGGTACCTGGAGCGGGTGATTGGGCGGGTGTGAGTTGCCGGCGGGTGTCATGACGATCAGCCGGCGGACAGCGCAACGGGGACGGTTCACGAACCTGGGATAACGAGACGGTTGTGGGCAGGCTTGCCAGGCATCATCAGGTGGCAATCCGTGCCTCCCTTGGCCGCCTGTGCGTTAATATTTCGTTCATAATTGGTCCGGAAATGGTCAGGAGTGTTGATGTTCGATTTTGATTTTGACTGGTCATGGCTCGACGAGCGGAGCCTCGAGGGCGGGGAGTTGCTCCTGCGCCTGCTCGTGGCGACGATCCTCGGTGCTGCGATCGGGATCGAGCGCGAGCGACGCGAGCGCGCGGCGGGATTCCGCACGCATGCGCTGGTCTGCGTGGCCTCCGCGCTGATGATGATCGTGTCAACGTACGGGTTCCCGGAGGAATTCGGTGAGGTGCTCGACCCGGCGCGTATCGCCGCGCAGGTCGTGAGCGGCATCGGTTTCCTCGGCGCCGGTGTCATCATCTTCCGCAAGAACACGGTGCGTGGCCTGACAACGGCGGCGAGTATCTGGGCGGTGTCCGGTGTCGGGCTGGCCGTCGGTGGCGGGCTGTTTGTCGCCGGGACGGCCGGCGCGCTCTTCATGCTGCTGATCCAGGCAGGGCTGAGCCCGGTCGAGCGCAAGCTGTTCGCGCATCATTCACGGCGGCACCGGATGTTGATGCATGTCCCGCGATCGACCACGGTGTTCCCGGAGATCCGACGGATCGCGTCGAATTCGCCGGGGTTCCGGCTGATGTCGCTCGACTTTGACTTCGACGAGAAGGCGGAGATGGATGTCGTCGAGATGACCCTGGAGGTCAAGAAGCCCGACGACATCATGGAGCTGATCGGGCAATTGCGTGATATCGAGGGCGTCCGGCACCTCGACTGGCGTGAGGGACCGGCCCGGGTCGCCCGCCGTAACCGGCGTGGGGTTGACCTCTCGGTTGATGAGGAAGACGACGCTGACGACGTCTAGCCGCGCATGATCCATCGCCCCTGCCGGAGCCCCGCACCATGCGTGCGGGGTTTTCGTGTCCCCGCATCCGGATAGCGGGCGCGCCTGGCGAGGGTTAGTCGGGGCGGCGGGCTTGCAGGTTGAGGCGGGTGTAGGCAAGCGACCACGGCGGCGTGTCGGTGGCGCCACCGGCGACCATCCGGTCGAGTAGCGCCCGGCGGAGGTCGTCGTCTGCCAGGCGTGTGAGATGGCTGCCGAGCACGACGCTCTCGAGGAATTCGCGGTACTCCGCCTCACCCTCGAGCACGACCGGGCTATCGATCACCGCCGCCGCGGCATCGATGAATCCGGCGGATGACAGGCGCCCTTCGGTGCCCTCGGCGTCGGCGAAGGTCCACGGACCGGTCCAGTCGCCGATGTGCTCGGCGAAGGGCGATTCCGCGAGAAGGGCGTTCACGCGGTCATGGATGTGTTGGATATTCCCGGCGCCGCCGCACTGGGCGACGAGGTACCCGCCGGGATTCAGGGCGCGGAACAACCCCGCGAAGAGACCGGCGTGGTCCGGTATCCAGTGGAAGGTCGCGGTGCTGAAAATGGCATCGGCCTGCTGGTCATACGGGAGGGCGGCGAGATCGTGCCGCGCGAACGAGACGCGGTCGCCAAAACGGGGCGTGAGATGCTCGGCGGCGCGGTCCAGCATGTTGGCGGACTGGTCGATCGCGATGACATGGCCGTCCGGCAGGCGCTCCAGCAACAGCTCGGTCAGGCGACCGGTGCCGCAGCCGGCATCGATCACGGTCTCGTCACCGCGCAGTGGCAGGCGCTCGATGACCGATTTGCCCCAATCGACATGGGGGTTGGCGACGCGGTGGTAGGTTGCGGCGTTCCATTCGCGGAGGGTCGGGTTACGGTCGCTGGTCATGATGATCCTGTACGTCATTAATGGAGTTCGGCGGTAATGCGAATCGCTACGGAACGGGTGCGTGCGTCTCTGGTAGGATCACGGACATGAGCATTTGGCGCAAGTGGGTGATGAGATGAGCCAACAGCAGGACGGGCGGGAGCTACCGGAGACCCCCTTCGACGAGGCGACCGACCTGGCGGGAGCGGAAGCGCCGGTCGAGGCGTCCGGTGACGGATGGTTCCGGTTGCCGGCCCTGAAACCGGCGCTGTTCGTGATCGCGGTCGTCCTGGCGCCGGTCTTCGGGCTGGTTTTCGGGCTCGATTTCGCGCTTGGCGTGCTGGTCGTGGCGATGGCGTTCACGTCGTGGATGGCATGGGAGGGCGCGAAGGAGCTGCCCCGGGCGCAGGGCGACCGGCTGCGCAAGGCGGCGATCGGCAACGGCGTGCTGGCGGTCGGGGCGCTGGCGCTGATCATCTTGCGGCAGGTGGTGTAGATGCGGTCCCGGGTCGGGAACCTCCTGAATATCTGGTACCGGCTGACGCACCCGGTCTATGCGACGCTGTGGCGGAAGCTGCAACCGACGACGGTCGGGGTGAAGGCGATCGTGACCGATCCCGAGGGGCGCGTGCTGCTGGTGAAGACGCGCTACCAGCGGTTCTGGACGTTGCCCGGCGGAGGTGTCCACAAGCGGGAAACCCCGGAGGATGCCGCCGCGCGCGAGGTCCGCGAGGAGACCGGCGTGCACGTGGACACGGCGGACCTGCGCCAGCTTGGGGTGCTCTCCAATTTCCTCGAAGGGAAATCCGACTACATCGTGATGTACGCGGCGACGCTTCCTGACCGGGTCGAGCCGGAGCCGGGTCTGGAGATCGAGCAGGCCGGGTTCTTCGCGCCGAATGATGTGCCGGAAGAAACCTCGCCGCGCACGCGGCAGCGCCTGGCGGAGTTCGCGGCTGGTGAGGTCATGCGCGGCCGGTGGTGACATCACTCAATCAAGAACCATGTTCGTACAACCGGCCCTTGTGGCCGGTTTCGTCTCGTACTGTGGCCGCTGCCGGGATCACGGCACGCGGATGCGGCCGGCGGTCGGCTTGCCGTTGCGCATCGGTGGCGCTGGCTGGCGGCGGAGCGTCATCTCGATCCCGTTGCGATGGGCGCCGTAGTAGCCGCGGTGATAACCGGAGCGCGTGAACCCCTCCGATTCATAGAGCGCCTGCGCGCCATAGTTCGGCTCTTCCACCATCAGCACGATATTCCCCTTCGGCAGCCGTTTCCCGATCGCGCGGAGCAGTGCCCGGGCAACCCCCTGCCTGCGCCACTCCGGATGCACGGCGATGTTCATGATCCGCACATCGCCGCGATGGTAGTCCCCGATGATGCAGCCGATGACCTCCCCGGTCGCGTCGCTTTTCGCGACGAGGAAGGTGACGAAGGGGATGAGATGGAGCGTGATCAGCGGGAACATGCCGTAGGCGAGCCCGGGGCGGAACGACGCCTCCTGGATACGGCGCACCTGCCGCATGTCGCGCAGGCTCGCGTCCACGATTGAGAAGGCGGCGACGTGGTCACCGCGGATGGCGTCTTCGTATGTGCGGTCGCGGTGCGTCATGGCCGGTGCCTGTCGATCCCTGCCGGGTGCGGGTTGCCTGCGCGTGAGAATAGCGCATTCCGGGGACCTGGTGGGCCACCTTGGCACCGGGTATGCGAACAGGGCCGGTACCTGAGGCGCCCGATCCGGGCGTCGATTGCTATCCCATGTTGAGGAGGACGAATCGTGCCAACGACCCACGTTCCGCTTGCGCTCACCGTGAACGGGGAGACCCGCCATCTCATGGTCGAGCCTCGCCGCACCCTGCTCGATACTCTTCGGCACGACCTGCAGCTGACCGGCGCCAAGAAGGTCTGCGACATGGGCGATTGCGGTGCCTGCACGGTGATCGTCGATGGTCGTTCGATGTACGCGTGCCTGCTGCTGGCCGTCGACTGCGATGGCCGGGACATCCGCACGATCGAGGGGCTGGCTTCCGGCGAGGAACTGGACCCGGTGCAGCAGGCGTTCGTCGATGAAGACGCCTTCCAGTGCGGCTATTGCACGCCAGGGCAGGTGATGAGCCTGCGGGCGCTGCTGGACGAGCAGCCTGAGCCCACCGACGCCGAGATTATGCGCGCGGTGACCGGCAACCTCTGCCGCTGCGGCGCCTACCAGCACATCGCGCGGGCCGGCAAGCGGGCCGTGCGGCTGCAGGCGGAGCGGAAGGGAGCTACCTCATGACCGATATCAAGGTCAGCGCCTCCGAACAGGACGGCAAGCTGCAATTGAACGTCGAGGAACCGGGGCCGGACATGCGCCCGTGGGACGCGGACTTCCGGCTCGATATCGTCGGCCGGGGCAATCCCCGGCTGGAGGCGTTCGAGAAGGTGACCGGGCGAGCGCTGTACAGCTCCGATGTTCGCTTGCCCCGGCAGGCGTATGCCCGGGTGTTGCGTAGCCCGCATCCGCATGCGCGGGTGGCGGCGATCGACGTCTCGGAGGCCGAGGCGATGCCTGGCGTATACGCGGTGATCTCCTCCGCCAATACCGACGAAATCCCGTGGTATGACGGCAGCCGCGTCTTCGACCCGACGGTGCGGCTGGTCGGCGACGAGGTCGCGGCGGTGGCGGCGGAATCCGAGGAGATCGCCGCCGATGCGCTGCGCAAGATCCGGGTGACCTACGAAGAGATCCCGCATGTGACCGGGCTGGATGCCGCGATGGCGTCCGGCGCGCCGCAGGTGCGGCCTGATGCCGAGGGAGAGGGCAACGTCGCCGGGGAGCCGAAGGTCTACGAGCGTGGTGATGTCGATGCCGCCTTGCGATCTGCCGAGGTGGTTATCGACCGCACCTACACCACCCAGGCGGCGCTCCACAATGCGCTGGAGCCGCACGGTTGCACAGCCGCGTGGGATGGCGATCACCTGACGTTGTGGGACTCCACGCAGTCGATCTTCACCGTTCGCCAGCAGGTGGCCGATGCGCTCGGGATACCCGAAACGAAACTGCGGGTGATCAAGCAGCACATGGGCGGCGGATTCGGCGCGAAGCAGATCGCGTGGAAGCAGGATGTGATCGCCGCGTTGCTGGCGAAGAAGGCCGGACGGCCGGTGCAGCTGATGCTGGACCGCGAGGCGGAGAACCTCGTGGTCGGGAACCGGCCGCCGTCCCTCCAGCGGGTGCGGCTGGGAGCGAAGAAGGACGGCACGCTGGTCGCGATCGACGCGGATATCGACCAGTTGCTCGGCGCCTACAAGACCGGCGGCGAGGCGAGCAACGTGAGCGGGATGTTCCAGACGCTGTACCGCTGCGAGAACGTGCGGACCGTGCAGACGCCGGTCTACACCAACACCGGACCGGGCGTCGCCTTTCGCGCGCCGGGGCATGTGGAATCCGCGTGGGCGCTGGAACAGGCGATGGACGAGCTGGCCGACCAGCTCGGCATGGACCCGATCGAGTTGCGACTGAAGAACTACAGCGAGATCGACCAGCCGGAGGACAAGCCGTACACGCTCCCCGAGGGCTTGCGCCTGAGTTACGAGAAGGTGCGGGAGGCCTCGGGATGGGATTCCCGCCCGACGTCGTCCGGTGACGGACGCATCCGCAAGGGCATCGGCTTTGCCGCCCACGACTGGGTTGGCGGCGCGGGGAGCCCGCCGGGCTATGCGTGGATCGAGCTGAACGAGGACGGCACGGCCGATGTCGTGACCGGTACGCAGGATATCGGCACCGGTACCCGGACCGGGCTGGCGCAGGTCGCCGCCGAGGAGTTGGGCCTGCCGCTGTCGGATGTCTCCTTCCATCTCGGCGACACCGCCGTTGGTCCGTATTCGCCGGTCAGCTCCGGCAGCGCGACGCAGGCGACGCTTGGTCCCGCCATCCGCGCGGCGGCGGTGCAGGTCAAGGCGGACCTGCTGCAGGTTGCCGCGACGGCGATGGAGGTCTCCGCAGATCGGCTTTCGGTCCGGGACGGCAAGGTGATGGTCGATGAAGACCCGCGCCGCTCCCGGACCGTGAAGGAGATCATGCAGGAGATCGCGCCGACGACGCTGCGGGCGCAGGGCGCGCGATCGGCGAACCCGAAGGAGAAATCCGCGCGGACGTTCGGCTCGCAGGTCGTCGAGGTCGAGGTGGATACCGCGACCGGCGAGGTGACCGTGACGCGGGTCGTGGCGTCGCATGAGTGCGGACGGGTGGTGAACCCGACGATGGTCGAGAGCCAGGTGATCGGCGCGGTGACGCAGGGCATCGGGTTCGCGCTGACCGAGGAGCGGGTGATGGATGACCGGCTCGGGCTGGTGCTGAACCCGAATCTCGAGGAGTACAAGGTGCCGACGATCTCGGATATTCCCGAGATCGTGAACGTGCCGGTGGATGTCCCCGATCCGGAGGCGAACCCGACGGGGGCGAAGGGCATCGGCGAGCCGCCGCTGGTGCCGACGGCGCCGGCGATCGCGAATGCGATCTACAACGCGGTGGGTATCCGGGTCTACGACGCGCCGATCTCGCGTCACCGGATGCTGGAGCTCCTCGCGGAGCAGGGCAAGGAGGCGTCATCATGAGATCTTTTGTCTACGAACGACCGGAAACGATCGATGAGGCGCTGAAGCTGCTGGACGCCGATACCCGACCGCTGGCCGGCGGCACCGACCTGCTGACGCTGATGAAGGGCGACATCGCCGCCCCGGAGCGGCTGCTCGATATCAAGCGGCTCTCCGAGCTGAGCGACCAGATCACGCTCGACGGGGACCGCATCGGGATCGGCGCGCTGGCGACGCTGGCGCAGCTCGAGACCGATGAGCTGGTGATGGCGCATTTACCGGCGCTGGCCGAGGCGGCGGAGGTCGCGGCGACGCCGCAGCTCCGCAACATGGCGACGATCGGCGGCAATGTGCTGCAGCGACCGCGCTGCTGGTATTACCGCAACGACGATGTGCAGTGCTGGCTGAAGGGCGGGGACGAGTGCTTCGCCCGGGGCGGTGACAACCGCGAGCACGCGATCTTCGATGTCAGCCCCTGCGTGGCGGCGCATCCCTCGGATCTCGCGGCGGTACTGGTCGCCTACGGGGCGACGGTGCACTACCGGGATACCGGGGGTGAGCACGAGATCGCGGCGGAAGACTTCTTCCAGGCGCCGACGGATGATCGGCGGATCGAGCATGTGCTGCCGGAGACGGCGGTCATCACCGGGGTGACGATTCCGCTGCCGAAGGAGGGCGCGCGAAGCACCTACCTGAAGGCGATGGACCGCAAGGTATGGGCGTTCGCGCTGGCCGGTGTGGCGGTGTCGCTGGAGATGGACGGCGACATGGTGTCGGCGGCGAGGGTCGTGCTTGGCGGGGTCGCGCCGGTGCCGGTGCGGGCGCCGGAGGCCGAATCGGTGCTGGTTGGCTCCCGGCTGGATAGCGAGGTCGCGAACCGGGCCGCGCAGGCGGCGATCGCGGGGGCCGAGCCGTTGTCGCATAACGGGTACAAGGTGCCGCTGGTGATCGCGCTGGTGCGAAAGGCGATCATGGGCGAGTGAGGTAACACCCCGGTTCAACGATGCGTAGCCCCGCACCTTGCGTGCGGGGTTTTCGCGCGTTCGCTCCCCGCACACAAGGTGCGGGGCTACGTGAGGGCAATGGCGTCTCCTGTGGCGGTTTTGTGACGCGCGGTCCGGGGATGTGATGCGGATGTGGCGGGTGCGGTGCCAGCATGGGGGCGCCGGGAGGTGGCGCCGCATACGGGTTGGTGCCCGACCTCTCCGGAAGGAGGAGGGCGATCATGGTTCGCCACATTCGATTTCCCCGGGTTCTTGTCCTGTTCCTGCTGGCTGTGCTCCTGATCCCGATCCCGGTGTTCGCGCAGGAGGCCGCCACAGATGGTTTCATCCTCCAGTTCGACCGCCCGGTGACGCTCGCCGCCGACGAATCCGTTGACGGCGTCGTCCTGATCAGTGATAACGCGACGATCGATGGCCGGATCACCGAGGCGCTGGTCGTGATCAACGGCGATGCTCTGGTCACCGGGCAGGTCGACAGCGATGTCGTTGTCATCGGGGGATCGCTGGAGCTTGCCAGCGGCGCGACGGTCAACGATGTCACGCTGATTCGCAGCGATCTGACCCGCGCGGACGACGCGATCGTGCGGGGCGATATCACCGAGCAGTCGCAGTACGTCTCGTTCGGCTTCGGCGCGGCGGTCTTCTCGTTCGTGTTCTGGCTCGGATTCGCCATGCTGACGATCCTCGCCGGGCTCGCGTTCGTCTTCCTCGCCGGACGGCATCTCGATGGCATGGCCGGGTTGGTGAGCGCCGGGGCGTTCGAGAGCGTCATCTATGGCCTCGCGACGGTGATCGGATTGCCGCTGATCGGGATCCTTGCGCTGCTGACGTTGATCGGCTTCCCGGTCGGGATCGTCGTGCTCCTCGTCCTCTTCCCGCTGGTCATGCTGATGGGCTTCCTCGTCGCGAGCATGCGGCTCGGGCAGTGGCTGGCGACGGTCGCGAAGGTCGGCTACGGACGCTGGATGGCGGTTCTGGTCGGTGTGATCGTGCTGCAGGTGGCGGGGTTGCTCCCGGTGGTCGGCGGGCTGGTCACGTTCGCGGCGACGGTCGTCGGGACGGGCGCGCTCGTGCGGTACCTCTACCGGTCGTGGCAGGCCCGGCGGCACCAGCCGGCCCCGGCCGCGCCGGTGGGCGAGACGCTGCCGGCGTAACGACGGTACGCCAAGGGAAACCCCGGGCAGATGTCCTGCCCGGGGTTTTTCCATGCCACTTGCCATCCCGCTGGTCGTGCGCACCTTGCAGGCACGCGATACAGGGCTTCACCGCATCGTCACTTGCGGATATGGTGGTGTGGCTTTTCGACACGGTTGTTGCCGCTCATGACAAAGGACGACGCCATGCGCATCACCGATATCCGCCTGCACCAGGTCACCGGGACCCTGCCGTGGGAGGGGGTGTTCTGGGAAGAACGCCTCATCCAGCCGATCGATGTCTACCCCGAGCACCGGGAACGCCGCCGCGCCGAGATGCTGGAGACGAACGAGCGTGGGCTCCCGGTCTCCTCGGTCTTCGTCGAGATCGAGACGGACGAGGGCGTGACCGGCCTTGGCGGGCCGGTGTCGGTCGGGGTGGCGTTCATCATTCGCCACCAGTTCCGCGACCTGCTGATCGGCGATGACCCGCTGGCGAACGAGCGGTTGTGGGACATCATGTACCGCTCGGCCGTGCATGGCCGCAAGGGCGAGGCGATGTTCGCGATCTCCGCGATCGACTGCGCCCTGTGGGATTTGAAGGGGAAGTGGCACAACGCGCCGGTCTACCAGTTGCTGGGTGGCCCGGTCCGGCGGGAGATTCCCGCCTACGCCAGCGCGCTCGGGTTCTCGATCGAGCCGGAGAAGGCGCGGGAGCGGGCGAAGCAGTTCACCGACGAGGGTTACGTCGCGACCAAGTGGTTCGTCCGCAACGGGCCGGCGGATGGCCCGGAAGGTATCCGCAAGAACGTCGAGTTGATGCGGACGCTGCGCGAGGCGGTCGGAGACGATGTCGACATCATGCTCGATGCGTGGATGAGCTGGGATGTGCCCTACACGCTCCAGATGGCGCACCTGCTGGAAGAATACCGGCCGAGGTGGATCGAGGAGCCGGTGCTGCCGGACAAGATCGGGCAGTACGCCGAGATCCGGCGACGGTCGCCGGTGCCGATCGCGGGTGGCGAGCACGAGTACACGCGGTGGGGCATCAAGCAGTTGCTGGATGCGGAAGCCGTTGAGGTGATGCAGGCGGATACGTACTGGGCCGGCGGAATCACGGAGATGCAAAAGATCTTCACCGTGGCGTCGACCTACGATATTCCGGTGATCCCCCACGGGCATTCGACCCCGGCCAACGCGCACCTGATCGCGGCGCAGCCGGTGCTGACCGCGCCGTTGCTCGAGTACCTCGTCAAGTGGAACCAGATTCACCAGCATTTCTTCCGGGAGCCGTTGCGGCCGGAGCATGGCGTCGTGACGGTGCCGGACCGGCCTGGGATGGGCATGGAGCTGGACCCGGAGACGTTTGAGAGCGAGCGCTACCTGGAGTTCAGTGAATGACGAATGTGGAGCTTCCCGCGAGCGGGACGGACCTTTGTTACCTGCCGGCGACGATGCAGCGGGAGTTGTTGCGGTCAAAGCGGCTCTCGGCGCGGGAGCTGCTGCAGGCGTATCTCGATCGCATCGCGCAGGTGAACCCGGCGGTCAACGCGATCGTGACGATGGATGCGGACGGCGCGATGGCACAGGCGACCGTCGCCGACGAGGCGATGGCCAGGGGCGAGGAGACCGGTCCGCTGCACGGGCTGGTCGTGGCCCACAAGGACCTCGTGAACACGGCGGGGATGCGCACGACCTCTGGCAGCCCGCTGTTTCGCGACAATGTCCCGTCCACCGACGCGGGAATCGTCGCCCGCATGCGCGAGGCGGGGGCGATTCGTCTCGGGAAGACAAACGTGCCGGAGATGGGCGCGGGATCGCACACGTTCAACCCGGTGTTCGGGCCGACGCGCAATCCTTACGACCAGGGGCGGACCGTAGGCGGGTCATCGGGCGGGGCGGCCGCCGCGCTGGCGGCGGGGCTGGTGAGCCTTGCGGACGGCAGCGACCTTGGAGGGTCGCTGCGGAACCCGGCGTCGTTCTGCAACGTGGTCGGGATGCGGTCGGCGATCGGGCGGGTGACGAAGGCGCCATCGGAGACGGCGTGGGTGTCGATGTCGGTGCTGGGGGCGATGGGCCGCACGGTGGCGGATATGGCGCTGCTGCAGTCGGTGTTGTCGGGGTTCGACCCGGCCGATCCGATCTCCCTGCCGGGAGACGGGAGCGAGTTCGCCGGGGTGGCGATGTCCGCGCCGGCGGAATCACTGTCCGGGGTGCGCGTCGGGTGGTCACCGACGCTCGGCGGGCTTCCGGTGGAGCCGGCGGTGACGGAGGTGCTGGAGCGGGACGGAAGGCCGGCGCTGGAAGGACTGGGCGCGGAGGTGCGCGAGGTCGAGCCGGATTTCGAGGGCGCGGAACCGGCATTCCGGACGCTGCGGGCGTGGGGCATGGCGCAGCAGTACGGGCAGTTGTACCGCGAGCACCGGGACGAGATCAGCGACAACCTGCGCACGAATATCGAGTGGGGGCTGGACCTGACGGCGGCGGACATCTACGAGGCGTATACGGCGCGGACGCGGCTGTACACGCGGATGGTCGGCCTGTTCGAGGAGATCGACGTACTGGCTGCCCCGACGGTGCAGGTGGTGCCGTTCCCGGTGGAGTGGCATTACCCGAAGGAGGTCGCGGGGGAGGCGCAGCCGGACTATCTCGGGTGGATGCGGTCGTGCTGGTACGTCTCGGCGACCGGGCTGCCGGCGATCTCGGTGCCGTGCGGGTTCACGGACGACGGGCTGCCGGTCGGGTTGCAACTGGTCGGGAAGCCGCTGGGCGAGGTGGAGTTGCTGCGGATCGCGATGGCGTTCGAGGCGGCGAATCCGGTGTGGAGGCGGCGTCCACCGCTCGACGAACCTGTCCAGGTTTCTACCTAGGGCACAAAACCTGGGCAAGATGGACAAGATGGGAGTGATATCCCCATATATATAGGGTTTTCTCTTTTTTGGAAACCTGAGCAACATGGGCGGGGTCGCAAGATCGATCTTGCCCATGTTGCCCATCTTGACCATGTTTCCATGTGCGGGGTGAAACGTGAGCAAGATGGCAGGATGGGTGAGGAGGCGGAACCAACACCTTGGGGAGAGCAAACCAAAAGTAGCGGAGGGCTTGCGGCCGCAGGAGACTCGTTTCCGGGCGCGAACCGGCCGCAATGCCCTCCTTTCGGGCGATCATCCTGCGTGTGCTGACGGACCCCGGACACGAGGTCCGGGGCTACGGGGGAGTTCCTTGCCGGGCTCAGCGGAGCTCGACGAGGTGCCATCCGCGGTCGGGGAAACCGGACTGCTCGGCGACGCGGCTGGAGGCGGCGTTGCGGTCGGCGTGGAGGTAGAGCGGGATCGCGCCCTCGCGCAGGATGTGCCGCGCGGCCTGGGCGACGAGTCGCCGGGCGAGGCCCTGTCCACGATGGGCGGGCTCGGTGCCGACGGAGATCTCGTGGCCGAAGTCGTTGTGCTTCTTGATGCCGACGCCGGCGGCGTAGTTGCCCTCATCGTCCCAGGCGATCAGGACATCGCCGTTGAAGGGGCGGAGCCATTCCGGGATGCGCGGATCCTCGCGGGATTCCCAGACGCCGATCTCCGGCAGGTCGGCGGGGCGATCGATGTAGCGGAAGACGGCGCGTCCGAAGTGCATCTCCGGGCGACCGAAGAGCCGTGGGATGGTCATGTAGGCGTCGGAGGTGCCGAGCTCGTCTTCCAGGGCCACGAGGTCGATATTCCCCGCGTCGGGAAACTCGGTTGGCGAGTAGGAGAGCACGGTGCCCGCGGGGCATTCGATGCCGACCATCGGGCGGAGGGAGCCGTCCCAGCCGGGCTCGTCGCGTACCGGGCTGGAGACGATCTCGAACGGCTTCGTGGGCGGCCAGATGCCGAGGCGGCTTTGCAGGAACCGGGTGAGGCGACGCTCGATCTCCTCATCGGTGATGCGGGCGATATCGTCGGGGGTTCCTGCGTGCGTGGTCATGGCTGTCCTGCTGATGCCCCGGCGGGGCGCGGTTAATGTCACTTACTGATTGTAGTCGAGGTGCCCGCGTCGGTTGGGAGCGGTGATGGCTACCCAGACTTCCCGTCATCGAGGGGGTGCGCCTCGAGCGTCTCGGCGGGCGGGTCGGGGTAGCGTTCGAGATGCTCCTGCTTCATGCGGAGGTAGTCGGGATCATCCTTCGCGGCGGCGTAGGCCTCGTAAAAGATCGCGGCGGATTCGGCCTTCACCGGGTCGACGTCGTCGGGCAGGACCTTCTCGCGTCCCGGTGACCATTTGCGACCGCTCTTGTGGTTCGCATAGCGCCGGGCGCGGGTGAAGCCCATCTGCAGGAACTTGCGCGCCATATCCATGCCCACGAAATCTCCCTGAAGCTTGTAGTCGTGGAAGCATCTGGTGAGCTTTTCGGCCGATTCACGGGCGATCTCCGGGGTGCGGAACCGCCAGTGGGGCAGGAGCTCGCTTTTGTACGGCTCGATCATGAGCACGCCCTGCTCTCCCTTCCCGATTCGGTAGAGGTCGGGCCGTTCCCGGAAATCGATGCGGTCGAACGGCAGGTCGTAGTCGAAGGGTGGCTGGCGGCGTTTGGTCGTTGGCATGGGCGTACTCCGCGCGAATGACGATCATCTGTTGGCGGTATGAAACGCACATCCCGCGCCCGGACCGGCCGGGTCAGGCGTCGACGGGGCGCAGCAGGTCGTTCTCGAGGACGAGGGAGAGATCCAGGGTCCGGTAGCCCTCATCGGTGAAGAGGACGGTGATGCGGTCATCGTCGTAGTGCATGACGGTGCCCTCTCCCCAGGAGGCATGCACGACCTGGCTCTGCAGCGGGAAGGGCAGGTCGGTAGTGCCATTGGCGCTGGCGCCCGCGTCGCACCGGTCGCAGGCGTTGCAGGGCCCTTCGAAGGGATCCCCGAAGTAGTTGAGCAGTACCTCCCGCCGGCAGCCCTCCGACTCGGCATATTTGCGCATCATCTCCAGGCGGGAGGCGGCGAAGTGCTGCATCCGCTCCTGCGCGTCGGCGGCGGCCTGCGCGGCTTCGCCCACCGGCTGGTCCGTGTTGATCGCGGTGACCTCTCCGGCGGGGGCAACGTGGACGGCGTCGACATCCGCGAGGCGCCCGATCGCGCGGACCAGCTCGGTATCGCGCAGATCGAGCTCCTCACGCAATTCCGCGGGATCGACCGGCTCGCCGGCATCGCGGATGGTCGCGAGGATGGGACGGACATCCTCGGCGCTGAGCTGGCCAACGCCGGACTGGAAGCGCTTGAGCCCGTAGTCGTGCGGGCTGGCGAGGAGGAGGGCCTGGGCGGGCTCGCCGTCGCGGCCCGCGCGGCCGATCTCCTGGTAGTAGGTGTCCAGCGAATCGCTGATGCTGGTGTGGCAGACGTAGCGGGTATCAGGCTTGTCGATGCCCATGCCGAAGGCGATGGTGGCGACGATGACCGTCGTGTCGCCGTCCATGAAGGCGTCCTGCACGTCGTCGCGCTCGCCGCCGGCGAGACCGGCGTGGTAGGCGTCGGCGTTGATGCCGAGCGTGCCCAGCTCGGCTGCGATGTCTTCGGCCTGCTGGCGGGTCGGCGTGTAGATGATGCCGGGGCCGTTGTGGGTGGTGGCGAATTCGACCAGCCGTTCGTGGCGCCGGTCGTCATCGTCGAACGTCTCGGCGGCGAGATGGATGTTCGGGCGGTCGAAGTCGCGGACGATCACGGCGGGATCGCGCATCCCGAGGCGGTCGATGATCTCCTCGCGGATGGGGCCGGTGGCGGTGGCGGTGAGGGCGAGGATGGGTGGCTTGCCGAGCTCGTCGATGAAGCCGCCGAGCCGGAGGTAGTCGGGGCGGAAATCGTGGCCCCAGTCGCTGATGCAGTGGGCCTCGTCGACGACCACGAGTGAAGGGTGAAGGCGGGCCAGGCGGTCGCGGGTCTCCTCGTTGGCGAGCTGTTCGGGCGCGAGGAAGAGAAAGAGCTGCCCGACGTTGTTGAGGCGGGCGAAGAGGTCCTTGCGCTCGCGGTCGGAGAGGGTGGAGTTCAGCTCGGCCGCGTTGAGGGTGTGGTTTTCCTCCAGTCCCTCGACCTGGTCACGCTGGAGGGCGATGAGGGGCGAGACGACGATCGTCAGGCCGCCGAGGCGGAGCCCGGCGATCTGGTAGATGGCGGATTTGCCGGAGCCGGTTGGCATCACGGCGAGGGTGTCGCGCCCCTCGAGGACGGGCGCGATGGCCTCGCGCTGGCCGGGGCGCAGGTGGTCGTAGCCGAGGGCGGTTTCGGCGATGGACGAGATCGGGTCGGTCGTGGTCATTCGGCGGTACTCATTGGTGGGTAAGGGGTGGAGGGACGGTTGTGCCGCAAGGCGATATCCGGACGCAATGTTGCCGATAGACCCCGGAGACGCGCGGTCCGGGGTCCCGGAGCCGGCCGTACGGGTTGCTAGATCGGGTTGCCGCCGGTGACGGCCATGACCTCGCCGGTGATGTAGGTCGAGTCGTTGGAGGCGAGGAAGACGTAGGCCGGGGCGAGCTCGGCAGGTTGGCCGGGACGCCCAAGCGGGGTGTCGCCGCCGAACTGCTCGTACATCTCCGGGTCCATGGTGGAGACGATCAGCGGGGTCCAGATCGGTCCCGGGGCGACGGCGTTGACGCGCACTCCTTGCTGGATCGCGTCCTGGGCGAGCGCACGGGTGAAGCTGACGATGCCTCCCTTGGTGGTGGCGTAGTGCGTCATGCCGCCGCTGCCCTGGAATGCCTGGATCGAGGTGGTGTTGATGATGGCGCCGCCGGGCTTCATGTGCATCAGCGCGTACTTGCTTAGGTGGAACATCGCGCTGAGGTTGGTGTCGATGGTGCGGTCCCACAACTCCTGCGAGATCTCGGTGAAGCGGTCGTGGGTGGACTGAAAGGCGGCGTTGTTGACGAGGATGTCGATGCTGCCGAGATCCTCGACGGTGCGCTCGATGAGCGATTTGCAGAACTCCTCGTCGCGGATATCGCCGGGGTAGGCGACGGCCTTGCGACCGGCGTCTTCCACGACGCGAACGGTCTCCTGCGCGTCGGTGCTTTCGTCGAGGAAGGAGATCGCGACGTCGGCGCCCTCGCGGGCGAAGGCGAGCGCCACGGCGCGGCCGATGCCGCTGTCGCCACCGGTGATGAGGGCGACGCGGCCGGTCAGCTTGCCGGAGCCCTGATAGGTCGCCTCCCCGTAGTCGGGCCGGGGTTGCATTCCGGCTTCGGAGCCGGGGTATGGCTGGTCCTGTGCGGTGAAGGGTGGCTTCGGGCCGCGCTCACGTGGGTCCTGCATGGTGTTGGGATCGGTCATGGATGCCTCCGTCGATGCGTCAATAGATTCCGGGGATAGGTACGCATCCCCGGTGCCACGTTGCGGTGACATGTGCACTCAGGCCGGAGGCTGCGAGAGGGCGATCACGCGGGATTCGAGGTCGGCGAGGGCGGCGGTGGCTTCGGTGCGGTTGCGAACATGGACCGGTTCCCCGAAGCGGAGCGTGATGTCCCATCGGCCGCCCTTGCGGTAGTGGAAGCCGGCGGGGACGATCGGCACGTCCATCCCGCGCGCGGCGGCAAGCGTGGCGATGCGCGTGACGCCCGGCGCGAAGGGCAGGAACTCGTCGTCCTGCTGTTTCGGGGTGTAGCCGGGGTCGATGGTGGGGAAGCCTTCCGGGAAGACCAGCAGGGCCTGGCCTGCGTCCAGCACGGCGAGCGCGTCGGTCATGCCCTGGCGAAGGATGGCGGAGCGGTCGGTGGCAGGGGCCGGGTTTCTCGGGTCGGGGCGGTGGACGACCGGCCAGCCGGCCGCCTTGCAGAGCGCCGTCATCGCCCGCTTGCCGGGCGCATTCCCGACCCAGTCCAGCCCGACCAGGATCTTTACCGGGTAGGGCAGGGCGAGGTGCATCGCGACGCCATCATAGAGGTGGTGGTAGTGGCGGGCGGCGATGATGACCGGGCCTCGCCGGGGCAGGTGCTCCTGCCCCGTGACATGCAGGTCGAGTTTGCGCCGGGCGAGGATGCCGCTCCCGGTCTTGAGGAATCTCCACGGATACTCAGGCATCGGGCGACAGCCTCAGCTCGCGCTGCCGCGCCCGCTCGCGTGGCAGGAAGACCAGGCTCGCGGGGACGAGCCCCAGCACGATCGCGAGAATGATCGGGATCCACAGGTCCACGCCCGCGCTCAGCACGATGGCGAAGAAGAGGTTTGCCGCATAGATCGCCCATGGAAGTTGCATGGGCATATTGCGCGTCTCCACATCTTCCCGCCAGAGCCAGCGGCTGACGGCCATGAAGGCGAGACCGGTGAGGGACCAGCCGATGAAGTTCTTGATCGGCATCCCGAAGTAGGGGCCGGTCTCATCCCACACCCAGAACTGGATGCGGAGCGACTCGTGCGCCATGGCCGGGTCGAGGACGAGATCCCAGACGGTCAGGAGCCAGGTGCCGCCAAGGACCATCCACAACCCGCGGCGCTGGAGCCCAAAGCGATCGACCAACGCGCCGGCGAGGAGATATCCGGCGAAGCCGACATAGAACCACGACAGCGGGATTGTGTAGGGCACGCGGTCGAGCACCTTGTAGCCGAGGAAATCGGTGTATTCGTAGTTGCCGAACGGCCAGCCGGTGCCGGTCCCGAAGAGCTCGGAGCCGAGGGAGATGGAGCAGGAGACGACGAAGAAGATGAGCGTCTTTCGCCAGCCGATCGCGACGATGCCGAAGGCGATCATGGCCGCGGCCCCGAGCAGGATGTGGGTCGCGCCGGCGTGTTCCATCGACCAGTCGAAGATCTTGACGGCGTTGGGATCATCCGCCCAGAGGTCGGGGTTGGGGAGCATGACCAGGATGCCGATGAGGCCAAAGACCAGCGCGGCGAGATGGGCGACGAAGAGGATCCACGGAATCGACGAGCGGTTGAAACGGGTCATTGCGGAACTCCTGAACCAAATGTGCGGCCACGCCATGAGAACCGGCGGCGCCATGCCATGGACCACAGCCGGATCACGACCGGCAGGTCAACGAGTGGAGAAAGCCAATACGTCCACGGACGTTGTTCGTATGCGCGCGCCATACCGGCGAGCATACCCGCACGCGTGGCCGTGAGGGCGATGTTGACGATCGTTGTCGGATGCCGTGGGCCTCGCGTCGATCCCGTGACGAGGAGGCGCCATGGCGGTAGTGCCTGCAAGAGCAGGATCTCGGCCAGCCCGAGCGCGGTCTGGACGGGAACGTGACGGTCACGCATGGGCAGCGAGCGACTCCAGTTGTCCCATGCATCGCGCCAGCCCTCATACATCTCGACCGAGACGAGGTTGTCGGACTCATAGAAGCCCACCCGGTGGCCGGCGTCGGCCAGGTTCCGGGCGAGGGTCACATCCTCGCAGACGGAGTCCAGCACCTTCCGGAAGCCGCCGACGTCGTCAAGGAGCTCCTTTCGCGCGAGGAAGCACTGGCCGTTGGCCTGCACCTGCGCCGGGTTGGTGGTGGCGTTTCCGGGCATGCCGAAGCGATAGACCAGCGTGGCCAGCATGGAGGGGTGGACGAGGCCTTCGGCCGCGCCGGAGAGGCGTTGCAGCGTGGCGACGCTGAAGACGGAGACCCCGGTGCGGCCGGCATGGGCGAGCAGTGACGCCGCGAGGTCGGATGCGGGACGGACATCGGCGTCGACCGTCAGTACCCAGGTGGTGTCCGGGTTGGCCTGTGCGTACCCCGTCGCGAGGTTCCACGCCTTGCCGTTGACCCCGGCGGGAACCGGTGTGGCATCGACCAGGCGGACGCGTGGATCGCGGCCGGCGGCGCGGGCGACGAGGTCGCGGGTGCCGTCGGTGGAGCCGCCGTCGATCACGAGGATCTCGCGGACCTCCGGTCCCTGCGAGACGAGTCCGTCGAGGCACGGCTGGAGCCGGTGCTCCTCATCGAGGACTGGTACGAGGATGGTGATCTCGCCGGAGGAAGGCGCCGCCTGCACGCGGGTGATCCGGGTGCCATTGGCCGAGCGGATGAGCCGCGCCAGCATGCGGACGCCGAGAAGCGCCTGGAGGATGGTGATGCTGGCCTGGAGCACGCGCATCATGGCGACACCCCCGCGGCATCCCGGGCGATCAGCGTGTCGGCGATCTTGGCGGAGGCCAGGACGCCGGGAACGCCCGCGCCAGGGTGAGTCCCGGCGCCGACGAAGTAGAGGTTCGGGACCTCCTCCGAGCGGTTGTGGGGCCGGAACCAGGCGGACTGGGTCAGGATCGGCTCGACCGAGAAGGCGGATCCCTGGTAGCTCGCCAGTTCGTCCCGGAAATGACGGGGATCGATCATGTGCTCGGTGACGATGTGCTCCGAGAGGCCGGGGAGATAGTGCTCCTCCAGGAAGGCCATGATGCGGTCGCGGTATGGCTTCGCCTGCGTCTCCCAGTCGGTGTCGCCGCCGAGGTGTGGCACCGGCGCCAGCACGTAGAAGGCCTCATGGCCCTCCGGCGCCAGCGACGGATCGGTCAACGTCGGCATGTGCAGGTAGAGCGAGAAATCGTCCGCGAGGATCTTCCTGTTGAAGACGTCCTCGAGCAGCTCCTTGTAGCGCGGGCCGAGGATGATGTTGTGGTGCTTCAGGACGGGTCCGTCCTCGCCCCGGTAGAGACGGTTCGTGCCGAAATAGATCACGACGAGCGACATCGAATAGCGCATCCGGGCGAGGCGCTTGTCCGTGTATTTCTTGCGCTTCTCCGGCGGGAGCAGGCGCTGGTAGGCCGTCGAGACCTCTCCGTTGCAGACCACGATATCGGCGGGGATCCCGGTGCCATCGTCCAGGCGGACGCCATGGGCGCGATCGCCGGTGGTGAGGATCTCGTCGACGCGGCTGCTGAGGCGGATGGTGCCGCCAAGCTCCTCGAAGAGGCGCGCCAGGGCGGCCACCAGGGCACCGGTGCCGCCTTTGGCGAACCAGATACCCCATTCCCGCTCAAGGTGGTGGATGAGGGTGTAGATACTGGTGGTCTGGAACGGGTTGCCTCCGACGAGCAGGGGATGGAAGGAGAGCACCTGGCGCAGGCGGTCGTCCTTCACATGCCTGGCGACGAGGCCATAGACCGAGCGGTAGCTCTGCAGCCGGATCAGGTCGGGCACGATCTTCACCATGTCCATGACCGACAGGAAGGGCTGGTCGACCAGCTCGGTGAAGCCCTTGGCGAAGATCCGGCTGGCGAGCTCGACGAACTTCCGGTATCCGGCCACGTCGTGCTCCGGGGAGCTGGAGAGGGCACGGATGCTGGCCTCCATTTCCTCCGGGTCGCCGGCGTAGTCGAAGTACGTCCTGTCGGGGAAAAAGATGCGGTAGAAGGGCGTCACCGGGACGAGATCAACGTAGTCGTCGATGTTGCGGCCGGCCAGCTCGAAGAGCTCCCGCAGCATCCAGGGCGCGGTGATCACGGTCGGGCCGCCATCGAAGGTAAAGCCGTCCTGGCGATAGACATAGGCGCGGCCACCGGGCTGGTCGCGCTGTTCGATGAGGGTGACCTCGTGGCCACGGGCGGCGAGCCGGATGGCTGCCGCGAGGCCGCCGAAACCGCTTCCGATAACGGTGATACGTTTGGGCATCGACGTCGCTTTCATATCCTGCTGGTTAGTCATCCAGGCGGTTTCCCGTCCACCACATCGCCCCGGCAATGGCGCGGGGCATGAACGGCCGGGCGATCACCTGCCGGGGAGCCAGGCTCATGCGCAGGGCGCTGCCGGCGACGCCGGGAACGGCGGCGAACTTCTGGTGCGGGCGCACGTAGGCTCGCCCGCGGAACACGTCATGGTCCATCTCCTCGATGCAGTCCAGGATACGGGCATAGAGCCGGCTTGCGGCCAGGGTGGCGATGCGTCCGCTCGGCGAGAGGGCCGGTACGCCGCGCATGGCGCTGGCGTAGAGGGCGCGGGCGCGCTCGATCTGGAAGGCGATGAGATCGCGAAACCTGCCATCGGGCTTCCCGGCGAGGATGCTCTCGGGGTCGCAGCCGAAGTCGGCGATTTCGTCGAGCGGGAGGTAGAGCCGACCGGTCGCGGCGTCTTCCGCTACGTCGCGCAAGATGTTGGTGAGCTGCATGGCGATGCCCAGGTCGGCGGCGTGCGGGAGGGCATCCTCGTCGGTACAGCCGAGGATGGGCGCGACCATGAGGCCAACGGTCCCCGCGACGTGATAGCAGTAGACGCGCAGGTCCTCCCACGACCCGTACTGCCCGGGCTGGAGGTCCATGCGGGCGCCGGCGATGAGGTCGCGCACGGGTCGCGTCGGCACGTTGTACTGGTGCCGGGCGTGGGCGAACGCGATGGCGACGGGGTGGGTTGGCCGGTCGATTTCGGCTTCCCAGCGCGCGAGGGCATCCGCCGGGTCGCCGGCGCTCTCCGTCGGGACGCCGTCCACGATGTCGTCGGCGATCCGGCACCAGGCGTAGGTCGCGCGGATCGCGCGGCGGCGCTGTGGTGTCATGCAGGAGCTGGCGAGGTAAAACGTGCGTCCGTGTTCCCTGGCGATTTCCTGGCAGCGTATCCAGTCCGACTCTGTCGGCGTGGGCCAGCCCGGGTCGAGTGCGTCACCCATTTGTTGCCTCCCTGATCGTGTGCCGGGGCGCGACCGGTTCGAGATGGTGGACGGCGGGATGCCCCTGTGCCCCGCGATCGGCAAGGTGCCATGGATCGTTCGATATCAGGCGTGCGGATGTCTTGAGATTACGAACAGTTTGCGCTCCCGTCAGGAACATGGCAAGGCGGACTTCATCCAGGAGAAACGAGAGCGTTTCCCGGGTGCGTTCGGCGTCCTGGTCCGCGGCTTTCAGGAGTGGCCCGGCGATGCCGGCGAGGTCCGCGCCGAGGGCGAGGGCCTTGGCCGCGTCGAGGCCGGTGCGGATGCCGCCACTGGCAATGACCGGGGTGTCGGGAACCGCGGCGCGCGTCATGAGCAGGCTGGTGGCGGTCGGGATGCCCCAGTCCACAAAGGTGGAGCTGAGGCGGCGGTTTCGTTCAGTGGTGGCGCGGTGGTGCTCGACCGCGCTCCAGGAGGTGCCTCCGGCGCCGCTCACATCGATGACCGAGACGCCGGCATCGACGAGTTGGCGGGCGACGGGACCGGAGATACCGTTGCCGACCTCCTTGACAATGACGGGCACCTCGAGCGCCCGGCAGACATCGTGGATCTTCGACAGCAGGGAGGAGAAGTCGCGGTTGCCGTCCCGTTGCAGGGCTTCCTGCAGGGGGTTGAGATGGAGGATGAGCGCGTTGGCGTCGATCATCTCGACGGCGCGGCGACAGTGATCGGCGGTGTAGCCGTAGTTGAGCTGGACCGCCCCGATGTTGGCGAAGAGAAGGATGTCCGGGGCGTACTCACGGATGGCGAAGGTGGCGCGGAGGTCGGGATCTTCCAGGGCGGCGCGCTGGGAGCCAACGGCCATCGCGACGCCGAGATCCTGCGCCGCGAGGGCGAGGTTCCGGTTGATGGCCCGACCGCGATCCACGCCACCGGTCATGGATGAGATCAGGAGTGGCCCCCCGAGCGCGTGGCCGAGAAAGGTGGTGCTTGTATCGACCTCATCGAGGTCGAGCTCGGGGATGGCGGTGTGGACGAAGCGGTAGTGCTCGAACCCCGTATGGACCTCCCGGGCCTGGACATCCTGCTCAAGATTGATGCTGATGTGATCGGCCTTGCGCCGGGTGATGTTGTCGGTTCCGTTCGGCTTCACAGGGGCCTCCCATCGTCCATGCAGGAACAGGTCAGGCGACGGCGTCCGCAGGTCGCGAGATGTATCTCACGGCGTCGTCAACGTCCGGGAAACCGCGGTACCGGCCAAACTCATGTCGCAATGTTGATTCCAGCGACGGGTATTCGAACCGGAAGCCCGCCCGGGCGAGACGGTCGGGAATGACGCGCTGGCTGGTGAGGATGAGCTCCTCGGCGAGTTGGCCGGCAGCGAGGCGCATCGCGGCCGCGGGAACGCGCATGATCGTTGGGCGGCGGAAGACGTGTCCCATGAGCCGGGTGAACGCGTCGTTGGTGAGCTCCTGCGGGGAGACGGCGTTCACCGGGCCTTCGAGATCCGGGTTCGCCACCGACTCCAGCAGGATGCCGAGCAGGTCTTCGAGCGCGATCCACGCCATGTATTGCTTTCCGTCGCCGAGGCGCCCCCCGATGCCGGCGCGGAAGACGTGCCGGAGCAGGGGCACCATGCCCCCGTCGCCGGCGACCACGACGCCGAAGCGGGGATGGACGACGCGGATACCTGCATCGGCGGCGGGGCGGGCGGCGGCTTCCCATTCGCGGACGACATCCGCCAGGAATCCCTCGCCACCCGGGGCGTCTTCCGTCAGCGGGGTCGCCCCGCCGTCGCCATAGAAGCCGACCGCCGAGGTGGAGACGAAGACCGTGGGCTTGCGATGGAGCCGGGCGAGGGTGGTCGCCAGGAGCGTGGTGCTATCGACGCGGCTGTCGCGGATCAGGTGCTTGCGCTTCGTCGTCCACAGGCCACCGGCGATGGAGGCGCCGGCAAGGTGGATGACCGCGTCGACCCCCTCCAGGGCGTCGGCATCGATCTCGCCGCGGGCAGGATCCCAGAAGATCTCTTCCGGTGAGGCGGGCTGGCGGCGGACGAGGGTGTGGACGGTATGGCCGCCAGCCCGCAGGAAGGGAACCAGGCGGCTGCCAACCAGGCCGCTGGCGCCGGAGACGACGATCCGGAGTGGTGCATCGAACCCGGTCGTGGTGTGCCGGGCGAGATCGATTCGCGTTCGATGGTGCCGAAAGCGGAAGAGGTCCTCGAGTCGTGACTGGATGAGCCTGCCCGCCGGGGCGGGGGTGCTGTAGGTGGTGTGGTCCTCGAGGACCGAGGTCATCTCGCCGGTCGGGATGAAGCGATGTTCGTGTCGCCAGGCCGTGAATGGCCCTGATTCCTGGATATCGACGAAGCCGTCGCCGTCGGGAAGGGCCTCATGCCGGAGATTCCACGTGAACCCGAGCAGCCCGAGTACCGGAACGCGGAGGGAGACGGTGTCGCCGGGATCGATGCCGCCACTGGCGGCCTGGACCCTGGCGTCCAGCCAGGGAGGCGTCAACCGCTGGAACGCGCCGGGGTTGGCATGCCATGCCCGGAGGTCATCTGCCGGGGCCTGGATGTGAGAGCGGAATGTGAGGGATGTCCCGGACATGCGTGGAATCTCCTCCGGTGTACCTGGCGCGCCAGGTACACCGGCATGATGGCGAGGGGTGAACTAGTTGGTCGGTGTCGCCATCTCGCCACCCGTGGTGGATGACGGGATGACCAGGACGGAGAGCGAATCGTCGCCGACCTGGCCGACAGCCAGGATGTCGTAGACCATGCCGGCTTCCAGCTCGACGCCCGGGAGATCCAGGGCGACGTCCGTGGTGCCGGTCGGGCGGACTTCAAGGTCATAGGACGTCGCGGGGACGTCGAGGTAGCCGGAGGCGGCGCCGAAGGCGAGTTGCTCGATGAGGACGTCACCGCCGGCGACGGCGATGTCGACCTCCGGAGCGTCCGGCGAGGCATGAATGACCTGGACGCGGGCCATGTCGGCCTCGATCTCGCTCAGGTCGGACTGGATGACGGTGGCCGAGATCATGTCGAGCATGCCGGTGGCGGCGACGTGATAGGCATTGCCAGCCTCGATGGTGAGCTCGGTGTCGATGACGGCGTTTTCGGGCATGTCACCGGCGGCGGTGACCTGGATGTGATAGTCGCCGGCGGGGAGGGCCAGCCATCCGGAGAACTGGGTGAACTCGACGCCTTCGAGGGCGACGTCCCCGTTGACGTAGACATCGACGGCGGGGGCGTCCGGCGAGGCGTGGATGACGTTGACGCAGGCATCGCCTTCCTGGCCGATACCGAGGGCGGTGGTGCAGGTACCCATGTCCCGCATCTCCGGCGTGGCGTCTTGGGCGAGGGCGCGTCCGCCGCCGGCGATGAGGGTCATCGCCAGGAGCGCGGCGAGGCCCAGCAGGGTGAGGGAGGATCGTACGAGCGTGTTCATCGGTCATTCCTTCCAGGAACGTTCGGGTCGGTGTCTAGCAGCGTGGCCATCTCGCTAGTAAACTAAACCTAAACTATAGGTTATAATTTGTCAACAGGTGAGAGGGGGAGTTCCCCCGGCCGGCACCTGATTCTGCCCGTTGGCCTTCCTGTTCCCGGCCAAGGAGGAATACACTGGTGGCTATGATGGATAGAGCGCCGACACCTACATCCCAAGACAGCACCGTCCCGATCGGTACCGCCGTGTCCAGGCTCCAGGCGGAGTTCCCCGATGTGACCCGGTCCAGCCTGCGGTTCCTCGAGCGCGAGGGGCTGGTTTCCCCGGTGCGCACGCCCGGAGGACACCGCCTGTACCGGGAGTCCGATATCGAGCGCGTCGCCCGGATCAAGCGCTGGCAGCAGCAGCATCTCTCCCTGGACGACATTCGCGACCTGCTGGAGCAGGCCGACCGGATGCCCGACCTCCCGGAGCTGGCGAAGGCCTTCGTCGAGGAGGGCAAACAGGGGCGGTTTGCTGCCGCGGCTCGCATGGTGATCAACGCCGATGATTTCGGCGTGCCGATGATCCGGATCTTCAACGAGGTCCTGACCCCGGCCATGATCCAGGTCGGGAAGCTGTGGGAGACCGGCGACGTGCTGGTCGCGCAGGAGAAGCAATTCTCCGAGGCCGCGACCGAGGTGGTGATCGAGCTCTCCCGCCGGCACCTGCCGGAGGATCCGCACGGGACGCCGCTGGTCGCGGCCTGTGTCCGTGGCACGCGGCACCAGCTCGGGATCCGGATGCTCGTCGGCATCCTGCGCTCGGAGGGCTACCGGGTGCACTACCTCGGCCCGGACGTGGCTCCGGAATTCCTGCTGCAGGCGGTACAGATGCACGACCCGAAGGGCATCCTGCTCTCGGCGGACCTGCCCGAGCGGCTCCCCGACGTCGCTGATGCGGTCCGGGTTTTGGGTGACCATGTGGGCGCTGATGCCCTGCCACCGGTCATCGTCGGGGGGCGTGGCGTGGCGGCCAGCATCGACGACATTCGCAAGCAGGGGCTGATCCCGATGGCGGGTGGCTCGATCCCCGACGAGATCGCCGCCATCATGGCCGTCGTGCCGCCGGACGGGGAGTAGCGCATGCGGATCTGGGATCTGGCGCCGGAGCGGTTATGCCGCCGGCACCTGCTCGGCGAGCATCGTGAGCTGCATGGACTGTGGAACATCCTGACGCTGGGCAAGACCGGGTATGCGCGGCATCCCGAGACGCGACGCTGGGAAGGCCGGCTGGCGGCG
>CAZVAA010000011.1:0-30596 GCA_964624125.1 uncultured Sphaerobacteraceae bacterium | reverse complement strand
GACGGTGATCGTTGCCGGGAGCTGCCGGTGGTCGGGGGCGAAGGTGTCGGTATCGACCGGCGTGCCGTCCTCGAGCGTCACCGTCCAGGACGCACCCTCGGGCAACACGTTGGCGATCTCCGGAGCGGTCGAGGAGACGGTGATGGTCACCGTCGACTCCGTCACCGGGGTGAGCTGGACGTCGAATGTCTCCGTCGGAGCATCTACCGTGAAGACCCTGCTGAATGGCTCGAAGGCGGGCCCCGCGCTCACCGTGATCGTGTAGTCGCCATACGGGAGGAGCTCCTCCACATCGACCGGCTGCGGAGGCGTCAGCGTTCCCGCGGTCAATGTCCCGCTCGCCACCGGCGTCTCACCACCCTCCGGCGTCATGGCCCAGGTCGCGCCTTCCGGCAAGGCGTCCGCCACGGCGGGGTCGGACGAGCGCACGGTGAAGCTGACATCCGATTCCGGCGCCTCATAAAACCGGATAAACGTGATTTGGCTATCGGTCGTGAGATCCAGCAAACCGGTGCTGGCACCGCTTGTCGTTTCGGTGATGACATACTCGCCGGCGGGGAACGGGCCTCCCGGTATGAAGGACATGGTTTCCAGCGAGCCCACCAGACCGAACGCGATCGGGGGGTCACCGTTGGTCGGGGTCGCCTCGAATCCCAGTCGCTGCGTATCCATAATCACCGCTGGCCGGCATTGCGTGAGGTCGCCAGTGGCATTTTCTGCCGGGTCACCGGACGGGGCACCGGGGTTCCCCACAACATAGAATTCGCTGTCGCCCGCGCGCTCCGGGTCAACACAGAGCAGCGCAGTGATCTCGACCTCAACCTCCTCCCCGTCTTCGCGGGGAATCCAGTCGTCTTCGGCGATGAAGGAGGTGACGGTGATCCATGATCCGGAGAGAGTCGCCTCATAGACAAACTCGGGCGAGGTAACCGAAACGATGCCATCCGGAGCGGTCTCGGTCAGGGTGTAGGTTCCACTGGGGATAC
Organism: uncultured Sphaerobacteraceae bacterium; assembly: GCA_964624125.1. Taxonomy (GTDB): domain Bacteria; phylum Chloroflexota; class Chloroflexia; order Thermomicrobiales; family UBA6265; genus UBA6265. The sequence goes on along the minus strand of CAZVAA010000011.1, from coordinate 29,610 downwards.
CCGAGAAGATGAGGGGCGCCGAGGCCCCTAGCCTGACCTCCCACGTCCGACCGGAATTCACGTCTTCGAGCGTATAGAGGGTGTAGAGTTCATGGAAGTGTACGTCCCGGCACGTGACCGTGGTATTTGCCTGCGCCTGGAGAGTGTCAGGAACCCCCAAACCAACAGCCGTGAAGACGGTCTCGCCGGCCCGATCCGGATCGACACAGATGTACTTCTCGACGGGCAAATTCCCGGTTTGAATCGGATCGGAATAGACCTGGATCACGAAATCCGTGAACTGGTCGTCCTGGATGATGAACGGCTCGGAGAACACGACCTCCTCGGTAACCGGATTCCGGTACCCCAGGACATAGAGGCCAGTCTCAAAGGCAAAGTTAAACGTACCTTCTGTCAGATTATATGTGGCGCCCGTATTCGCGCCCGGCTCCCCCGTCTCCTCGTCGTATTCGTACACCAGGACCTGGCCAACAACGGTGAGTTCCTTCACGCATTCCGACGTCGCCTGGAGCGAGCGGACTCCACGGTCGATGATGAAATCGACGTCGCCTTCGTCGCGCCCGGTTGATTCGCAATACCAGACTGCGCCGCGAAGGCGCCCATACCTACCCTCATCACCAGGATCGGGCAAGCCGGTCGGCTCTACGTATGTCGTCACATTGAGCTGGCGCAATGCGGGACCCGAAATGTGGATGGGGTCGGATGTCGCATCTGGCAGGTCCGGCGCTGACCGGGTGATGGTGTAGGTTCCGGGCGGAAGGTTTTCGAGAGACGCATTTCCATTCTCGTTGAGGACGACCGGGAACTCCTCACCGGTGTCCTCATGATGGAACGTGATCGTCACCTCGCCTGGTGTTTCGCCTGGCGGTTGGGCGTAGCAGGTAGAAGTCTCGGCCAGGACACGCACGCCGTCCGCCAGGGCGAAGTCTGTCTCTCCGGCACGCTGGTCATTTTCACAGTACACGTGCTCAACCCTGGTGTTGGGGACGGGCAGGTCCGGAAGTTGACCAACAAAGGTGAACACATTGACTGCAGTTGTGACGTCGGCGGACACGGTGAAGGGCTCGGAAACGGCACCTGTGTGGTCTGCCGTCAACGTGTACGAGCCAGACGGGATATCCGTGAAAGAAACTTGCGGGAACTCATCGGGCGCAAGCGTGTACGTTGCGCCAGGGTCGTCCACGCTCGTCAACGTGAAGGAACTGGCACCAGAGGCGGCCGACACGCACTCCGTTGTGCCCGATGCCGCCTGCATCTGGCTCTCCGGAGACTGCATCTGGACCCCGACCAGGAAGTCCGACTCTCCCGCGCGCTCGGGATCGTTACAGTTGACCTCCAGCACAACGACGCTTCCGAAGCCTGCTTCAGGTTCCGGTTGCGGCGTCTCCTCGACGAAATACATGACGGGCAGCATATATCCGTCGTACGCCGGGAACTCCAGCTCGGCGCTGACCCCGGTGTCGGAGCCGATGGTGACAGAGATGGTGTAGGTTCCCGACCGCAGGTTGGTCATGAGGAGCTGCCCCTGCTCCAGCTCGGCGATGGACGGCGCCCCGCCGTCAAGCGGCGTCGCCGTGATGATCGCGCCAGCAGCGGACACGCAGTTGAAGGCCGTATTGGACGCCGCGATCGGCATCGAGCTTTGCCGCATCGGCATGAACTCGAACTGTCCGAGCCGGTCGTTATCCTCACATTGCTGAACAACGACAAGAAGGCTGGATGGACCGGCTTCCTGGATGCCAACAGATGGTCCGGAACGTGAGTTGGCTGCCGCGTCAGGCAATGTGGCGGTGGGCTCCACGGTGGGTTCAGTGGTCGCCGTGGGCGCAGGCTGCGTGGGCTCCGGGGCCTCGGTCGGGAGCGCGGTCGGCTCTTCGGTAGGCGCCAGCGTGGGTTCGGGCGCCTCGGTGGCGGGGATTTCGGTAGGCTCAACGGGCGGATCGGTCGGGGCGGGCCCGGTTGGCGGAACCTCGCCGGCAGGAGGTTCTTCCGCTGGTGGCACTTCTTCGCTGATGGTGCCGGGATCGGGTTCGGGTGTTCCGGTTTCCATCGCGCTCACCAGTGGTGACGCGGTGAGAACAACGAAAAGCGCCAGAATGACGCGAAGACGTGTCGACCAACCAAGTGACATAGAATAAACCTCCCCAGAGGTTTTCTCGCGAACAAAACGACCGATGAACTGTCCCGGTGCGTATCTCTTGACCTGTGTTGGTTCTGAACTTTTTCTTGGCTAACTTTTCCCTATTGATTATCTTATACCAGAAAACATACTACTTTGCATAGCATAAGGATTCCGGATCATTGCTCGTATGGGCAGTACGCAAGGGTTTATCAGGCATTAAAAACAGCACCAGCCCGGGGGATCCCCCGGGCTGGTGCTGTTTTTTTGCAGTGTGCGGTGCGTTAGGGGAACGTGCCCTACTGCGCCGGAACGGCCTCGATCTCGAGGGTGATCTTGACGTCGTCGCCGACGAGGACTCCACCTGCCTCAAGCGCGGCGTTCCAGTTGATGTTGAAGTCGCGCCGGTTGACCTTGGTCTTCGCCGTGTAGCCGATCACTTCCATGCCAAACGGCGACATGCCACGGCCGTTGAACTCGGCGTCGAGCACGACTTCCTTCGTCACGCCGTTCATCGTGAGGTCGCCGGTGATCTTGAGATCATCGCCATCGGCCTCGATGCCGGTCGAGACAAACGTCATCTTCGGGTTCTCCTCAACGGAGAAGAAGTCGGCGCTACGGAGGTGCTCGTCACGCTTCTCGTCGCGGGTGTTGACGGAGCGCGGATCAATCTCGACGGTGACCTTCGAATTCTCGATGTTCTGCTCGTCGAGCTCGATGCTGCCGCTGAACGTATCAAAGCTGCCCTTCACCGTGGAGAACATCATGTGCTTGACGCTGAACTCGACGTGCGAGTGCGACGCGTCAATGGCCCAGGTGGAGGTACGAGTCTGTGTATCAACCATGAATGAAATCCCTTTCCTGTGTTCGTAGTACATTCCGGCACGGTGCGTGCCAGCACCGCGCTGGCCCCTCTCCGTTACCTTACGTTAGTCACTATACATTAGAAACCAACAGAATGCAAGTAACCATGCGGATCGTTTAGAGAGAAACCATCAGAATCAGGCGATTGTCCTGCGACGACGGGGAAATCAGGTGACCAGGGAGGCATCTCTTAAGCCAGGGTCGGCATGGTCCCCCGGGGGAGGCACGAGCGCCGGAGGAACCCCAAAAGACGCCATGGCGCGACCCCGTGGGGTCGCGCCATGGTCATCCCGCTGCCCGTACAGCGAGTTCGCTTCAAGAAAGGAGGCTCAGCTCGCCGGAGACGCTTCCGGGGTGGCGCCGTCGTCCGGGAAGAAATCGGCGCGGAAGGCGGCGCTGGCGTCGACGTCCGCGGGGAGGAAGCCCTGCTCCACCGCCCATGCGGTGTAGGACTCCCACTTCTCCTCGGTCTGTGTGCCCCACGACACCTCGCCCTCGCTGGTCCACATCGGCGCGAGCAACTCCAGCCCCTCACGCTCGACTTCCTCGTCGAGGTCGGGACTCTCCGCCAGCAGGAGATCGAGCGCGGTGTCGAGATCGGCCATGGCGTCCTCGAATCCGCGGCGCATCGCGCCATTCATCGCGCGAACAACATCTTCCTGACCGGCGATCGTCTCTTCGCCGGCGACCATCACCAGCTCGTAGTAGTCCGGCACGCCATGCTCCTCGATCCGGAAGTAGCGCACGGGGTTGCCTTCCTGCTCGGCGAGGATGGTCTCGTGCGTCCAGTAGACACCGATCACGGCATCGGCCCGCCCGGAGAGGACGGCCGGCATCAGGTCGTAGCCGACATTGACGATTTCGACATCGTCGAGCGTGAGATCCGCTGTGCGGAGGATGGTATCGACATACGCTTCATCACTGGGCACGCCGACCATGGCGATCGTCTTGCCTTCGAGATCGGCTGGCTCGTGGATATCGGAGCTCTCCAGCACCATCAGGCAATTCAGCGGGTGTTGCACCAGCGCAGAGACGGAGACGACCGGGACATCCTGCGCCCGGGCCTGCAGGACGTCGTTCTGGTAGGTGATGCCGAAGGTATCGCGCCCGGCACCAACGGTCTGGAGCACGGTCGTCGGGTCAGCCGGGGTAAAGACCTCGACATCGAGACCGGCCTCTTCGAAGTAGCCGCGGTCCAGCGCCATGTAGATGCCGGCGTGATTCGCGTTCGGGTACCAGTCCAGCGCGAGCGAGACGGGCACCAGGTCCTGCGCGGCGGTGATGCGCGGCAGCGAGCCGGTCGCCGCCATGGTCAGCGCGCCACCAGCGGCGCCCTGCATCAGCGTGCGTCGAGAAAAACGTGAAGTCTGGAAACGGGACATGGTGAAAAAAACCTCCGATTCCTGCGCGGGCATTACCCCGATCAGGTATAACGGTCGGCGACTGGCATGGTCGCCCTCTCAGCCCGGCCTCCCCGAGCTCCCGTCCGTATGCGGGTTGTCCCTTCTAGCCTAGCACGTTCAATGCCGTTCCTCCCTGGCGATCCCGTGGACCCGTTCTGGCGCCCCGGAACAGGAATCCCATTGCCGACGCGACGTCAGGGCACCACGGAGCACACCTGATTGACACCGGCACGGGAACACGCTGCATGCGACAATAGACGGAGAGAATTCGACACGCTGAAGCCGCGGGAGAGAAGCATCGTGAAGATCACTGTCGTCGGAGCGGGAGCCATGGGCTCACTGATGGCCGCACGCCTCTCCCTGGCCATGCGCGCGCAGTCGAAAGACCCTGGCAGCACGCCGGAGATCGAGCGCGTCCTCCTCTTCGGTCGCCCCTCCGCGCACCTGGATGCCATTCGCGAGCACGGGCTGGAGCTCACCGAGCGCGATGGTCAGCGCACCAGTGTCCCGATCGAGGTCTCCAGCACCCCGACCGATGTCGCGGGAAGCGATCTCGTCGTCGTGCTGGTCAAGTCATGGGCGTCTGGCCGCGTGATGGAACCGCTGCGCGACTACCTGACACGCGAGACGGTTGTCCTGACGCTGCAGAACGGGCTCGGCAACGCCTCGCAGATCCGCAATGCCCTCATGAAAGACAACGTGCGGCCGCATGTCTGGCTCGGCGTCACGACCCAGGCGGCGATCCGCACCGCGCCGGGCAAGGTCCGCCACACCGGCGACGGCCTGACCGCGATCGGCCGCCGCACGCCGCAGGTCAATGACCGGCTGAGCAACCTCGCCGCATCGCTTTCGGATGCCGGCTGGCGCACCGTTGCCGTGGAAGATATTCACCGCTGGGTCTGGCGCAAGCTGGCGATCAACGCGGCGATCAATCCCCTCACCGCCCTCGCCCGGGTGCCGAACCGCGCGATCAGTACCGACCCCGACCTGTGGCAGGCCGCGCTCAGCGTTGCCGCCGAGGTGGTCGAGGTGGCGGGCGCCCGGGGCGTCCGGCTCGATCGCGAGCAGATCATCAACGGCATGGAAGAAGTTGCCCGCTCGACCGGCGACGACCGCTCGTCGATGCTCATCGATCTCGAGAACGGCATGCGCACGGAGATCGAGGCGATCAACGGGCAGATCGTCCGCAACGCGCGGCGGGAGCATGTGGCCGTGCCGACCAATGATCTCCTGCTGCGCCTCGTGCGCGCGCACGAGCGAGGACACGAGCCCGCAGCCGGCGATACGAAGGAAGGCTCCTCCTACGCCGGTGAGATCGAACAGGCCATCAGCGGTTAGGACGGAGGACGGGATATGCATCGCCGACCCGTTCGGGCGACGGCGCCCGCGGACGTCATGGATGCCACATTGGGCGCGGTCACCATCGGGTTCGTGCCGGTGCTGGGTGAGATTCACGATGGCCATCGGGCGCTGATCCGCCGCTCGTACCAGGAGAACGACGAGACGATCGTCGCCATCGCCGATCCTGACGGTGGCCTGGTCGATATTCCGGAGACCGGGCTGAAAGCGGCTCGCGAGGAAGGCGCACGCATCGTGTACCTGCCGCCGCCGGAGATGATCCGGCCGGACGGCTTCGCGACATCGATCCACGTTGCCGGCCTCTCCGACCGCTGGGAAGGCGAAGCGGAGCCGGGTCAGTTCGAACGCTTCCTGACGCTGATGACGATCTTGCTCAACCAGTTGCAGCCGACCCGGACCTATGTCGCCGAGAAATACCTGCAACTCGTGACCGCGACCCGGCGCATGCACCGCGACCTCTCGCTGCCCGGGGAGATCGTCATCTCGCCGACGGTGCGCGATCCGGACGGGCTGCCGACCGGCACCGCCACCAGCGCCCTGTCGCCGGAAGAGCGCGAGGCGGCCCGGGCGATCCCGAGTGCCCTCTTCACCATGCAGGAGCTGGCGCGAGAGGGCGAGCGCTCGACGGAAGCGCTGGTCACCGCCGGTCGCAAGATCATCGAGAACCAGCCGCTCGTATCGACGGAGTACCTGGCGATCGTCGACCCGGAGACGTTCGAGCCGGTCGACACGATCGAGGACGGCTCCCGCGCGATCTTCGCCGGCACGATTGGCGGCACCCGGCTGACCGACAACATGCACCTCGTCGCCGGGACACTCGACGAATGACGACCGAGTCCCCAATGTCCGCGCCAATCCCGTCCACCTGGCAGCGCTGGCTCCTCGCGATCCGCCCGAAAACGCTTCCGGCGTCGGTCGCGCCAATCCTTGCCGGCACCGCCGTGGCGATCCACGAAGGTGGGTTTCATTCGCTAACGGCGATCATGGCGATGCTGACCGCGCTCCTGCTACAAATCGCCGCCAATCTCGTCAACGATGCCCTCGATTTCAAGCGCGGCGCCGATACGCCCGAGCGCACGGGACCGACGCGCCTGGTCGCGAGCGGGCTGATCTCGCCGGAGGCGATGCTGCGCGCGACCGCGCTGACGCTGGCGCTGGCGACGGCTACCGGACTCTATCTCGTCTGGCGAGGTGGATGGCCGTTCCTCGCGCTCGGGATCTTCGCGCTTGTGTGCGCGGTGGCCTATACCGGCGGGCCGTGGCCGCTGGCCTATCTCGGGCTCGGCGAGGTTTTTGTCTTCATCTTCTTCGGTCCAATTGCGGTGACCGGCACCGCCTACCTTCAAACGCTGGAGCTGACATGGCTCGGAATCCTCGCCTCGGTGCCGATGGGGCTGATGGCGATCTGTATCCTGATCGTGAACAATGTGCGGGACCTGGAGCAGGACCGGCGCGCAAACAAGCGCACCGTCGCCGTTCGTATCGGTGACCGCGCCTCGCGGCGGGAGTATGTGCTCCTGCAGCAACTTGTCCTCGCGATCCCGTTTTTCTTCTGGCTGCATGGCTGGATGAATGCCTGGGCCCTGCTGACCGTGCTCGCGTGGCCGTTGTTCTGGCAACTCTGGCGGCAGATCGGCGCATGGCAGGGCCCGAGATTGAACGCCACGCTTGGCAGCACCGGCCGGGCGACACTCGTCTATAGCATCCTGTTCTCGCTCGCGCTGATCCTCGGCTGATGCGCATCCTGGACCACCTGTCCTTATCTCTATCTCTCAGGAAAGTGACACGATCGTGACTGATCCCGACACCAATACTTCCAGCGACAAGGGTCGAGGCGCTATCGCCAGCAAGACCGATGTCCGCTCGATGTTCGACAAGATCGTGCCCCGGTACGACCTGATGAATCACATCATGACCTTCGGGCTGGATATTCACTGGCGGAAGATGGTCGCCAAACAGGCCGCGACGCTGGATGACCGGCGAAGCGAGCGGGCGCTCGATGTCGCGACCGGCACTGGCGATCTCGCCTTCGCGATCCGGGATGCCGGGGTTGCCGAGGTGGTCGGGCTCGATTTCTCGACCGAGATGATCGCGAAGGCGAAGGAAAAGGCAGCGAAGCGTCCGGACGGCGTCGAATTCCTGGTCGGGGACGGGATGAACCTGCCCTTCGAGGATGCCTCGTTTGACGCCTGCACCATCTCCTTCGGCCTGCGAAATATGGAGGACTACACCGCCGCGATCACCGAGATGACGCGCATCCTCAAGCCAGGCGGCAAATTCATCTGCCTCGAGATGACGCCGTTCCGCCGCCCCTTCCTCGGTCCCCTCTTCCGCTTCTATTTTGAGACGGTGGTCCCGGTGATCGGAGGGCTGCTGAGCGGCAACCTGAAGGCGTACACGTACCTGCCACGCTCGGTGAAGAACTTCCCCTCGGCGGACGGTCTGGCGGATATCTGCCGGATCGCCGGGCTCAGCGATGTGCGCTACCAGGTCCTCGGGTTCGGCGCGGTGGCGATCCACAGCGGGGTGAAGGAAGGCTGATCCGTCGCCATCGCACCGTGCTCCCGCGCGCCTAGGGCGCCGGGGTCGCCTCAACGATGGTACTCGGCGGGGCATCCGCCTCGAACAGCGACGCGACCAGCAGCACGACCGGCTCATCCGTGCGGTTCTCGCCGAAGTGCACCATGCCTTGCTGTTCCACCAGCCGATCTCCCGGCAGGAAATCGGTTTCTTCACCGGCCCTCACCTGGCCCGATGTCCCGTCTGCCCGCGTAAAATCCATGACGCCATCCAGCACCGTGTAATGCAACGTGCCCGACTCCACCATCGCCACCTGCATCCCGGGGTGGATATGCACCGGCAGCACGGTCTGCGGTGGGATCTGGTAGCGTACCAGCTCCAGCACCTGACCGGGCGCGCCGTCCGGCTCGCCCGCCATCAACACCTCGCGCACGACCCCGGCCTGCGCCTCCGGCGTGGCATCCTGAGCGACGGCGACGCCACCAGCCCCTCCGGTGAGCAGCATCACAGCCATGACCAGCGCGATCGCGCGCCTTGATATCCCCACCATCCGGGTCACTCCTTCAATGTCCATACGGGTACCGTTTTCGCAGGATCATCGTATGCGACGGCCAGGTGGGGGACAATGCCGTGCGCTGCATGCAGGGCTTGAAACGATGGGCGAGAATGGGATGTATACATGTCATTCGTCACTTCCGCCTACAGGTTTTCATCAATGCGTCGTCCTGCAGTTCCACTCCTCCTGATCGCGTTCCTCCTCCTGCCGCTCCTCCCCACTCACGCCGCTACGGCACAGGATGCCGTGACCTGCGCGTCGTTCGACAGTTGGGTCTGGGCGCAGACGGTGCTCGAATCCGACCCAAACACTCATCACGCGGCGCTTGATCCGGACGGCAACGGCATCGCCTGCGAAACGCTCCCGATCGAGGGATTTGCGCCGACGCTGTGGGCGGATGGCATCCCAGACAGCGCCGAGGCGGCGCAGGTCGAGCGCATCACCGATGGCGACACGTTCCGGGTGCTCGTCGACGGCGAGTCCGATCCAGTCCGCATGTATCACATGAATGCGCCGGAGACGGTCAACCCCAATCGTCCGCCCCAATGTGGCGGCGATTCCTCCACCGAGTTCCTCGAGATGGTCCTCGGGTTCGCACCGGACAACATCGTCTGGCTCGAATATGACGAGACGCGGCGCGACCGCTACGACCGGCGTCTCGCCTATGTCTGGTTCGAACTGGACGGCGAGGTCTATCTCGTCAACGAGGTGATGGTGCGCAATGGGTATGCGGAATCGGAGACCTACAAGCCGGATGTGAAATATCGCGAGCAACTGAACGAGGCGGAGCAGTTCAGCGTGCGCCACGTTCTCGGCGTGCGGCTGGAATGCGGGCGCTTCGGGCAGGACCCCGGGGCGTCGCCAAGCGACGAGCAGGTGGCCGAGGCGCGACGCATGCAGCCCGATCAGGGCCAGTTCGACCACATCGACTCCGCGCCGGCACCAGAAGCACCCGCTCCCGCCCAGCCCGGGCCCGCACAGCCGTCAGGAGCGTGCGATCCGTCGTACCCGGACGTCTGCATCCCGCCGGTCGGGGTCGCCGGGGATCTCGACTGTGGCGATATCCCGCACCGGCGCTTCCGGGTCCTGCCGCCCGATCCGCACCGGTTTGATGGCAACCAGGATGGAGTGGGTTGTGAACGCTAGTGCGCGATTCCGCTGCAGGACGTCGCGACAAAATCGCGATCATCCTGCAAAATAATGCGGGGCCGCGCGGCGCGACGCCGGACCAGAAGGAGAGACATGCACACCACAATCAGGATCGACACCGAGCTGGGGTCTATCCGCGTCGCCCTCGATGGTGACGCCGCACCGATTACGACGACCAATTTCCTCGCATATGTGGACGAAGGGCTCTATGACGGCGGTGATTTTCACCGGACCGTCCGCCTCGATAACCAGTCGAACGAGCACCTCGACACCGCTGACCTCGGCGGGGGTGTCGATCCGGAGGCGGACCGCACGCAGTTGCCGAACGACGCCATCCAGATCGAGGTGATCCAGGGCGGCGTGAACCCGGATCGCGAAGACGAGCTTGGTCCACCCATCCCGCTTGAGCGCACCTCGGAAACGGGCCTCTCGCATACCGACGGCACCATCTCGATGGCCCGCCTGACGCCGGACAGCGCGATCGCGGAGTTCTTCATCTGCATCAACGACCAGCCGGAGCTCGACTTCGGCGGCAAACGCAACCCGGACGGGCAAGGCTTCGCCGCCTTCGGTCATGTGATCGAGGGGATGGACGTCGTCCGCACCATCCAGGCGCAGCCCTCCGAGGGGCAGCAGCTCCACCCACCGATCACGATCACCCGAATCGTCCGCGAGGCCGAGACCGACTAGCCAGCCGGGAGCGGGAAACCCTCACCACCGTCGCGATTCTTCCCGTGCCGCACCCGGATCGGGAGCGGCACGGCTTTTTCATACCCATCAGCACCCCTGAACCACCCGGATTGCTCGCGGTCACGTTGTCGATGTCGTGATCGGTCCCGGAATCCATCAGGTGGTGGACGGGCGCACTCGTCGTCATGCCGGCGCCTATGGAACAAATCCTGCCCCTCAGCGTTTTCCACGTTGGATTGGAATCATGACTGCGCATCCATGCGCAAATGAAGGGGCAAGACCAGCATGGGAATTCTCGCGTCGCAAGAAGAACGAAACCTCAAATGGTCGGACATGTCAGGCAAGCTGAAGGGCATCATGGTCCTGATGATCGGTCTGGTCTTCCTGATGGCGACTGCCCTCTCCCTGGGCATCGAGCCGGATGGAGCGGGCCGACTGGAGACGCTCGTCCGTGGATTGCTGGGACAGGGGCATATAAAATCGGACGTCTGGCTCTGGATCTCCCGGCTCTCGGTGGTTGGCATCGTGGTCTCGGTGATCGCGATCCGGCGCGAGCAGTCGCACATTGTTGCCGAGAAGCGCGGCCGCACGGGCACAGAGCCAACGATCGACCAGGCCCGGTCGTTCAACACGTCCGGCAGTCGCCCGGATTGACCAGGACCAGGACGACCCCATGACGAAACCACCAGGCACAACATCAGGCAGCAATCGGCGGTCGGAGGGCCTGCCGCATTACAGGCTGGTCACCACGATCGGCGCGATCGCGGCGATCGTCATGATCGTTGGGCTGATATTGGGCGTCGACCTGGACAACCGCCCCGGCAAGGGGGAGTGGCTGGAAGCGCTGTTCAGCGGAAGGCATGTCGCGTCATGGGGATGGATATGGGCGTCGCGCATTGGTGGCATCGCCGGCGCCTCAACCTGGACGGTCTACATCCTGTGGCTGCAACGCCGGAGGAGCAGGAAACGCGCCGGTGCCGGGGACGGTCATTGATACGAATCGACAAACATCCGGCCCCCGTGACTCCGGGGGCCGGATGCTGTTTTATCCCTCGTTGAGGTTCCAGTTCGCGATGTTGTCGAACGGACCCGTCCACGAGTTGTCGAGGTCCATGTTGGTGCGGTTGATCCGGTCGGCGATCGCGTAATAGAAGGTGCGCGCCACCAGCGGCACCACCGCGCGATCGTTGATGACGGTGTCATTGAGGGAGATCAGCAGGTCGATCGCTTCCTCAAGCGTCGTCGCGGTCTGCAGCTCCTCGAACAGCGCATCGAAATCCGGGTTCCGGTAGCGCTGGAAGTTCTGGCCGGACCAGTTGTTCTCCTGCTGGGCGATGTTCTCGTCGTTCTCGCCCGCATACCACTTGAGCATGAACCGCGGCGCGATCGGCGCGCCGGGGCCGCCCGACCACATCAGCATGTCGCTGTAGAAGTGGTTGTAGTTCTGGTCGTTTCCGGCGCTGGTATCGAAGAAGATTGCGCTGTCCACCTGGTCCAGGTCGACGCCGATGCCGATCTGCTCCAGGGCAGACTTGACGACGGCCTGCGTCTTCTGGCGAACCGGGTTGGTGGCCGTCCCGAAGGTCAGCCGCAGCTCGACGCCATCCTTCGTGCGGAAGTCGCTTCCCTCTTCCACAACCCAGCCGGCTTCATCGAGCACGCGGGCCGCTTCCTCGAGATCGAATGTCCACGAGGTATTCGGCGACTCGAAGGCCTCGTTTCCGGAGAGGACGTTGGACGTCGCGGTCTCCGCGTCGCCATAGAACTCCCCGGCGATCAGGCCACGATCGATGCCGAGGCTGATCGCGTCGCGCACGGCCCGGTCGGTCAGGAACGGGTGCGGGGTGTCCTTGTGCGAGCGCTGCCCGTCGACCTCGGTGTCGGGGTCCGAGAAGTTGAAGTACACAACCTCGGTGGTCGTGGTCTGGATCCCGATGATCTCGCCATCGGCCGCGGTGGCGTTGATCTCCTCGATCAGCTCTGGCTCCGCCTGGACGTTCCACGCGTAGTCGTACTCGCCGGTCTGCACGACGGAGCGGGCCGTGGCGATCGCATCGCCGCCGCCCTTGAAGGTGACGGTCGAGAAGTACGGCTTGTTCGGCTCGCGATAGTTCTCGTTGATCGCGAAAACGGCGAGGTCGTTCGGGGTGAACGACTCGATCACATACGGGCCGGTGCCGATTGGCGCAACCAGGAAGGCGTCGTTCCTGTTCGACGGGTCGTTGTCGAAGGCATGGGCGGGATAGAGCACGCCGATGGAGCTGCCGACGAACGGCTCGAACCAGTTGACCCGCCCCTGCTTGAAGGTGACGACGGCGGTCTTCTCATCCGTCGCCTCGATTGACTCGATCGTGTCCCAGACGGACGCATTGAGCGAGGCGTTGGACTCGTTGGTCACCCACTGCCAGGTGAAAACGAGGTCATTTGCGACGACCGGCTCGCCGTCGCTCCAGACGAGATCCGGCAGGAAGGTGAAGGTTGCCGTCTTCAGGTCTTCGCTGAGCAGGCCGTTCTCGACGGTGGGGACTTCCTCGACCAGCAGCGGCTGCAGCTCACCGAGCGGGCTGTAGGTCAACGGCGGCTCCATGATCAGGCTGCCGGCATAGGCATCCTTGCTGCCCTGCCCGCCGTGGGCGGCAAGCACGGTCGCGGCCTGGTAGGAGATGAGCCGCAGCTCACCGCCTGCGCCACGCTCCTGGTTTTCGGTTCCGGCGGCCGGTCGGCCAATGGCGTCGGTTTCACCAGCGGAGGCGTCCGGAGACGCATCCTGGGCGACGGCCACCGTGGCATCGGCGACCATCGCCGCGATCCCGCCGGCGACGCCCAGTGCGGCGGATGATTGCAGGAATCCGCGCCGGTCGATCCGGTTGGCGCGGAACTGCTCAACGAGGTCCCTGAACGGGGTTGATGAATGATTCACGTGTACCTTGCTCCTGTTTGCGATTGGGTCAGCGTCGCCGGTGCTGCACCGAGGACATGAAGTTGCTTTCCAAATGAAAGTTTAGCGTGAATCCATCCATTTGCACAGGGTCATTTCGCGACAATTCCCAGAATCGGCGGTTTTCACCTCATGAGCCGACCGCGATCCGGCGGCGGAGATCGATCTCGTCCAGCGCGGCGATGAGGGCGGCGCTCATCACGAGGTCGTCGTGCCCGTCACCTTCCGGCACCGACCACCGCAGCACGTTTCCCGGTCCGTTGCGGATGTCGTAGGTGGTCGCCCGCGCCTGCCTCCACCACTCCCTCGTCACCGCGTCCCCGTCGTCCGCGTACTCCTTGTAGCGGCCGCTCTCGATCATGCCGACGAAGTCCCACCCCAACCTGCTCTTGCTTGCACCGGTGAAGAGGAACGGACTGACCCGGATGCCGTAGCGTTGCAGCGACGCATCGAGGAAGGACGCCAGCCCCGCGCCGATACCGGTCGCGTCGACCACGACCCAGCTCGCCCGCCAGGTCGTCCGGGCAAGGTCGACCAGCTGGTCGTGCAACAGCGCGTGCCGGACACCGGTCCAGAGCCGGCGATCGACCACCCGGTAGGTCGCGCGGCCATCAGCGCGGGACGACGTATCCACCTCGACGACCGTCAACGCCGTGCTGTCCCGACGGGAGGAGCCCTCCATCCCGAAGGCGAGCTGGTCTCCGCCGGACTCCTCCTCGCCGGCAACATCGAGAAGGAGCGCGTAGCGCCGTCCCGGTGTCGCGCGGTGCTGGCGTGGATGCTCGCCCATCATCTGCGCCAGCCGTTGCGGCGGGAAGAGGCTGTTCTCACCGTCGAGCTCCTCGAGGAAGTACTCGGTGCGCACGAACGGATGCCGCTCCCCCAGATGTGCCATGCGGGCCCGCACCCGATCGCCGTAGGCGGGAACATCTTCCGCCACCCGTTGCCATGGCACGAGGAAGACCCGCTTGCGGCCATCCTCCGCCTCCAGCGCCCGCAGGTGCCGCATCTGCCGCGCGAGCAGCGTGTTCCGGCTCCAGACGGTGCCGAGAAAGACGGTTGTCGCATTGGTGCTGGCAGCCATCGGGTCGAACACGGCGTCCCACCGGGCGGGATCGATATCCTGCGCCTCGTTCGCGATCAGGGCGAGACCGGCGGTCTGGCCACGGGCATTCGCGGTCCGCGCGGCGGAGAGAAAGGTGGCCCGCGCCTTCCCGACCGAGAGCGTCGCGGTGCCTTCCGCGCGGGTGAGCGGCGCGGTCAGGGGGTTGGTGAGCAATCGATCGCGCAGGCGGTCCCGGCTGATCATCGCTTGCGGCCTCAGGGTCGGGGCGGCAACGACCGCGGTTCCACCCCGGTGCGACCGCCGCAGCAGCATGAAGGCCAGGAGTTGGGCGAGCATCTCGTCCTTGCCGGCCTGGCGGCTGAAGACGATCGCGAACTGGTCGCCGCGCCCGGTGAGGATACTCTCCAGCACCGCGCTCGCGGCCTCGACCTGGTAGGCGCGGAGCGGGCGGTCCGGCATCGTCCGCGCCGAGAACGTGCCGATATCGGTGAGCAGCGCCTCCAGCGGCGCGGTCAACCGGCCAGCCATCGGGCGACCATATCGGCGAGGATGCTGCCGATGACGATGTAGAAAATGTTGTTGACGCGCGCCTTGATCTCCTTGACGTCCTCGGTGAGGGCATCCACCTTCTGCCGGGTGAGCGCCTCGTAGGTGGAGGACGGCTGGAGATCGACCGATTCCCGGGCCGGTTCGGCGACCGGCGTCACCGGCGGCCGGACCGTCTGCGATGCAATGATCATGGCTGGCTCCCTTCAATCGTTCCCGCCGCTTCCGGTTGTTCTGCATCAAGGCTCCTGAGGATCGGCTCGATCGTCTCCATGAACGTCGTCGCACCGCTCTCGCCCATCGTGTGCTGCGCCTTGACCAGTTGCACGATGACGCTGACGACCCGGGCGGCGACCGTCGCCCTGTCCCGGGGTTCGCCCGCCCGCTTGTCGAGCACCTCGCCGAGGACGCCGCGCAACGCCGCGAGCTCGAACCCGAGGTCCTCCCCCGTTTCCGGTTGCGCGTGATGCTCGCACCGCGTCGTTCCGGGCTTGATGAATCGGCCGCAATTGGGGGTCGCGCACCGGCTCCTGCTCATACCCTCCTCCTTTCCGACCCGCACCGGACGAACACGAACGCATGCTCTATCCTATATACGAATCGGGCGAGCAAAAGTGCGCCACCGGCAGGGGGATGTTTCATCAGGGAACCGATCCGTGAAGGTTGGCGTTCCCCTTTATGCAGCCGGGAACACGGGTTCCCGCGAGCACAGACCGTCATCCGGCGCGGATGATGAGAAGACTGATCCCATACGGAGGGAGACACCGATGCGTAAGATTCTGTCTGCGCTCTTTGCCCTGATGATGCTTCTCGGTACGACGGCGAGCATTGCCACGGCACAAGAGGGCACCCCGGAAGCTCCGGTTGACGGCGAGGAAGTCGCCGCCCCGGCCGGTGGCGACACCGCCTTCGCCCGCGGCATGGACGCCGAGGCGACCTACTTCTCGGAGCGCGGCGACCCGATCGCGACGCTCAAGGTCGTCGATGTCGAGCGCGGCTGGCAGGACTATGGCGAGTACGACGAGCCGGCTCCGGGCGTTGAGTACGTCGCCGTGACCTTCGAGGTCTCCGTCGTCTCCCGCGGCAACCTCATTGTCGAGGCCTACGACGTCTCGATGGTGGACAGCCTGGGCCAGAACAACTCCCGCTCCTGGGCGAGCCCGGCCGAGAACAGCGGCATCACGCTATTCGATGATGACGTGGCCGTCGCCTCCGGCGAGACTACCGAGCTGACCGTGATCTTCGAGGTCTACGAGCAGGCCGAAGTTGGCTTCTTCATGTGGCAGCCGGAAAGCGGCATCATCGTGATGGTTGACCTCAGCGAGGCCTAGACCGTCCGCCGCAGCCCAACACGCTGGCGACATGAATGCCCGGTGGATAACTCCACCGGGCATTCATGCGTTTTTCGGGCCGGGCAATCCCGGCATCCGGGAGTACACTTAGAGGTAGGACAACCTGTACTCGTATCTAGGACCTGCATTCCGATGCCCCGTCACGAACCGTTCGAATATTCCGCCCCACCACCCGCTCGTGGCGCCACCCCGCTCCAGTCCATTTTCATGGGAGCGGTCGGCGGCACCGTCACCCTTGTCACCCTCGTCTCGGTCCAGGGCAGCCCCAGGTATGGCATGCAGCTGGGCGCGTTCCTGATGACGCTCGGCATCCTGTTCGGGATCGGCATGGTGTCGAAATCCCGGCCCGTACAGCTCATCGTCACGATGTTGCTGATCTTCGCCGGCGGCATCGCGATCGGCCTCGCGCTGAACGTCGGGCACTGGCTGTGGTACATCGGCGCGGCCTTCTTCTACGCCTGCGCGGCCGCCGTGGCGTTCAAGGACCGCATCGTCGAGCGGTCCACAGCGTCGAGGCGAACTCCCCAATAGGCCCGATGTCATGGCGACGGCGACGCTTCCTCCTGCAGGTGCCGGCGCTGCGAATACAATCCCGCCGCGGCGAGTCCATAGACCACCCCGCCGAGCACCCACGTCGCCACGGTCGACGCGACCTCGCCACTCGCCGGGATGCCGCCCAGCGCGATATCCCCACACGCCAGCAGCACCGTCGCGAGCAGCATCGCCAGGACGCCCGCATATCGCACCGGCACGCCCATCCGCTTGCCGACCTCGACCAGCGCCGGTGTCACCACAATCAGTGGCACGCCGGCCACCAGGTCCACCGAATCCCGGAATTCCATGGTCGTTCCTTCCTTCCTTATCCTGTGACGAATGCTCAGGATTCCTCGTGCCGTGGCAAGGCGAGAACACCCATCCCTGACAGATCGGTCCCGCCAGACCAGACGCGCCATTGCAGGTCGGCGCGGGAGCCCTTGCCGGTGATCCACCAGACGGGATTCCCGTCGACCGCCACGCCGATCACCCATCCACATGCCCAGAACCGCCTGCCCCGCAGAAACACACCCCGGACGGGCTGGTCCAGCTCGGCCCACTGTCGCGCGTTCAGCGCATCCACCGTGACCGTCACCAGCCGGGCATCCCGCAGCCGCACCACGGTGCCGAACGGCGGATAGACCGGCGCGTGCGAGGGAGCCGGACGCCCCACCCGCGCGATGCCCGCGACCACGCCCCGCGCCACGGCCTCCGCGAAGCCGGGCCGGTCGATCACCGCCGCATCGGCATCGATATTCCCGCACTCGATGATGAGCCGGACCATCCGCTCCCGCGCCGGGGCCGTGTACCCGAACATCGCCAGCCGCCAACCCAGGTCGGCGCCGACATGCGTCGCCCGCTCGCTCATCACGCCCGGCTCGACCACGCCCCGCCGGCGCAGCGCCAGCCCGCTCTCGCGCGATACGGCATGGGCGATCTGCCGCGCCATCGCATGATCGAGGGTGTTGGCGGCCAGCGAATCGCTGCCGGTATAGGGCGTAAGGGTCCGCAGGCCATCACCATCCGGCACGATCACGAAGACGCCCGGCGTCCGCGCCGGGTCGGCCTCGAAGTGGACATCGAGCATCAGGTCGAACGGCGTGCCGCGATGGAGCCGCATGATGTCCCGCCCGACCGCGTCGAGCGAACCGGGAAACCAGTCGCCCCGGCGCCCCTCGAGGTTCTGGAGGCACATCGCCTCGTGCCCGGCCTGCTCCAGCGCAGCGACGATCGCGTTGGCGACCGCCGGGGTCCGCGCGATTTCCCGGACATCGCCGCCCGAGGTATTGCGGTGCCCCTGCACCACGAGAATCCGAAGCCGTCGAGCCGGTGATGTTTCGCTCATGTCCATCCTTTTTCGCGGCACGCCACGCGTGCCCGCGCTTGACAAAACCCCACCACTTGGGGAACATTTGTTCTATTCGATTCGCGAAAAAGAAGGGCCGCCTCATGGACAACCCCGAACGTCCGGCACCTGCCGATCCGCCCGCGACGCACTGGAACACCTCGCGCGATCCCGCGTGGTCGTTCGCGTGCCCGTACTGCGGCGGGAAAACCCGGCTCTACTCGCTCTACATCGCCCAGGGCGTCGCGCATGGCCTGAAACACGGCGATATCATCGCAAGCTGCCGGCATTGCGAATGGGCCTGCGTGCAAAGCGAATGGGAATACCTGAAGGCGATGGAGCTGCTGCAGCGATAGGCCTCACACCTCCACGAGCCGCAGGCTGACGACGCTGTCGCCCCACCGGCCATGGTCGGCCGGCCGCGCGGCCTTCTCCGCGATGCCGACGATCCGCACCGTGCGCTCGATCGCCGCGGCATCGTAGTCGATATCGCGAAAGGCGACGGTCGATCCGGTCTCCCACGACTCCCACAGCCCCGCGATCAGTTGCCGCCCGGTCGTCGCCAGCGGCGCGCCGGCGCGGTTGATCACCTGGTCCTGCGCGACGATATCGAACGCCCATGTGCGGCGGCGGGCCGGACTGTCGAGGATCTCGTACTCCGCCCAGAGCCCGGTGAGGATCGGCGCCCAACCCGAGACACCCTGCCAACGGACCCGGAGCATGATCCACCGGCTCGTCGCGCCGATCGCGGCGTCGAGCCCGAAGGTCATCGCGCCCGGCGCATTCCCCTCCACCCCGCTGAACGCGTGGGTGAACCCGCCCGCGGCCTGCGTCCATGTCGCGCCGCCGTCGAGGGAGAAATCGAGATAGCAGGCGACGTTGTCGGTGCTGGCGAGATCCCCGAAACGCTCCGGTGAGCTGAAGGTCGCGCCGATCCTGCGCCACGCCTTGGCCTTGTCTCGCTCCCCGGCGTCGATCATCGGGGTGATGAACTCCGCGGTCGGGCTAAAGGCATGCACGGTGCCGGAACGATGATGCAGCCGGAAGATATCGACCTGCGCCGAGCCGTGTTTGAAGCACATCAGGTCATGCCGGGCGGTGTCGTTCAGGTTGGTCGGCCAGATCCAGTAGCCGGTCGCGGCCATGGGCTGCGACGCGATCTTCCACCAGCCGGACCCATCCCACGCCCAGAGCTCGTTGCGTCCCTCATGCGACTCGATACTGACGACCGCGTACCCGCCGGCGACGCAGCCGCCGAAGCAGCGGCGGCCGGTGAGACCGGTGGCCCGCCATCCGGCACGCTCGCCGGTCGGCTTGTACTCCATCGCCTCCCCGGCCACCCACGCGAGGATATTGCCGCCGAAGCCCACGAAGAAGCGGAAGTCGTCCGGCTCCGCCGTCACGCCATGCTGGAAGAACGGTTCCCAGTCGCCGGTCCACTCCATGTTGCCCACGGTTGGCGGCTCGGTTGAATCCACGCCGGTGTAGGCGGGGTTCGAGCGCTGGACGGTGCGCACGCGGCCCCGGTATTCGTAGATCGCGCCCGCCGTGATCGCATAGATCGAGGCGCCGGCATTCTCCAAGCGCTCGATGTCGTAATCCAGGATGCGGGTCTCGACCTGCGTGCCGGTCACCTGGCGCACATATGTCGGTCGCGCGGCCGTCCGCGCGTCCCGATACACGGCATACCCGCCATAGCCACCGATCGCCGTGGCTCGCTCGTCGGCGAGCACCGGGGCGGTCATGGCGTCGCTCGATCGCACCCAGATGATGTCGTGGCCGGAGCCGAGCGCGAGGATCATCCCGTTGGACGAGTAGAGGCACATATCGAGGATGTTCCCCGCCGCCGTATAGAGCGTCGCCGGGCCGAGGGATGCGCCACCCGGCGCGTCGAACTTGATCAGGCGCGCGCCAAGGGCGACATGCAGCCGCCCACCGCAGATCACCGACGGCACGCGGATATCCGCGCTCGCCTGTGCCGTCCCGGACGGCATCGAATAGGGACCGGATCTCACCGCCCACGGCTGGACACCTTGCCCGTTCAGGGCCGGACCGATGTGGTCGCCATCGAATCCACGATCGCGCTCGAGTTGCAGGTGGCGTTTCAGGCCACCGAAGAAATCGCGGAACACGATCCTGCCCGTGCGGCCCTCCGCCATGCCATCCTGCGCGCGCTGGTACGTGCCCGGAGCGAGCATGTACCCCGCGCCATCGAGCACGATGTCAGTTGGTTGCGCCATCCTCCGCCTCCCGCCTATCGCCAGCCGGTGAGCCGCCACTCCCACTCGACCGAGGTCGTCCATCGCAGCCGCCATTCGTCCACATACCGCGTCCTCCACTCCACATACGCCTGTTCGCGCCGGCACCGGCAGTTCACATGCAGGGGCGGCACGGCGCCCTCCCCTTCCGGCCACACCATCCCGTGCAGCGGGCCACATTCGGGGCAGACCCGCTCGTCGGCGCCGGTCGCCCATCGCTCGTGCACGACCGGATAGACGATCGCCACCCGTTCCAGCACCCAGCGGGCGACCTCGGCCACGGTGCTGACGTAATCCCACACCGGTTCCAGCACGTCATCGACGCGGTCGCGCAGCCAGTCGTCCACCCGGCCCCATGTCTCGCGGACCGCCGGCGGGTCCGGCACCCGGCCGCCGCTGCCGGACGTGCCGGTGTCGTACCCGATCACTGCCCCGCCCGGGGATCGAGCGATCCCCCGCGCGCCTGGTGCGTGCGCCGCCAGAACATCCGGTCGGCATCCACCTGGGCGCTGCGCGCCGCGGCCGCCAGCGGATGCACGCCGGATTTGCCCGTGTACCGCTTGCCCTCGCTGATCGCGCGGCGGGACAGCGCCACGGCAAGCGCCAGGGCGACGACGATGTCCTCGTCGTTCGGCTGGATATCAAGCGGCACGATGTCGTCCATGGGCGCATCACGATGGACGAGGTGCTCGAATCGCCACAGTCCCGTTTGCGGGGCAGGACGCCCGAGCAGGACGGTATTGCCCCAGACGCGCCAGGTCGCATCGCCCGGTTGCCCGTGCGGAACAGGCGGTATCTCGCCGGAGCCCTCCCACCGGGGCCACACATGGCCGCGGTCATCGAAGATCCGCACCACGCGCAGGGCGTTGACGTCTTCCGGCATCTCGATCTCCCGGTCGCCGGCGGCAACGCCGATTGCCGCGACCTCCTGGCGAGGCACATGGGTGCTGTATCGCCGCACCGCCTCCGCGATCGCGTCGTTGAGGAAGCCGTCCTCCCACAACGGGTCGGGGCCTTCGTCGGCAAGCCGCAAGCGCAGCATTGTTCGTAACTCTGGTCGTGTAGTCATTGGTCCCATCTCCCTCGCGGATCAGCATCCGTATCCTGTAGAACCGGCCCTTGTGGCCGGTTTCTGCAGTCGACAAAACCGGCCACAAGGGCCGGTTGTACGTCGCTCGTGCGTATGCAAAACCCCGGACATCGGTCCGGGGCTACGTCGTCTTGCCCTCCTCGATAATCCGCGCCAGCTCGGCGTCGGGATCCGTCTCGCCCAGCGCCGTCATCGCGCTGCGCCGGCTCTGGATACCGCTGCCGACCAGCGACACGGCGTTCCGCACCGCGCTGTCCGTATCGCTCGGCAAGACCGGCGGCCAGTGCGTCACCGTGCGCCGCAGCCCTCCGAGGTCCTCCCCGCCGAAGCGCTCCAGCACATCGAGGAGCATCGCGTTGCGGGCGGCGAAGACGCCGTCCCACATCCGTCGCTTGCGCCCGACCTTCTGCACCAGCGGCTGGATCTCTACCTCCAGCGCCGCGCCCGAGAGGTCGCGGCCGGAGTCGCCGAACGCCGTGCGCGGCGTCTCGCTCAGGTCGTGCAGGATCCGGAAGAGCACGTCGATGTACCGCAAGTGCAGATCAGCCCCGCCGCCCTGCAGCAAATCCAGCAGGTAGGCGCGGGAGCCTTCCGGCAGCTCCCATTTGGCACCGGGGCCAACCCGGATGCCATCCGAGCCGTCGACGTTCTCCAGCACCGCGATGGGCGCGCCGGACAGCTCCAGGACCTGCGACAACACGGTCATCCGCCGGTTCAGCTCGCGACAGGTGTCCATGAGGTCGACGAGATCGGATGTGCCCCAGAACGCCGCCGGCCGGGCGTCGTTCGGCACTACCAGATACGGGATCCACCCGTACGGGTTCGGCCCCTCGTGGATCACCTGCCCCGCCAGCAGCACCCGCCAGTGGTCGGTCGTCCATCGCTCGATGACCGGATACCGCCGGTCGCCATCCAGCCCGGTCAGCGATTGCGCCGGGAAGACCTGCGCCACCTGCTGTCCGGTCAGCGCATAGCCTTGCGTCACCTCCTCCACCGCTCGCGCATCATCCGGCGCCGCGCGCACGGCCAGCGTGCCGGGGTCGACCGCCACAACCCGGGGCGATGCCCGCGCGTGGTCCCATGTCACCTTCATCGCCGCATCGCCGAGCACGCCGCTCTCGACGGCGAGCGCCATATCGAGCCGCGTCAGGTCCAGCGTGTCGCGCAGCGCGGCCAGCCGCCGCTCGGCCCGGTTCGCGGTCTCCGTCGCGCCGCCATCGGCGAGCACGCTCCACCCGACGGGGCCGGGAAAGACATAGCTCGCTGTCTTCCGGACCAGCGTCCGCGCGTAGTTGAACACCAGCCGCGGCGGATCGCCCCGCCGCGGCCGCTCGGCCCACTGGTCACCCTCAAAGAACGTCCGCATCTCCGCATACGCGGCGAATCGGGCCTCATCGGCCGCGGACACCATCCCCTCCGGCCACACCGACCGCTCCGTTGTACTCACCATCCGAAATCACCTCCCCAGGTACACCCTGTCGCCGCCCGACCGGCCCTGTGTCAGACACCGCCATTCGCGCTGGCATCCCTTGTGCATCACCTTCCGCAAGGCCATCCGCGCAGTAAGGAAAGGACATCCCATGCCTCACCCCCTGAGCATTTTTTCGAAAGCGAGCCCCTGGCTCGACAACGTCGCGAGCACGCTCCACGGCCTCGCCACCCCGCTCTTTGGCGAGGATGGACCAGCCGCGATCAAGGACCTTCTTTACGGCACGTGGATGGGACATCCCCTGCACCCGCCGATGACCGATATCACGATCGGGGGCTGGACGCTGAGCATGATGATGGACGTGCTCGGGGCCGAAAAAGCATCCGACCTCGCGCTCCAGATCGGCACGCTCAGCGCCGGCGGCACCGCGCTTTCCGGCATCGCCCAGTGGTATGACCTGCAAAACATGGAAGAACCGAGACGGCTCGGCGCCTACCACGCGACGCTGAATACCGTCGCGCTCGGCTTCTACGTGACCTCGATCGTCCTGCGGAAGCAGGACAAGCGCGGCGCCGGAATCGCCACCGCGTGGACCGGACACGCCCTTTCCACCACCTCAGCGTGGATCGGCGGGCATCTCTCGTTCGGTTTGGGTATCGGAGTCAGCCGCGATGCCTTCACCGATGTCGCCGGGGACTGGACCGACGCGGTCGAGGAAACCGCGCTCCCCGAAGGCGAGCTGGTCCGCGCCGAGGTCGAGGGCGCGCCGATCATGCTCCTCAGGCAGGGCGACCGGATCCTCGCCACCTCCGCGGTCTGCACCCATGTCGGCGGCCCGCTCGACGAAGGCGAGCGCAACGGCACCTGCGTGACCTGCCCGTGGCACTACAGCGAATTCGACATGGCCACCGGCGGGGTCGTCCACGGCCCGGCGACCGCATCGCTGGATACCTATGACACGCGCGTCTCCAACGGCATGGTGCAGATCCGCATCCAGCCCGCGTAACACCGTCAGGACGCGACAGAACGTGAAAGGGAGGGCGCATGTACCCTCCCTCTTCACGCGAGGATCACCTCGGGGACATGCGAATACGAACACCTGTTCGCAATGACCCCTCACCCTTAATACGAATTGAGCGAGCAAAAGTGCGCCACATATGATGCACGCATGCCCGATATCGGCCATACCAGCGAGCGAATACGGCCCCTAAACACAAAAACGACCCGGGAAGGAAACTCCCCCGGGTCGCTCCTCGTGCGATTCCATTCTCCTTATGGCAGGATCAGCGTCACCTCGCCGCCGTTCTCCTCGATGTCCGCGTGCGAGAAGACCAGCTCCATCTTCATCGGAATCGACACCGCGTAGAACTCCGACTCCGGCACCTCGACGCCGAACGTCCAGGCACATTCGTCTTCGGCATCACCGGCTTCCAGCTCGGTCACCCCGACGATCGTGCCGGCCTCGTCCCGCACGACCACCTGGCGCCCGGCTTCCATGTCGCTGTTGCTCCCCAGGCCGACGCATCCCTCCGGGGTCATCGTCCATGCCTGGTTCTCCGCGCCCTCGAGGCTCACCTCGCCGGACAGCGCGATCATCTCGGCCGGCTCCTCCCCGCTGGCTTCCTCGCCGGATACCGGGGGCACCGCGACACCAGCCGCGGCCGGCGTTGACTCTACATCAGGAGAAACGACCCCCGAGGGGGTCGCTCCTGCCGTTGTCGTACCGGGCATCGCCGCCGCCGGGGTGGCGCTCTCCGGACTCCCGACCGGACTCGCCATCGGCGTGGCATCCTGGCTCATGGCCGGCGTGGCCATGTCTCCTGTCACCGGGGTCGCATCCATGCCACCCGCGACCGGCGAAGCGCCCGGGGCTGCATCCATGTCGCCGGCAACCGGGGATGCCGCAGGCGTTGCCTCATCGTCAGCCACCGCGGTCGCCGCGATGTCCTCTTCCGTAGCTTCCTCTTCCTCGGTCGCTTCAGCCTCCTCCTCGACCTCGGTCGGGGCCGCGGCAGGAGGTTCGGTCGCCTCGGCGTCCTCATCGTCCCCGTCATCACCGCCACAGGCAGCGAGGGCGAGAGCCATAAGGATCAATAACAGCATTCCGGATATCTTCCGCACGAGGGGCCTCCTTGCATTTCACCATTCGTGAAACGACGACAATTCGCTCGAATGCCGGTACCGCGGTATCTTCGCAAGCTGTGAACCACCAAACCATACCACCACTTTGCCCCGCATGCCGCACGTGAACTTGACTATTATTGACAAGGAACACAAACGTTCCCGTGACCCGTCTCGTCAGGATTGTGCATGTCACCAGGCAGGAAAGAACCGACAACCCTCGACGACGCGGACCTGATCATCGCCTGCCTCGATGGCGACCAGGACGCGTGGACGGAGCTGGTCCAGCGCTACAGCCGGCTCGTCTGGTCGATCGCCCTCAAATCCGGCCTGCCAGAAGAGACCGCCGCCGATGTCGTGCAGAACGTCTTCACGATCGTCCTCCGGCGGCTGGAGTCGCTGCGCGAAACCAAACGCTTCTCCGCCTGGCTGATCACCACCACCCATCGCGAGAGCTGGCGCGTCGCGAAGCTCGTGCGCGAGCAGGTCAGCGACAACGAGATCGATCCCGTGGACCCCGCCCCGTCGCTGGATGAGGTCGTCGTCTCCTGGGAGCACGCCTCGATCGTCCACCAGGCGCTCGGTCGCCTTGGCGAGCGGTGCCAGCAACTGCTCACGATGCTCTTCCTGCACGACCCACGACCGGCCTACGACACCATCGCCACCGAGCTCGGCATCTCGATCGGCAGTATCGGCCCGATTCGTGGCCGGTGCCTCAAGCAGTTGAAGGGCCATCTCGCGGATTTCGGAGTCGTCGATGCCGGCCAGTAATGCAATCCGCGCCGGGGTGTATCACCGGCCAACCTGCCCCCTCTACTAGGATGAAGAGAGAGGATGCTGACACCGATGCACGACGACGCGAACTTCGAATCCAGATTGATGGCTTTCGTCCGGGAAGGGAATGACCCCGACCTGGCCCACCACATCTCGTCATGTCCCGACTGCCAGGACCAGGTCGAGACGCTGCGCCATCTCGCGCGCTTCCAGGACACCACCGGCGGCACGCTCCAGAGGACGCCAGATCCGGTTGACCATGCACTGGTCTCCCTGTTCGCGACCGTGCGTCCGGACCTCGTGCGAACCCCCGCGCCCTCGCCCCTTTCCCGGATCGCCGAGCGGTTGCGCATTATCACCGCCGAGCTTTTCCACGACACCGCCGCCTCGCCCCAGCTCGCCGGCCTGCGTGGCGACGGCCCGCAAAAGACCCGGCACCTTGCCTTCATGAGCCAGGTCGCCGACCTCGACCTCGAGGTGACGCCGCAGGACGATGAATGGTCCGTTGCCGGCCAGATCGGGATGGACGATGTCCCGTCCAATCTCAGCATCCGGTTCATGCCCGCCAATCTCGATCCCGCCGAAAGCGATGCGCCGGGGATCGTCACCGCCCCGGTCTCGGAGTCCGGCTACTTCACCCTCTCCCTGGAAACCGGCGAATGGTCGGCCGCGGTCGATCTCGACGATGCGACGGTCGTCTTCCCCGGGGTCCGGTTGTGACGTCCCGGGACAACCAGGAATCGGACGACCGGCTGTTCGCCGAGCTTGAACAGCTGGTCGTCACGGACCCGCCACAGGCGCTCGACACCGCGCTGGCCGCACTCGAGGATGTCGATGCCAGGGGCATCCCCGCCGACCGTTTGCGGATTCGCCGCATGCTGGCGATGGCCTACAGCCATACCAGCCAGTTCGAGCTGGCGCTCGATGTCTGCAACCAGGCCCTCTCCCTTCCCGACGCCGACCAGGCTCCCGTCGACCTCGCGCGGATCCGCCTTGCCTCGATGCAACCACTCGCCAATCTCGGTCGTATCGAGGAGGCCATCACGGCGGGCGAAACGGCACTCGCCAGCCTGCGCGCCTCAGGCGATCGCTCGCTGGCCGGCCGCGCCGCGCTCAACACCGGCGCGATCCACGCCATGACCGGGCATCCCGAATCCGCCTTGCCACTTTTCGAGCAGGCGCGAGAGTATCTCGCCGGCGAGCCCACCCTGGCCGGGCAGATCGAGACGAACATCGGGACCGCACTGGCCGCGCTCGACCGGTTCGAGGAGGCCGAAGCCGCGTTCGCCAACGCCTCCCGCCTGCTGGACGCCGGGGAGATGTCCTGGGCGGCGGCGCTGGCCGAAGGCAACCTCGCGGACCTGGCCTCCCGCCAGGGCGCCATCAACCGCGGCCTCCGCCACTTCGAGGCCGCCCGCCGATACCTCGAGAACGACGAGGCCATGGGGCAGCTCGGCCGCATCAACGCCGAAGAAGCCGGCATGCTCGCCTCGATCGGGCTGCCGACCCTTGCCAGGGAGCGCTTCGTCGATGCCATCGAGCTCTTGCGCGAACATGGCACCCCCGCGCACCTCGCGGCCGCCCAACTCGCGTTCGGCGCGGTGCTGGTGGAGATGGGCGATCTCGACGCCGCCACCGCATTGGTCGCCGAAACCAGGTCGCTGTTCACCCCCGGAGAATTCCCGGACCTGGACCACCAGCTCGGACGGCTCAGCACGGAGCTCGCGATCTCGACCGGCGCCTGGGATCTCGCCACGAAGCTGGTCGACACCGGGCTCGCCAAGACCGCCGGCCGACCAATCCAGCACTTGCGCTGGTCCATCCTCCGCGCCCGTCTCGAACTCGCCCAGGGACATACCAGCGAGGCCCGCGCCCTGCTGGAGAAGGCGCTCGGGCAGGTCGAGCAGGCGCAGATCACCCCGCTCCTCGCCGAATTGCATGAGCTCCTGATGGAGATCGCGCATGAGGAAGGGAACCAGGCCCGCGCGCTGGATCACGCCCGGGCCGTCATCGACGCCACCGAACGCGTGCGCGGCACCATCCAGGCCGACCGCCTTCGCCAGTCATGGCACCGGCGGCGTCTTGGCGTCTATCTCGACCTCTACCGCGCGCTCGTCGGACAGCCGGATCCCGCTGCCCAGCACGAAGCCTTCAACATCGCCGAGCGTATCCGTGGCCGCATGCTCTTCGATGCCATGAATCGGCTCGACGATGTCGAGGAGACCGGGCCAATCCACCCGCAGGACCGGCCGCTCGTCGAGGCGCTGGAGGGGCACCGCCGCTGGTTGAACTGGACCTACAGCGCCCTCGCCGCGGGGGAGGAGCCGAGCGAGGAACGGCTCGCCGAGATCCGCGAGCGCGAGGATATCGCCCATCGCCTTTCCGATCGTCTCGCCACGCTGCGACCGCACTCCATCCTCGATGCCCCGATCACCCTCGATACGCTCCAGGAGAACATGCCCGACTGCGATGTCATCCTCAGCTATCTCGTCGTCGATGACGCCCTCACGCTCCAGGTCATCACGGCGGACGGCGTGACGGGGTTCGACAACCTGGCGCCGGTCGACGAGGTGTCCCGGCTTGCCGCCACGCTCCAGTTCCAGCTCGGCCGGGCGCTCGCCCATGGCGACCGCGCCATCTCACCGTCGCGCGTGGCGCGGCTCAAGCGCGACACCGACGTGGTCCTGACGCAGCTCTACGATCTGCTGATCGCCCCGGTGGTTTCCTTGCTCGAGGGCCACAACCGGCTCGTTATCATCCCCTCGGGCGACCTGCACAGCGTTCCGTTCTATGCGCTGATGCACGATGGCCGCTACCTGATCGACGACTTCACCAGCACCCGCGCGCCCGGCGTCAGCATCCTCGTCCGGATGTTCAACCTGCGGCACAAGGACGGTCCCTCGCTGGACCACCCGCTGGTTGTCGGCGTCCCGGACGATACCGCGCCCGGGCTCGGCGAGGAAGCCCGATTCGTCGCCAATTGCCTTCCCGGCGCGAAGCTGCTGCTCGACAAGGAGGCCACCACGAGCGCCGTGCTCGAGGCCATGCCCGAAGCCGACCTCATCCATCTCGCCTGTCACGGCCAGTTCCAGGTGGATCATCCAACCGCGTCCGGACTCCTCCTTGCCGACGACTGGCTCACCCTGGACGATCTCGACAAGGTCCGGCTCAACCACGCCCTCGTCGTGCTTACCGGCTGCGAGACCGGTCGCGTCCGCGTCGAGCAGGGCGATGACCTGGTCGGGTTCATGGCCGCCCTCATCGGCTCCGGCGCGGGCGGCATGGTCATGAGCCTCTGGAAAACGCATGACCATGCGGCCATGGACCTCATGACCGTCTTCTACGAATCCATTTCCCGTGGCTCCGATTACCTCACCGCGCTCCGGGAAGCGATCCTGGCCGCTCGCGAGACATTCGCTCATCCCGCCTTCTGGGCACCGTTTACCGCCGTTCATATCTCGTAAGGGAGGTACCTCCATGACCCTGCTCCGGAAATT
>CAZVAA010000010.1:28702-31348 GCA_964624125.1 uncultured Sphaerobacteraceae bacterium | reverse complement strand
CCCTTGGTCAGCTTGTCGCCGATGCGGATCGCGATCGACGCCTCGCTGGTCATCAGCGCCTGCGCATCGGTATTGACGGCGACGAACTCGATGCCGTCGACGCCGGAGGCGACCATCCGGTTGATCGCGTTACCACCGGCGCCACCGACGCCGATGACCTTGATTCGGGCGAACATGTTGGCAAGGGATTCGGACGAACTCCAGCGCGAAGACGGCTTCGCCGCCTGGTCACCGCTGGCCGGTCGCTCGGCCGGCGGCTGGTTCTGCCGTGAATCAGCGCCCTGGGGAGCCTGCTGGCGTCCCTGGGACTGCTGCCCTCGTGCCGGATTCTGTCCTCGGGATTGCATAGTCCCTTCACCATCCATCGTTCAATCAACGTGCCGCCCTCTCCACACCAGTTTCGTGGGGGTCATGGCACCGTTCACGTGCATTCGTTCTGGCGTTCCCGGGGTCCGGGCGTGCAAAGCATGATGCTGCGCCACATGATGCAACAACATGTCAATTCGAAGCCCCATGTGGCAATCATCGCGAAGTATATCACGCATCATGACAGCCCCCGCCGCCGCTGGCAACCGGGACTCCGCGCTCAACTTTCGCGAACGGACGCACGTCCGTTCATTCCGTCATTTGTCGCCATGCCGCTCCAGCGCCAGCCGGATCAGGCGATCGACAAGGTCGGGCAGATCCAGCCCGCTCGCCGCCCATAGCGAGGGGTACATACTGATGGAGGTAAAGCCGGGAATCGCATTCACCTCATTCAGGTAGACCTGGTTCGTGCCGTCCTCGAGGAAGAAGTCGCATCGCGCCAACCCCGCCAGGTCCAGCGCGAGGAACGCCCTGGAGGCATACTCCTCCAGTTGCTCCTGCACACCATTCGGCAATTCCGCCGGGATAATCAGCTCGGCGGTGTCATCGATGTACTTGGCGTTGTAGTCGTAGAACTCGCCGCGCGGCCGAATCTCCCCCGCGACGGAGACGATCGGATCGTCGTTGCCGAGCACGGAGATCTCCAGCTCCCGGCCAGTGATTCCCTTCTCGACCACGATCCGGCGGTCGAAGTGCGCGGCCTCGCGCATGCCTTCGGTCAACTCGACCGGCGTCCGCGCCTTCGTGATCCCCACGCTCGACCCGAGATTGGCCGGCTTGATGAAGCACGGGAACCCGAGCTGGTCGGCGATGCGCTGCTCGACCCGCTCCGGCGTGCGCTCCCACTCCCGCCGCTGGACCAGCATCCACGGGGACTGCGGGATCCCCGCCTGCTCCATCACGACCTTGGTCATCGCCTTGTCCATCGACACCGATGCCCCAAGGACACCGCTGCCGACATACGGCAACCCGGCGAGCTCCAGCATGCCCTGTATCGTCCCGTCCTCGCCCATCGGGCCATGCAGCACCGGGAAGAAGACATCGACGCCCTCGGCCGCGTCCACCGGCATCACCGCCTCGCCGCCGGTGACCGGCACGATCCGCCGCTCGCTCGTCGGCTCGACCTTCTGCTCCCCTTCCCCGAGGTGGAACATCGGCGACGCCTCGACCAGCGCGGCCATCGGGTCGTCACCGGCGACCCAGCGCCCCTCGCGGGTGATCCCCAGCGGCACGACCTCGTACTGGTCCGGGTCGAGCGCGCCGATCACCGTCTGCGCCGAGCGCAGGGAGACGTCGTGCTCGTCGGAACGGCCGCCGAATACGACCGCGACGCGGATCTTCTGGTTCCGGGGATCGGCTGGTGTCATGGAATCGTGGTCCTTCTGCGGAGGAAAACTAGAGTCGCTCGATCTCGGGGCGGAGATCGACGCCGTGGACGTCACGCACCGTGGCGCGGACATGTTCGATGAGTTCGATCGCCTGCTGCGCGGTCCCGCCACCGGTATTCATCATCCAGTTTGAGTGCTTCGGCGAAAGCTGCATCGCACCGTGACGGTAGCCATTCAGCCCGGCGGATTCGATCAGTCGTCCCGCGAAGTCCCCTTCCGGGTTGGCGAACGTCGAACCGGAGCAGGCGCCGGTAGGCTGCGTGCGCTTGCGGAAGGCGGCATGCTCCTCCGCCAGCGCGACCAGCTCCTCGGTATCGCCCTTCGGCAATCGGAAGACCGACCGCAGGACGATCCACGGGCGTGGCCGCTCCGTGCTCTTGATCCGGGTCATACGATAGCTGGCATCGAGCCAGTCGGCACCCTTGCGAACGACCTTGCCGTCATCCTGGAGCACATCGATGGCGACGAGCCGGTCCTTCAGCTCCGCGCCATGCGCGCCGGCATTGTTCACCGTCGCCCCGCCGACCTGCCCCGGAAGCCCGACACCCCAGTCCATTCCGCGCCAGCCACGCTCGGCGCAGTAGCGGCCAAGCCAGCTCAACGGCGCCTGCGCGCCAACGGTCAGCACCACCTCGTCGCCCTCATCGACGGCCTCTACCAGCGAATCGGCCCGCTGTCCCGGCGTCCGTGCCACGATCACCAGTCCGCGAACGCCGTCGTCCGGAACGAGGAGGTTGCTGCCGCCACCGATCACGGTCACGGGGAAGTTCTCCTCATGCGCCCAGTTCACCGCGGCGGTGATGTCGTCCGCCGACTGCGC
This sequence comes from uncultured Sphaerobacteraceae bacterium, assembly GCA_964624125.1. Taxonomy (GTDB): domain Bacteria; phylum Chloroflexota; class Chloroflexia; order Thermomicrobiales; family UBA6265; genus UBA6265. The sequence continues at coordinate 28,774 of CAZVAA010000010.1, read as the reverse complement.
GCGCACAAGAAAATCCGCAGGACCACCAATCCGCATCGTCGTATACAACGACATGTCGGCGTCCGGCATGAA
>CAZVAA010000010.1:16850-28602 GCA_964624125.1 uncultured Sphaerobacteraceae bacterium | reverse complement strand
CGAATGGGTACGGGAATAGGTATGCGGCTGGTGAACCGCGATCACCCGCCGGTTCGGGAAGACATCCCGCGCGGCGGAGAGCACCTCGCTCACCTCATCCGGGTGATGCGCGTAGTCGTCGATGATATCGACGCCGTCCATCGTGCCCTTGTGCTCGAACCGGCGTCCGATGCCACGGAACGTGCCGATCGCCGCGCTGGCGACCTCGACGTGGTAGCCGAGGGTATGGAGCGCCGCGAGCGCGGCGATGCCGTTCCGCGCATTGTGACGACCGGGGATCGCCATCCGCAATTCGTGGGTCGTGCCGTCCGGGGCGACCGCGCTCCAGCTGGCCTCGCTCCCGGTGAGCCGCCAGTCGACGCCATCCGTCTCGCCGAATGTCTGGATCGTGAGGTCGTCGCGGCCGAGCGCCTTCACCCCTTCAAGCACGCGAGCCGCCCCGTCGTCATCCCCGGCGATCACCAGCGTGCCATCCGGCTTGATATTCCGGACGAATTCGACGAATGCCTCGTCGTATGCTTCCTGGCCGTCATAGATATCGGGATGGTCGAACGCAACCGAGGTGATGATTGCGACATTCGGGAACAGGCCATGGAAGGAGCGGTCGAACTCATCCGCCTCAACGACCATGTACGGCCCGTCGCCCGCCTCAGCATTTGTCCCCGTTGCGCCGACGATCGCCCCGACGGCAAACGTCGGGTCGGCATTCAGGGACCGCAGCGCGACCGACAGCATGCCCGAGGTCGTCGACTTCCCATGCGACCCGGCAACGCAAATGGACTGTTTCTCGTTGGCGACGAACCCGAGCAGGTCGCCCCGCTTGATGATCCGGGCTCCGGCGGCTTCGGCCGCGTCAAGCTCCACCTTCGCGTTGGCGGCCGCGCGCTTGTTCGTCACCACCATGTCGGCGAGGCCGGCATACGTCGGGTCGTCGTGGCCGATGACGACCGGGATATCCATCGCCCGGAGCGCCTCGACCTGCGTCGACTCGACGGCATCCGAACCGGTGACCTTGTAGCCCCAGATCGTCAGGATGCGGGCAAGCCCGCTCATGCCGATCCCGCCGATCCCGATGAAGTGGAATGTCGCGGGCGGTGGCGGCAACGGCTCGGCGCGGCGGATAGCAGGATCAGCAGCGGAGTCGGTCATCGGGTGGATCCTTCTTCAAGCTCGGGGATACCGCGAGCGCGAACGGCCTCGCGAAACTGGGCGCCACGCTCGAACTCATTGCGGAACATGCCAAAACTGGCGCAGCCTGGCGTCAGCGTCACGATATCGCCCTCCCGCGCTTCGTTGGCGGCGGCATCGACCGCGATCGCCATCGAGGGGAACGGCCCGTCATACGCCACGCCCCGCTCATCCAGCATCCGCATCAATTCCGGGGTCGCTGTGCCGTCGAGCAGGAGCACGCGCGGTTTCCGCGCAGCGATCTCGTCGGCGAACGGCGAGAGATCGGTATTCTTCTCCGCGCCCCCGGCGACCAGGTGCAGCCGCTTCGCCCGCTGCGAGAGCAGGCGCACGCCAGCGACGGCCGCGGCCGGCGCCGATGCCGCGGTGTCGTTGATATACAGCACGCCGTCGACGATCCCGACCTCTTCCATCCGGTTCTGCACCCCGGCGAAGGTCTCCATTCCCTGCCGGATCGCCTCCAGCGGCGCGCCGTAGGCGGCCGTCGCCGCAAAGGCCGCAAGCGCATTACCGATCCCGTGCTCGCCGGACAGCTGCAATTGCTGTGGGCGCGGCAGCCGATCCTCACGCCCATCGAGTCGCAGCACGAGTTCGTCGCCCGAGAGCCATGCGCCGTCCGAGCCCGGGTCGCTCAAGCCAAAGGGAATCAGCCGGGCGCTGGTCTCATGCGCGATCTTCGCGGTATCCGGGTCATCCGCGTTGTAGACCACAACGGCACCATCGCCACCATGATGGCCGATCGTGCGTTTGGTCGCCGCATAGTCCTCATAGCTGTCGTAGCTGTCGAGATGGTCCGGCGAGATGTTGGTCAGCACGGCGACGCGGGGTCCGAGTCGATGCTCGTCCAGCGCTTCCAGCTGCCAGCTGGAAAGCTCGATCACGACCGGCTGGTCGGGCAGGATGTCGTCCACCAGGTTGAGGGCGGAGATACCCATGTTCCCCGCAAGGATCGTCTCCGGCTTCCATGCGCGCAGGATGTTGGAGCAGAGCGTGGAGACGCTGGTCTTGCCCTTGGTTCCGGTGACGCCAAGGATCGGCGCCTTGCAGGCGCGAAAGAAGAGCGACATCTCCATCTCGATGTCGACGCCGGATTGCCTGGCGATCTGGAGATAATGCGATGTGCGGCGGACTCCCGGGTTACGGACCACGACATCCGCATTCTCCCGGGTAAAATCGGCGTCCTCATGGCCGCCGAGATGGTAGGTAACGGGCAAGTTCTCGAGCATCCCGATCGATGCCTGGAGATCGGCTGCCTCGCGCATGTCGGTCACGGTGACGATGCCGCCATGGCGCGCAAGGTACTGCGCAACCCCAACACCACCGCCGAGGACACCAAGCCCCATCACCGTATATCGGGTTCCTTCGATCTGCTTCACCATCTACCTGCCGCCAAAAGGTACTTCCGCTGGTTCTCTCGTTAAAGGAGCGCGAGCGCGACTCCCAGCAGGCCGGACATCATCCCGACGAGCCAGAACCGCAACGCGACTTGCGTCTCGGACCAGCCGAGCCGCTCGAAGTGGTGGTGCAACGGGGTCATGCGGAACACCCGCTGCCCAACCCCGGTCTTCTTCCGGGTGTATTTGAACCATGTCGTCTGGATCATCACCGAAACCGTCTCGGCGACGAACACGCCACCGACGACCGGCAGCAGCAACCACTGCCCCGTCATGAACGCCGCGACGGCAAGCGAGGCGCCGAGCGCCAGCGCGCCAGCATCGCCCATGAAGACCTGCGCCGGATTCGCATTGAACCACAGGAACCCCATCAGCGCACCAACCATGATGAAACAGAAGGTGACGACACCGGTCTGCCCCTGCAGGTAGGCGATGATCCCGTAGGCCACGAACGCGATCGCGGATGTCCCGGCCGACAAGGTGTCCAGGCCGTCCGTCAGGTTGACCGCATTCGCCATCCCCACCACCGCGAAGGTGGCGATCGGGACGTATACCCATCCGATGTCGAACTGGCCGACGAGCGGGACATACATATTGGTCAGCCCAAGACCCCACGGGTCCGGCAGGTGCATGATGAGCGCGGCGACAAGGCCGATCGCGCTCAACCAGATCATCTTCACGCGTCCGGCCATGCCCTCTTCGGAGCCTGGCTTGGTCACCCCGACGATGGTCAACATGTCATCGAATGCACCCAGGATCGACGTGGCGATCAGGACGAACGCCGGGAGCAACATCGACTCCCGACCCCAGGTATTGAACACGAGATTCAGCACCACGACCGTGATGACGACCATCAGGCCGCCCATCGTCGGCGTGCCTGACTTGCCGAAGTGCTGGTCCAGCTCGAGCCGGATTTTCTTCCCGATCTTCTTCTGCCGCAATCCGGTGATGAATGGCCGGCCGATGATGATCGTGATCACGAAAGCCAGCGCGGCCAGCGCCAGCGAGACGGCCATATTCTCGTTGCCGTCTTTCGGCATGATCGGATCAATTTCGAGAAGGATGAATCCCGCGAATTGCGTCATGTCGGCAATCCATCCTGGTCAGTCCCGGGGTCGATTTCCGGCCGCAGCTCCTCGACGATCGTTTCCATCTGGAGGCCGCGCGCGCCCTTGATCAGCGCGATATCGCCATCACGCAACTCCGATTTCAGGAACGCGACCAACTCCTCTCGCTGGTCTACGCCGAACGCATGCACCTCCAGCGGGCGATCATCCGACCGGGAGGCCGCCTGCGCCTCCTCGATGACAAATCGGGCCAGGTCACCGAAGGTCACAATGACGTCCGCGACGTCTCCGGCGCGGCCACCAACGAGGCGATGCTCTGCCTCCGAGACATGACCCAGTTCCCGCATCTCGCCGAGCACGGCGATCTTCCGCTTTGCCGGCACCTGCCCGAGCACCGACAGGGCCGCCATCATCGACGGCGCGCTCGCGTTGTAGGTGTCATCGATCAAACGCGAGCCGTTCGGGCCGGAAACGAAGAGCAACCGGACCTGGATCTTCGGATCCTGCAACCCCACCAGCATCTCGGAGATGTGCATCCCGAAGCCGTGGCCAACCGCCATCGCGACCATCGCGATCTGCACGCCCGGCGCACCGATAAACGGCACTTTGACCGCGGTTCGATCACCATCGATCTCAACCCAGAACGATGTGCCCTTGAGTCCCTCGGTCTGGACCTCCGATCCCCGGACATCGGCGGGATCGTGCAATCCATAGGTGATGACCCGGCCCCTGGCGGCGCTAATCATGTTCCGGACGCGCGAATCGTCGCCGTTCAGCACCACCAGGCCAGATTCCGGGATCGCCTCCACCAGTTCCTGCTTCGTCTGGGCGATCGCCTCCAGGCTTCCCATCCGCTCGATATGGACCGGGTAGACATTGGTGACGACCGCGACATCGGGCCGGGCGATGCTTGCCAGCAATGTGAGCTCGCCAAATGCGTACGCGCCGCCCATCTCCAGCACAATCACCTCGGCGTCATCCGGGCAATCCAGTATCGAGAGAGGTAGGCCGATCTCGTTGTTGAAGTTCCCGGGGCTGCGGTAGACGCGCCAGCGCTGACCCAGCACCGCCGCGATGGATTCCTTCGCGCTCGTCTTCCCGACGCTTCCGGTAATCCCGACCACGCGGACATTCAACTGGTCCCGCCGCCAGGCAGCCCACCGTTGAAGCGCGGCAACCGGCTCATCGACCATGATCAGCGGGATTCCAGCGTCCCGGTTCTCCTCCGCCCATGCTTTCGACACGATCGCCGCGCTTGCGCCATTCTCGGCGGCTATCCGCACGAACGAGTGTCCGTCGTGGTTTTCGCCACGCACGGCGATGAAGACGCTACCTGGCCTGACCTCGCGGGAATCCCGCTCGAGCTCAAGGAACACGGGCGAATCGGGCAACTCCTCGCTGTATTCGCCACCTGTGCCCGCCAGGATGTCGCGAAGCTCATATTTCCTCATGATGCAGCCCCATCGTCGGTGTATCAGGGTCCGGCAGGCGCTCGGCGACACGCATGATCGCGGAACGGCTGCGGGGATTGGTTGCGGTTTCGGTTGCGGACGGCTTCACCGGTTTCCCGATGCGCCGGAGCCGGGGTGAATGATCGCATGTACAGACAGGTTGCTCGGGTGGGCAGATGCATGTCGCGGACTCGGCGGCAAACGTCTGCTTCACCTTGCGATCTTCCAGCGAGTGGAACGAGATCACGGCCAGGCGGCCACCCGGCTTCAACAACCCGATCGAGTCACCCAGCACCGCCTCCAGCGCAGTCAACTCGTCGTTCACTGCGATCCGCAGCGCCTGGAACGATTTCGTCGCCGGATGGATTCCCTTGCCCCGGCGCCCTCCAACGGTTGTCTCTATGAACGCGGCGAGGTCGGAGGTCGTTTCGAACGGTTGCGATGCCCGTCGATCCACAATCGCCCGGGCGATCCGGCGTGACCGGGATTCCTCACCGTACATCCACAGGATGCGCGCGAGGTCCTCCGCGTCCAGCGTATTTACGAGATCGGCGGCCGATGGCCCGGTCGTCGGGTCGAACCGCATATCCAGTGGCCCTTCGAAGCGGAATGCGAAGCCGCGATCCGCCTCATCGAGCTGGAACGACGAAAGCCCGAGATCGAACAGGATGCCATCTACGGCGTCGATATCCAGCTCGGCGACGATACTCGCAAGCTGCCGGAAGTTGGTATGCACCGGCCGCACGCCACGGCCAAGCGGCGTTGCGCGCAATGCGTTCGCCCGTTCGATCGCCGCGGGGTCGGCGTCGATCGCGATAACGGTCGCATCACCGTCTAGGGTCTCCAGCAGCCGGCGCGTATGTCCACCGCCCCCGAAGGTGCCGTCGACAAAGATGCCGCCGCGAACAGGCGAAAGCGCCCGCACGGCTTCATCGAGCAGGACCGTGACATGCCCGCCCTGGTATTCAGATGTGGTGCTCGGTTGGGTCACGGAATGCTCCAGGCCACGATACAGGCTCAGTGGCCCGTCCGTTCATGGATGCTACCGCATCCTGCCACACCTGTGCCGGGAGGTCACGACGCTGGCGCGTCTTCGATCGTGGCGATCACCGCCCCGATCTGGACCGTCCCGCCCGCGGATGCGTTGAGACCGGTAATGACGCCGTCCCGATGCGCCGTCATTTCGTTCTCCATCTTCATCGCCTCGACCACGCACACCAGGTCACCGGTCGCCACGCGCTGCCCCTCCTCGACCGCAACGCGTAGGACCGTGCCCTGGATCGGGCTGACGAGGTCGTTGCCGCCGGAGGCACCCGCGCCAGCCGATTTCGGAGGCCCGGGCTTGCGGGATCGCCTGTTCGATTTCCGGCCGTTACCGTTCACTGGCAAGCCGGAAACGGCGACATCGAAGCGCCGTCCGGAGACCTCGACGACGAGTTGCATCGGCTCGTCGCGCTCACCATCGCCACCGGAGTTCGCCGATCCTGACGTGGAGCCTTCAAGCACCTCGGGATGATCGGCCAGGAAGGTCGTGGATGTCGCACCGTCAACAAACGCGTTGTGCTTGAGGACGCACTGGTGGAACGGAATCACCGTCGGCACGCCCTCGATGCGATAGTCGGCAAGCGCGCGCAGCATGCGTTCTGTCGCCTCACCGCGGTCTCGGGCCCAGGTGACGAGCTTGGCGATCATCGAATCGTAAGTGGGCGGGATCTCATCGCCCTGCACCAGCGCACCATCGACCCGGACACCAAATCCCGTTGGAGGCACGTAAGTGGTGAGCACGCCGGTCGCGGGGGCAAAGTTGCGAGCGGCATCCTCCGCGTTGATCCGGCACTCGATCGACCAGCCATTGGGCTCGAGATCGTCTTGCGCGAAGGAAAGCGGAAGGCCAGCGGCGACGCGGACCTGCTCACGCACGATATCGATCCCGGTCACCATCTCGGTCACGGTGTGCTCGACCTGGATTCGCGTGTTCATCTCCAGGAACCAGAAGCTTCCGTCTTCCTCGAGCAGGTACTCGATCGTGCCGACACCGCGATACCCCACCGCCGATGCGAGCGAGATCGACGCCTCCTGCAGCCGCTTCCGCAGGTCGGCGTCGACGGCGGTCGACGGCGTTTCTTCGATCAGCTTCTGGTGGCGTCGCTGGATGGAGCACTCACGCTCGGGGAAGGCCACCGCCGTGCCTTCGGCATCGACGAACACCTGGACCTCGATATGCCGCGGCCGTACCACGTACCGTTCCAGGTAGACCTCGGGGTTGGAGAAATAGCGCTCCGCCTCACCACGGCTTCCTTCGAAGGCATCGGCAAGCTCGGCTTCGGAATGCGCGACCCGGAATCCGCGCCCCCCACCGCCGCCGGACGCCTTGACCGCGACGGGGAACCCGTGCTCCGCCGTCCATGCCCGGGCCTCGTCGACGGTCGCGACCGGGTCGGTGGTCCCCGGCACCGGGCTCACCCCCGCCGACCCGGCGATCCGGCGCGCCTCGACCTTGTCCCCCATTGCGGCGATCGCCTCCGCCGGCGGACCGATAAATACCAATCCAGCGTCGTGTGCCGCGCGGGCGAAGCCGGCATTCTCCGCGAGGAAGCCGTACCCGGGATGGACCGCATCCGCACCGGAGCGACGGGCGATATCGATCAACGCGTCGATACGCAGGTACGGGAGGCCTTCGCCATCCGGGATCCGGTAGGCATCATCCGCGTACAGGACATGCTGTGCGCGCTCCTCCCCGTCGCCATACACGGCCACGGTCGCGATACCCATCTCACGGCAGGTGCGCATGATCCGCAAGGCGATCTCCCCACGGTTGGCAACGAGGATCCGGTCAATCGTGCGCTGGGTCATTCCACCTGCCCTCTGGCGACTGACGCGCAATCCACCATCACGCGCCCTACCCGTCTTTCTCCGGTACATCACGACCGGAAAGATAGCATGATCTCGCGAGACTCTCGCGAATCCGCGGTATGTGGTATCAACGTGGGGCCGGGTGCCGGCAGGCAAGCAACTGGATCACATCAGAGCAATGGCGAACACACCTGCGACGACAATCCAGGAGGACGCGACGACCGGCGTGGAGGCGACTCCCCGATCGGCGCCGACGCCCACATCGCTTCCGGCGGCAAGCTGGGCGAGCACGCTCCGGCGTCACCGCCTGGTGGATATCACGATCATCGCCCTTCTCGTGGTGATCGCCTTCACCAGCTACGTCCGGGGAATCGACTCAACGGCCTTCCACCAGGACGAGAGCAGGTGGTTGAACCGGGCCCATTACCTTACCGACCTCGCGGACCCCTTCGGGCCCACCTGGAACGACCAATACCTCACCCGCGGGCAACCACCTGTCGGTTCCTACATGATGGGCCTTGGGCTCATGGTGCAGGGACGCGACCTTGAAACCAACAACGCCTACGATTTCCGCCGGAGTCGTGAGTTCAATGAAGCCATTGGCGCGATACCGAATCGTGACGACCTGATGGCCGGACGCCGCTGGAACTCGCTTCTCGGGGCGATCGCCGTTGGTGCGGTCTACCTCACCGTTCGCCAGCTCACAAACCCGGTTGGCGGCCTCGTTGGTGCACTTTTCCTGATCGGGAACCCGCTCCAGATCTGGCATAACCGGCTCGCGCTCGCGGATACGACGCTCACCCTCACGCTGGCCCTCCTGATGCTGTGCGTCATCCAGCTCATGCGGAAACCCGGCTGGGGCTGGGCAGTCGCCGCAGGCATCCTGATCGGCATCGGTGGCGCGAACAAGTTCACCCCGATCGCGCTCGTCGCTCCACTCGCCGCCATCGGCGCGGTCCAACTCATCCTCGCGTGGCGAGACCAGCGGAGGCTCAAGAGCCCGGTATCATCAGGTCCGCTCGGGCTGCCTTCCCTTCGCCATCAAGGGTGGATGCTTCTCTCGACGCCCTTCACAGCCCTCGCTACGTTCGTCCTTATCTATCCCTACCTTTGGCCCAACCCGATTGGCCGGACGCTGGAGCTGATCCGGTTCCGCCAGGATGAGATGGCCAACCAGTACCGTCTCTATCCCCAGTTCCGGACCGACACGCCCCTGGACGCGATCGACCGAACCCTGGTCGCGCTCGGTGACGCGTGGAGCTCGACCGGGCACATGCTCTCAAGCGGCGGGCTCGACACGCTGTCGGAGCGTCTATCGATGACGGACGTCGTCCTCGCCGTGGCTGGGTTGCTGGCGATCACGGTCGTCGGCGTCATCAAGGGCATCCGCAGCGCAGAGCTCGCCGTCGCCGCCCTCATCGTCTTCCAGACAGGCACCATCATCCTCAGCATGCGGGTAGACTTTGAACGGTATTACCTGCCCATCTTGCTGGGCGAAGTCGTCGCGATCGGTTGCTGCATCGGGTATCTCGCCTGGGGCGCTCGCGCGCTGCTCATGCGTGCGGCGCCCGGCCGGAACCGGGCAGCATCGCTGGCGCCACAGGGTCGATGAGCTTCTGGATGCAACGCGTGTACAACCGTTTCCCTCACAAACCCGGAATGTGGCTGCGAATGCCGATCGTGTGCGTGATCGCCGCGCTCGCGCTCACCCTCGTGACCGTGGGGGCACAAGCCCAGTCCGCACCCGATCCACGTCCGGAACAGCTCCCGTATTTCTACGACCCGGCACCAGTATTCGGAGAGGACCAGCAACAGACGCTGGCTCGCGACGCGCGACTGGTGCAGAGCTCGGAGATCCCGACGCTCGTCTACGTGCGACCTGCAACGCCGGAGGAGGCAGCCCCCGAGGCCGCGAAAGCGTTTGCGGATGACGTACGTCTGTCCTGGGGGGTGGAGTCCGAAGCCAGCATGGACGATGGCCTGGTCATCCTGTATTCACACGTCGATGGTGATATTGGTGCGGGCTCCATCGTGGCATCCTGGGGCGATGAAACCTTCGATGGGAGCGGACTGTCTCCGAGCTATGTCGAAACCGTGCTGGCAGGCAACCCGCGAACGCTCCTGAACGACGGGCACCCCTTTGAAGCGGTCGTCTATGCCCTTCGCGAACTTCGCTACGGTGGCATCTACCTTCCGCCACCTCCCGCACCGGTTGAAGGAGCCCGGAGCGTCGCGCATGGCGTCGCAAACATCGCCGGCCCACTGCTCGTAATCGGGACGGTCGCGACCGGGGTGGTGCTCTCCCTGCGCGGCCAACAACGATCGATCCTCGACGCTCCGTGGCGAACTGGCGCGACTTTGGCTGGCGCATTGCTCGTGCTCGCAATGCTCTCCGTATATGGCCAAAGCCGTATCGGCATTGCCAGCATCGCCATCCTGCTCGTGGTTATCGGGACCCAGGCGTGGACATGGACCCGCCCGGAGATCGCAACCCCGCTCCGGAGCGTTCCGCCCACGACCCGCCGCATGCGCAAGCGAATGCAACTTCGCCGGCGAGGTCGCATGATGGAGTCCGTCTCGTGAAACACCTGACCACTCCACCGCCACCGCCATTTGCGCACCGGAAACGGCATGCACGACGATCGCGGCCGCGCATCGGCCGATTGCGGCGATCGCTACCCAGTGTGCGCTCAATCAGGTTACGAGGCCGCGACGTTTCACCGCGTCAGCGCGTCCTCTCCACGTTCGAGCGACGACTTCCGGATATCCTGCTGGCCCTGCTCTTTTTCGCGATCTCGCTCGCCGTCAACCTCGAGGCACTCCCGACCACCCCGACGCATCCGGACGAATCACGCTGGCTGAACCGCGCCTATTACGCGCGCGATCTCGCCGATCCGTTCGGCACGACCTGGCAGGACTATGTCACCACCCGGGGCCAGCCACCGCTCGGCAGCATCGTGATGGGCCTCGGCCTGATCATCCAGGGGAAGGAGGTCGACACCGTCAAGGTGTGGGACTTCTCCTACGGTCGCGACTGGAACGAGCGAATGGGCGCCGTGCCCAGCGAAGAGATCCTGACCGCGGGACGCCGCACCAACGCGGTTGTCGGGGCGATGGTCGCCGCCGCGGCCTACGTGCTGGGCCGGTTGCTAACCAACCGCGTCGGCGGCAGCATCGCGGCCATGTTCATCGCCATTCACCCGTTGCACGTCATCCTCTCGACACAGGCCCTGTCCGACCAGACGCTCTCGCTCCTGCTGATGTCGATCTTTATCAGCGCCTGGGGATTCGCGAAGAAGCCCACTTGGTCCCGAGCGATCCTGCTCGGTATCCTGCTCGGACTGGGCGGATCGGTGAAGTTGACGCCGCTTCTGTTGAGCGTGCCCCTCGCCATGTTCGGCGTCCTCCGCCTGGTGACCGACAACAGCCCGCGGGGGCGCGGCTACGGCATCAAATTGCTTTGGCAGCCGGTCATCGCGTTCGCCGCCTTCGTCGCCAGCTATCCATTCCTTTGGCCGGCGCCCATCCGCAGGACGTGGGACCTGTACGCGTTCCGGGCCGGTGAGATGCTCGAACAGGGTGAGGCATGGCCCAACACCGCCGTGTCCAGCCCATTGGATGCGCTGGGCCGGTTCGGCAGGCAGCTCACCGAGTCGCACGCATCCACCCGGTGGCTCCTCTCGATCGCGCAGGATCGCCTCGGAATCGACGGCGCGCCGATCGGATACGATTTCATCCCAGCCGCGGCGGGTGTGGTCATCCTCCTCTGGTGGACGTTCCGGCGGGGGTTCTGGACACC
>CAZVAA010000010.1:2383-16750 GCA_964624125.1 uncultured Sphaerobacteraceae bacterium | reverse complement strand
TACCATCCCCGCCTACTCCAGCCACTCGTCGCAGGAGGTCCCACAACAATGAGACGAATCCTGCACGTAGTCCTCCTCACGCTCATCGTGGTCGCACACGTCGCTTCACCCTTGGCGGCATCCGCGAGGGAGCGGGACCCGCTTGCCAGCGTGGTCGACATGGAACAACCACAACTCCAGACCTCCCCTCCTGACCTGTTTACGTCGGAGGAACAGGACGCGATCGTGGGAATGGTCAACGAAGCGCGCCTGTTCGGGGTGCCGCTCACCGTCCGTGCGATCAGCGTGCCTTCCAGCATCGACCTCCTGCAACAAACGCAGATCATCGAAGGCGCAGTGCCATCCGGACATCAAATCGTCCAGCGCATCGGCGAGGAATGGCTCGTCACCGAAACTCAGGAATTGATCGAAGACGACATCACGCCCATGATCGACGCCGATGAAGGCATCCTGCTGATGGTCGTCGTCCCGGAAGACGATCCCACCCGGTCAACCGCCGCGTTCGCGGTCGGTGACAGGGCGCTGCCATTGAACGGGCTGACGCAAGATAAACTGGACCGGATCCTGAACGACATTATCAACCCGTTCTTCCGGGCAGACTCGATCCCCGGCGGCATCCAGAGCGGAATCGCCTACCTCTCATACGACAACCTGTTCGGCGTGCCCGCCAGGATCGAACGCTCGGAGAACCAGGAAAAACTGGCCACCGTCACCAACACGGCGCTTGCCGGCGGAACGATCCTCGCCATCGGCGGATTGACCGGCCTCCTCATATGGATCCAACGCCGAAGCCGGAACGGGCGAGCCGTTGACGATGCCTCCCTGACGGCGTTCGAGGCTGGCGCGCTGGCGCGCGGCCGGGTAGACGACCATGTCGTCACCGGCGCCCTCCTCCATCTGGTCCAGATCAGGGCGTTGTTGCCGGGTGATGACGGAAAGTGGAGCATCGACCGCGATATCAAAGTTAACGATACGTTCGCCGACGCCGTGCTGGAGCGTCTCGCGATCGAGGCCGATGACGACGGCACGCTCAACGAGCACGTCCTTCGGCGGCAGGCGGAGATCACGGCGCCCGCACGACGCAGCATGGAAGACGATCTCGCGCACCGCGGCCTCCTTCATCGTGATGCCCGTCCGGAGACGACCTGGACCCTCATTGCCTGCACGATCGTCGCTGCGATCGCGATCTTTCTCCTCTCTCCCGGTATGGCGTCCCTCTCACGATTCGCGGTCTTCCTCGCCGGGCTCACTTTCATTGTGGTGGCCGGGGCGATCACCTGGGTCCTGACACGACCGTGGACCACGTCGCGTGGCGAGTCGGCCCTGCGGGAATGGGTGTCGAACGAGAAACCCGACCGGGACGCGGCCATCTTCGACCTCATCACGAACCAGGACGCACTCGTGCGAGCTACAGGGGGGCCGGACATCCCGCCCAGGATCCGGATGGTACGCGAACTCCGCGGGCTCAGCGCCGGGTAACGACCGAACCTGCGGTGATAAAACGAAAATGGTCCCGCCGGATTCACCAGCGGGACCATTTCTCAGTTCTTCACCTGTCGTCTATCGAACGAGGGCGGCTTCCTTGCGGTGCGCCCGATGCTCTTCCACGACGCCTGCCGCCGGGGAGTAGAGCTGCTCGACGTAGTCGATCAGCATTCGCCGGGCGCTGAACTGCGGCGCCACGGTGCGAATCGCCTCCTTGGCCACGCGAATCCAGTCGTGCGGCAGGCCGTCTGCAGAGCGCTTGTAATAGAGCGGCACGACCTGCTCCTCAAGCGCTTCATACATCATGTTGGCTTCTGCTTCGTCCTGGGCATCCCCTTCCTTCGTGGAGGACTGGATGCCCCAGCCGTTGCCATCCTTGCCGTCCCATCCCTCGATCCACCATCCGTCGAGGATGCTGAAGTTCGGCACACCGTTTGCCGCGGCCTTCATGCCGCTGGTGCCGGATGCCTCGAGCGGGTAGCGCGGATTGTTGACCCACACGTCGACGCCGGCGACCAGCTTCGACGCAAGGCCCATCTCGTAGTCCTCGACAAACGCCACGCGGCCACCAAGCCGGGGATCACGCGCCTTGAGGTAGATATCCTGGATGAGCTTCTTGCCGCCCTCGTCCGCCGGGTGCGCCTTGCCGGCGAACACGAGCTGGACCGGGTGCTCCGGGTTCGTCAGGATCTTCGCCAGGCGGTCAATATCGCGGAACAGCAGCGTCGCCCGCTTGTAGGTCGCGAAGCGCCGCGCGAAGCCAAGCGTGAGCACATTCGGGTTCTGGAACGGGCCGGACGACAGCACCTGCCAGGCATCGAACTGCCCCTCGACATAGCGCAGCCGCGCGCGCTCATGCATCTCGGCGATCAACGCCTGCTTGGCGCTCTGGTGGGCAGCCCAGAACTCGGCATCGGGGATATTCAGGATCGTATCCCAGACGTGCGGCTTCTCCTGCTGGTCCTTCCAGTAGATCGGCTGGTACTTCGCATACAGGCCACGCATCACCGGTGAGATCCACGTGCGCAGATGCACGCCGTTCGTGATCGATTCGATCGGAGCGTTCTCCTCGGTCGTGCCGGGCCAGATATCGTGCCACATCTGGCGGGAAACCTCGCCGTGCTTCTCGCTCACGCCATTGCGATGGGCGGCAAGCCGCAGCGAGAGCGCCGTGAAGTTGAACCCCTCATCGTCTCCATGCCGGCCGAGCGCCAGGAATCCCTCGCGGTCCGTACCGAGTTCCGGCCAGTAGTGCGAGAAGTACCGGTCGATCATCTCCGGCGGGAAGATGTCATGTCCCGCCGGAACCGGGGTATGCGTGGTGAAGACCGTCGACTTGCGGACCAGCTCCTGCGCTTCCTCGAAGGACTTGCCCTCAGCGACGTATTCGCGCACCCGCTCCACCATCGAGAGCGCCGCATGACCCTCGTTAGCGTGCCAGTAGGTCGGCTCGATCCCGAGCGTGCGCAGCAACCGGACGCCACCGATGCCAAGAACGATCTCCTGGCGCAGGCGATGCTCCGTATCGCCGCCATACAGGCGTGAGGAGAGCTGTCGCGTCCACTCCGGGTTTCCGTCGACATCGGAATCGAGGAGATAGAGCGACACACGCCCGACCTTCACCTGCCATACCGCCAGGCAAAGCGGGCCAGAGCCATCCTGCAGGTCGACCTCGATCAGCACCGGGGTGCCGTCTTCGTTCATCACCTGCGTCGTAGGCTCGGAATCCGGCTCAAGGTGCGCGGGCACGTCATGCTGCCAGCCGCTCGAATCCAGTCGCTGCTGGAGATAGCCCTGGCGATACAGCAGGGACACCGCGGTCAGCGGGATGCCCATATCGCTGGCTTCCTTGATATGGTCGCCCGCGAGGACACCAAGGCCGCCCGAATAGATCGGAAGCGCGCGATGCAGCCCGAACTCGGCGGAGAAATAGGCAACCTTCTTGCCGATCAACTCCGGATGCTGGTGCGCGAGCCATGTTTCACTCTCCGCGGAGTTCATCATGGTATCGAACCGCATCATCACATCGTCGTACTGGCCGACGAACGCAGGATCCTCGACTGCCTTGTACAGCCGCGCGGGATCGATCCGGTGCAGCAACAGCACCGGGTTCTCCTTGCAGACCTCCCACAACACCGGATCGAGCTCGCGGAAGAGCTCCTTCGCCCGCGGCTGCCAGGTCCACCAAAGGTTGTAGGAAAGCTCGTTGAGCCGCTCGATGCGCTCCGGGAGTTCAACCCGGGAGGCGCGAGTCTTGAATGCCATGGTTATGCCCCATTCGTCATGATGAAAGTCGCCCTGGCCAATGGGTTGGCCCGGCGTTGGTCCGTCGTATCAGCATCCGGGACGTCGCTCGGACATACCTGGATGCATGGATTGTTATTAGGGGTATACCAGATTCGGACATCAACCGTAGCACTGGGAGGCAACATGAGCCCGCGGGCCAATGGTATGGCCTGCGGGCTCATGTTGTCCCCCCTGGCGGTCCTGTGGACCGCCATTTCCCATTTCGACAGTGGTCAATAGTGTGGTCGGTCAATCCTCGCCAAGATACGCCTTGCGGACCGTTTCGTTGACCATCAACGCCTTGGCGTCATCATGGAGCACGATGTTACCGGTCTGCAGGACATAGCCTCGGCTGGCGATCGCGAGAGCCATCAACGCGTTCTGCTCGACCAGCAGGACCGTCGTGCCCTGCTGGTTGATGTCCCGCACGATGGAGAAGATCTGCTCAACGAGGATCGGCGCAAGTCCCATCGATGGCTCATCGAGCAGCAGGACTTCCGGCCGCGCCATCAGCGCACGACCAATCGCGAGCATCTGTTGCTCGCCACCCGACATGGTGCCAGCGTTCTGGTTGATGCGCTCCTTGAGCCGCGGGAAGAGATCGAACACCCGCGCAAGGTCATCCTTGTCCACGCCCTTGTGAACGAAGGCACCCATCTCCAGGTTCTCGAGCACGCTCATGCGTGGGAAGATGCGCCGTCCCTCAGGTGACTGCGCCACGCCCATCTCGGCGACCCGGTGCGCTGGCATGCCGTTGATCTTCTGGCCGTTCAGCCTCACCTCACCGGTACGCGGCGAGAGCAGGCCGGAAATTGTGCGGAGGGTCGTGCTCTTGCCTGCGCCGTTGGAACCGATCAGCGTGACGATCTCACCCCGCTTGACCTCGATTGAGATGCCTTTCAGCGCATGGATGTGACCGTAGTAGGAGTTGACGTCGACCAACTCCAGCATGTTTTCACTGTTCATTTCGTTCCATCCACATCCGCGTCAGGGCGTACGATGTCGTCTTCGGGCACCGGCATCTTCTGGCCGGACAGACGCTCGACGATCTCCGCCGAGCCGGCACCGAGGTACGCCTCGATGACCTTCGGATCAGCCCGAACCTCGGCCGGCGTGCCATCGGCGATCTTGACCCCATGGTCGAGCACCGCGATGTGGTCCGAGATACCCATGACGACTTTCATATCATGCTCGATCAGGAGAATCGTCAGGTCGAATTCCCGCCGGATCTGGTCGATGAACGCGGTCATCGAAACCGTCTCTCGTGGGTTCATGCCCGCGGTCGGCTCGTCCAGCAGCAACAGCTTGGGGTTGCTCGCAAGCGCCCGGGCAACCTCGAGCCGCCGTTGGTCACCGTACGAGAGATTCCGCGACGTCGTCATCGCCTGGTCGCTCAGCCCGACATAGTCCAGCAACGCGAAGGCTTTCGCACGTGCCTCATACTCTTCGTTCTTGACCTTCCTGTTCCGGAGAACGGCGCCAAGGGCCCCGGTCGTCAGCCGGGTGTGCATCCCCATGAGCACGTTGTCGATCGCGGAGACATTGGCGAACAGGCGAATGTTCTGGAACGTCCGGGCGATCCCGATGTCGGTGACCTGGTCCGGGCGGAGCGGGAGGTTCCAGCGCGACGGGCCACCGGAGATCGCGTGCTCGCCGAAATGGATCTCGCCGCGCGTCGGCTTGTAGATCCCCGCCACCATATTGAAGAACGTCGTTTTCCCGGCTCCGTTCGGACCGATCACGCTCGTGATCGAATTCCGGTAGATATCCAGGTCAACCCCGTCAACGGCGACGAGACCGCCGAACTGCTTGGTGACGTCTCGCGCCCGCAGCACCACATCTGAGTGGCCGGGACGTTCGTTTGCCTGCGTGGCTGTTGTTGCTACCACGGCTACTGATCCCCTTCGCGCGTGTCTCGGAGCGCCTGGTTCTGCTGGTCTTCGTCGAAGTCGAAGTCATCGTCATCACCCTGCATCTCGGCCGCTCGCCGTGCCGACGGGAACAGGCCACCCGGTCGCAGGAGCATGATCAACACCAGCGCGAGCCCGAAGATGAGGAAGCGATCCGATGTCAGGCTGTGGTTCGCCAGGAATTCCCCGATCGGCGCAATCGGTCCCCAGGTCATCTGCTCACCGACCCAGTTGAGCGGACCGCTTAACTCTTCCGCTGCGATCCGGTCGAAGGCGCCGATGATGAATGCACCGGCGATCACACCGTAGATATTGCCGATACCACCGAGGATCACCATCGCGAGAATGACGATCGAAAGCGAGAACTGGAACTGGTCCGGATAGACGACGCCGACATAGCCCGAGTAGAGCGATCCCGCGAACCCGGAGAACGATGCCCCGAGGGCGAACGCCCAGAGCTTGGTCCGGACCGTATCGATCCCCATGCTCGCGGCGGCGATCTCATCCTCCCGGACCGCTTGCCAGGCGCGGCCGAGCCGGGAGTCGTACATCCTCGTAATCGCCCACAGCGACACGAGCCCCACCAGCAGGATCAGCCAGAACCATTCCCACTGGTTAGTCGTGCCGAATCCGATGGTGAACCATGGAGTCTTGATATCCGGCGGGCCACCGATCTGCCCGATACCCATCGGGCCACGGGTGATGCTGACGGTGTTCGTGAAGAAGTCCGGCACGATCTCGCCGAACCCGAGGGTCACGATCGCGAGATAGTCGCCCCGGAGTCGCAGGGTCGGTGCGCCGATGATCGCGCCGCAGATCGCCGCAACGACCCATGACACGGCCATGGCCGGCCAGAAGTGCTGGAAGAATTCCGGGATCCATCCCTTTTGGACGAAGATACTGCTGGGCGATGTCAGGAATGCCTGGGCGTACGCGCCAATCACGAAGAACGCGACGTAGCCGAGGTCAAGCAGTCCAGCATAGCCAACGACGATGTTCAGGCCCATCGCCAGCAGGACCCACACCAGGATCGGGATCCAGGAGCCAAGCAGCCCGAGGTCGAGTGCCGAATCGACGAGCGGGTAAAGGGCGACCAGGGCCGCGCCGATCAGGACCTTTTTTACGCGGTCGCGATCCTCCTTGTCCCGCTGGTCGAAATACGCCTTTGTGCGTCTGGCAATTGCTGCGGAAGTATCAGTAACTGTAGTTGCCATCTGGGTCTCTCCTTCAGCCCTGCTCAGACCTTCTCAGGCTCGGAATGGCCGAACAGGCCGGCGGGCCGGAAGACCAGGACAAGCACGAGGATGCTGAAGATCACGGTGTTGGTCCAGTGGCTCCCCCACCCCTCGATGTACAGACCCATGAACCCGTCGCTATAGGCCCAGATCAGTCCAATCATGAACCCGCCGATCACGGCGCCGGCCAGGTTACCGATACCTCCGAGAACGGCCGCGGTGAAGGCGTAGAGCCCATACTGGAAGCCCATCTGGAAGCGGGCCGAGTTGTTATAGAAGAGCGCGATCAGGCCCGCCGCGCCAGCAAGGGCGCCGCCAAGGACAAAGGCAATGGCGATCGTGCGGTTGATATCGATCCCCATCAGCGCAGCTGCCTCGCGGTCCTGCGCCGTGGCGCGCATCGCCGTGCCGATCCGCGTGCGATAGACGAACCAGGACAGAAGCAACAGCAGCGGGATCGTGGTTCCGATCACCATCAGGTCAAGGAGGCGGAACCGGAGCGTGGAGTCCGCGAACCAGTCCCGCAGGATCGGCCACTCATGAAGGATGTTGTAGGTGCGGTATTCCGCCGGGATGATGTTCGGCGGCGTGATCGGGTTGGCACCCTTCCAGTAAATACCGATGTTCTGGAGAATGAAGCTCACACCGATGGCGGCAATGAGCGGGGCAAGTCGGGGTGCGTGCCTCAACCGGCGATAGGCGACCCAGTCGATCCCGGCGTTCAAGACGGCGCCGAACGCCATGGAGAGCACCAGGCCGACCAGCAACGCCCCGATAATGATCAGGCCGCCCGATTCGTTGGTCACCCCCATGATCGAGATCACGGTTGCGGCAAACATGGCGCCCATCATGAAGACATCGCCGTGGGCGAAGTTGATGAGCTCGATGATGCCGTACACCAGCGTGTAACCAAGCGCGATCAGGGCGATCAGCGCCCCGGTCGATAATCCGATAATCAGGAACTGAAAAAAGAGCGTCCAGTGCATCTTGGGTCAACCCGACACATGTCCTCCCGACGCCATCGCGCCCGGGCGGAATCCACATCTCTCCTCCCGCCTGCCGCGCGCGGGCGGCGTCCGGACCGGAAGGATCGCCTCCCGGTCCGGAACACACGGTGTTACGTATTCGTCATCACTCCGGCGGGCTGATCGTCTCAAGGAAGTCAATCACCCCATCGTTGACAACATTGAGGGACAGCGTCACCGAATCCGGATCGCCGGTTTCCGTGAAGCTCCACGTACCGATCAGGCCGCGGAAGTTCTCCATCCCGAACATGGTCTCGAGGATGGCCGCGCGGTCCTTCTCGCCCACCATGTCGATCGCCTGGAGCGCGACGGCGGCGCACTCGAACGCGTACACGGAATACGCATCCGGCTCGCGGCCAATCCGCTCCCGCATCGCGTCGGCCCAGGCAGCGCCCGCGCCCTGCAGCTCGGTCGGCGGCAGTCCGCCGAACGTGATGTAGGCCCCGTTCGATGCGTCACCGGCACCGTCAACGAACGCCTGGTTCATGAGGCCGTCCGGACCCATGAACGCGCACTCATCCGCCGAAAGCACCGTCCGCAGGTCCTGCAGGAGCTTCGGCGAGTTCAGGTTCACGATCGCGCCGAGGTAGAAGATGTCCGGACCTTGCGAGGCGACCTTGGTCATCAGCGCCTGGTACTCCGGCGCGTTCGCGTCGAAGCCCTCGAATCCGACGACCTCTCCACCGAGCGACTCGAACGTCTCCTGGAAGACCTCGGCAACGCCGCGGCCATACGTCTGGTTGTCGTGAACGACATAGGCCTTGGTAGCGCCGAGCACGTTGTAAGCATAGGCAGCGCCTGCCGCGCCCTGGAGGTCGTCCGACGGGCAGACACGCATGTAGTTGCGCTCACCGGTCGGGTACAGGACTTCCGGATAGCCTTCGGGGTTCGCCGGGCTGTCCTTCGTCAACTGGACCGCCGTATTCGACGGCGCGATCATCGCGAGTCCCGCTTCATTGGTGATGGGGATCGATGCTTCCGCCGCACCGGAGTTGTAGGTCGCGATGTACACCATCGCGTCCGGATCGTTCACCACCATGGAGGCGTTTTCCGCTTCCTTGGCCGCGTCCCAGGCGCCGTTGTTGGCGGCCAGGCCGTCATCCAGGGCCTCGTAAACGATCTCGAAACCGCCTGCGGCACCACCCCAGGTATCGACGGCGAGGCGAACTGACTCCGCCATGTCGCCACCGATCTGCTCCGACGCGCCCGACATCGGCCACGACGAATACAGGTTGATCACGCCCTTGGACGTGTCGGTGATGTGCTCGACGCCTTCAACGCCCAGGTTCTCGGGCGACAGTTCCGCGGCGGGAGCAGCGTCCGGCGTACCATCCTGCGCCGCCGCTGGCATGGACGCCATGATTGCGGGGACAGATACGCCCAGCGCAACCGCCCGCATGAAAAACGTTCGCCGGTCAATAGATCCGGAAGTCACTTCGTCCTTCAGCTGCGAGAATCTCGGGTCAATCATGTAGCTTGTGGCCTCCGCGTCCGGGTTTCCCGGGTCTTGTCCAACTGTCTGGAAGGACCTGTGCAGTCCAGTACCGGGCCGGACGAAGCCCGACCCGGTACTGGAACCTGCCTCAGGATTCTGCCGGTGTAATCTCCGCCTCGAACTCGATCACGCCTTCCCGGACGACGTTCACCGAGAGCACGGCGCGATCCTTGTCGCCGGTCTCCGTGAAGCTCCACTCGCCCGTGAGGCCACGGAAGTCCGTGGTGTTGAACATGGCGTCCAGCACGGCCGCGCGATCCTTCTCGCCAACCTGGTCGATCGCCTGGAGCACCACGACGGCGGCTTCAAATGCATATGCCGAGTAGGAGTCCGGCTCGCGGCCAACCCGCTCGCGCATCATCTCCGCCCATACGGCACCTGCACCCGTCAGCTCTGCCGGCGGCAGGCCACCGAAGGTGATGTAGGCGCCTTCTGCCGCCTCACCCGCGCCATCAACGAAGGCCTGGTTCATGATCCCGTCCGGTCCCATGAATGCCACATCGTCGGGCGACATCACGCTGCGCATGTCCTGCAGCAACTTGCTGGAGTTCAGGTTCACGATCGCGCCAAGGTAAACCAGCGCGGGGCCAGTCGACGAGATCTTCGTCATCAGCGCCTGGTACTCCGGCGCATTTGCATCGAAGCCCTCGAAGCCGAGCACCTCACCGCCAAGGCGTGCGAATTCCTGCTGGAACACGTCAGCCAGGCCGCGCCCGTAGGTCTGGTTGTCATGGAGGACATAGGCCGACTGCGCGCCGAGCGTATTGAACGCGTAGTTCGCGCCCGCCTCGCCCTGGAGATCGTCCGCCGGGACCACGCGCATGTAGTTGCGCTCGCCGGTCGGGTACAGGACGTCCGGATAGCCCTCCGGATTCGTCGGCGCATCCTTGGAGAGCTGCACCGCCGTGTTGGCCGGGGAGATCATGGCAAGCCCGGCCTCGTTGGTGATCGGGATCGCCGCTTCCGCGGCGCCGGAGTTGTAGGTCGCGATGTAGGCCACCGCATCCTCGTCGTTCACCACCATGGAGGCGTTTTCCGCTTCCTTGGCGGCGTCCCAGGCGCCATTGTTGGCGGCGAGGCCGTCATCCAGGGCCTCATAGGTGATCGAGAATCCGCCAGCGGCATTGCCGAAGATGTCGAGCGCGAGGCGAATCGCCTCTGCCGAGTCACCACCGATCTGCTCCGACGCGCCCGACATCGGCCACGACGAATACAGGTTGATGTTGCCCTTGCTGGTGTCCTCGGTGTGCTCGATGCCCTCCATACCGACGGTCTCAGGCGTCAGCTCTTCGCCGCCCGCCGAGGCTTCCGGCGACCCGTCCTGCGCTGCCGCGTTCAGGGCACCCATGGCCATGCTCGCGCTGGCGCCAATCACCGCCGATTTGAAGAGGAATTGCCGCCGATCGATCTGCCCCGCCTGCAACTGGGAAACGAGCTTGTCAAATCGAGAATTGACCATCTTCCCTTTAACCTCCGCGGTATGGCCGGTATCGCCAGCCATTCATTAACCGTCGTCGGGGATCATCCCCAACCGTTTCCGACCGCAACACCTGCGGTCATATACGGGTCCCCTTACGTCATCGGAATGGGGAAACCCCATCGAGAAACGTGGGCCGGCAGAGATCGGCGTTGGTCTCTTGCGGTCCTGCCTGTGAATTTGTGTAACGTGAACGGAACCATACTGGCGATTCCTGAAACTTGTCAACCTCTTCCAATAAATGCGGCATTCCTGCACAAAGCGAATTTGGGACCGGTCCTATTTCTGAATCGCCGTACAATACGTCCACGACAAACCTCGGGGCGGGCCCGCGGCACGCGGTCTGCCCCTCAAAATCCGGAGACAGTTTCCATCGTGCCTTCATTCAATACCTCCGACCTCGATGATCTCGACCCGCGCGATACGATCGCCCGGGATCGCCTTGCCCTGGAACCCGCCCTCGAATCCCTCAAGGCCGCCGGCTTCTATGCCTACGGCTCCATCGACGACCAGTCTCGCTGGACCATCGCCGTCGACGACGAACTCGGGCATGTCGATGTCCGCGTGGGCGATGACGGCTTCGAGATCGTCCTCGGTGCGTCATCGCCAGGCCTGTATGCGGACGAAGAAAACCCCTGGAAGCGCAACTCGCGAAACCGTCTCGCCCGGATCACCATTCCCCGGGTCGCCCGCGGTTTCCTCGAACCCCACCAGAGCGCGGAGTGGGATGAGGTCGAGGAAGGCGTCCGGGTGAGCGAGCTCTATCAGTTGCCGTTCAACCGGTCTGCCGACATCGGCCAGTTCGTCCGCACCCAGTTGCCCGCGCTTGAAGACCTGCTGGTGATGATCGAACGCCAGCTTTCCTGAGCAATACCCCCTTGAAAGGATGCGCACCTTGGCCGAACAGCTTTCGCCGGAACAGGCCCGTCACAACATGTGGAAGTGGAAATGGCGCCGCCAGGTTGCCATCGCCCAGGGCGCCTACCCGGCCCAGCTCGTCTTGCGCGGTGGTCGCGTGCTCAACGTGTTCACTGAGGAGTTGATCGAGGCGGACGTCGCGATCGATGCCGGCACCATCGCCGGCATCGGCGATTTTCCCGACGCCCGGGAAGCAATCGACCTCGACGGCGCAATCATCGCCCCGTCATTCATCGACGCACACATCCACCTCGAGAGCTCGCTTCTCTGGGTGCCGGAGTTCGCGCGGGCGGTTGTCCCGCACGGCACGGGCGCCGTCGTCACCGACCCACACGAGATCGCGAACGTCGCCGGCGTCGACGGGCTGAAGGCGATGCGCGACGCCTCGGAGGGCCTGCCCCTCAATGTCGCGTTCACTGCGCCATCCTGCGTCCCAGCCAGCGAGCATGAGAGCCCCGGCCATACGCTGGATGCGGACGAAATCGCGGACATCCTGGAATGGCCGGAGACGGTCGGTCTCGGCGAGATGATGAACGTCGAGGGGCTTCTCGGTGGAGACAATGGCGTCGGCGATATCCTCGCCATCTCCCGCGACCACCTGCGCGACGGGCACAGTCCCCTCGTTCGCGGCCCACAATTGCAGGCCTATGCCGGTAGCGGGATCAGCTCCGACCATGAAGCGACCCAGCTGGAAGAAGCCCGTGAGAAACTGCGGGCGGGCATGATGATCATGATCCGTGAAGGCTCGTCGGAGAAAAACCTCCGCGATCTCCTTCCACTCGTGACCGACATCACCTATCCGCGCATCTGCTTCTGCTCCGATGACCGGGATTGCCACGACCTGCGCGATGTCGGCCACGTCGATGACATCCTGCGCATCGCGATCAGCGAAGGGCTGGACCCGATTCGGGCGATCCGCATGGCGACGTGGAACGCAGCGTCCTACTGGCGTCTTCCGCGCATGGGCGCGGTGGCCCCGGGGTATGCGGCGAACCTCGTCGTCCTCTCGCATCTCGAAAACGTCACCGTCGAAAAGACGCTCTACCAGGGACGCATCGTCGCGGAGAATGGCAAGCTGGTCGCCGATATCCCGGAGAGCGCTCCGCCAGAATTCCTTCGCAATTCAGTGAATGTCGCTCCCATCCGGCTGTCCACGTTCGCCGTACCCGCCGATGACGCAACGCGCGGCGTGGAAGTCCTGAACGGCCAGATCGTGACAAACGCCATCGACATCGAGCCGCCGGTACAGGACGGAAACGCCGTGGCCGATCCGACGCAGGACCTCCTCAAGGCCGTCTGTGTCGAACGGCACCATGCAACCGGCCAGGTTGGCGCCGGGTTTGTGCGTGGGTTCGGGCTCAGGCGGGGAGCAATCGCCACAACCATCGCCCACGACGCACACAACATCCTTGCGGTGGGCGTCTCGGATGCAGACATCCACGCCGCCATCGCATTGGTAGCCGAATCACAGGGCGGGTTGGCGGTCGTGGCCGATGGCGAGATTCTCGGTCACATGTCCCTGCCAGTCGCCGGGCTGATGTCCGACCTGCCGCTGGACGACGTCACCGCCGCCTATACGGAGCTCCAGCAGGCAGCGAAATCACTCGGATGCACGCTGGACGATCCGTTCGGCCAACTCGCCTTCCTCGGCCTGTCGGTCATCCCGGAAGCCCGTATCACGCATACGGGCCTGCTCGACCTCACGCGGGAACGTTGATGGAACCGACCTATCCCGCCTGGCAAGACCGAATCGACGCGGATGTCGTCGTGGTCGGTGCCGGCATCGCCGGACTCTCCTTCGCGCTCCGATTGCCGGAGTCACTACGGGTGATCGTCGTTACCAAAGGACCGCTCGGCGAATCGAACACCCGATATGCCCAGGGCGGCATCGCAGCCGCGATCGGGCCGGACGACTCCGCCGACCTGCATCTTGAAGACACCATCGCCGCCGGAGCCGGCCTGACCGACGAAGACGCCGCTCGCGCCATGGCCGAACGTGGAGCATCGGCCGTACGTTGGTTGCTCAAGCAGGGCACGAAGTTCGACCTGAGCGGACAGGTCCTGTCGCTGGGGCAGGAAGCGGCCCATGCGCGACGCCGCATCCTGCACGCTGGCGGCGACGCGACCGGCGCGGAGATCGTGCGCGCGCTGGTCGCCCAGGTCCGGGACCGACCGGATACAACCATCCTCGAGCACTCCATCGCGATCGACATCGCAACATCCGCGTCCGGAACCGCAGCCGGCGTCGTTGTCCACACGCAGCACGGCGAGAGGGTGCTGCTGGCCGCGCCGGTCGTTGCCCTGGCGAGCGGCGGCGCAGGTCAACTGTGGGCCGTCACGTCCAATCCATCGGCCGCAACCGCCGATGGCGTCGGGATCGCCTGGCGGGCGGGTATGGAACTCGCCGACCTCGAGTTCGCGCAATTCCATCCAACCGTCTTCAACGCACCGGGAGCCGCGCCGTTCCTTATCTCGGAAGCGGTACGCGGCGAAGGTGCATGGCTGGTCAATGGTCGTGGCGACCGGTTCATGACCC
>CAZVAA010000010.1:0-2283 GCA_964624125.1 uncultured Sphaerobacteraceae bacterium | reverse complement strand
GTACGCGGCGAAGGTGCATGGCTGGTCAATGGTCGTGGCGACCGGTTCATGACCCATATCGATCCACGCGCCGAGCTGGCCCCACGCAACGTCGTCGCTGGCGAGATCCACCGCCAGCTCATCGATCCGTCCAACAAGGGCGTTTTCCTGACCCTCCGCCACCTGGACGGCTCGTTCATTAAAGAACGGTTCCCGACGATCGACCGCACCTTGGCAAGCGCAGGCTACAGCCTGTCCGGCGACCTGTTGCCGGTCGCGCCCGCGATGCATTACTTCATGGGCGGCGTGGTTGCGGACATATATGGCCGAACGGGCACGCAGGGCGTGCTCGCGATCGGTGAAGTGAGTTGTACGGGCGTCCACGGCGCGAACCGGCTGGCGAGCAACTCCCTGCTGGAAGGGCTCGTGTTCGGTATCAACGCGGCCGACCAGTTGACCCTGGACGGCCTCCCCGAACGCGAACATGCCATACCCGGGAGCACCCGGGCGATTGCCTCCCGCCCGGAGCGGGTCGCCGCGATCCGGGGACAATTGCAAGCGATCATGAGCCGTGATGTCGGCGTCATGCGAGATGCCGAGGGCCTCAGCCGCGCCATCCAGGAGCTTTCGAGACTGGAGATTCCCGACCCGACGACCGTCGATGCGATCGAGTTGCGCAATATGATCCAGGCTGGTCGCCTGATCGCCGGGTCCGCCCTCGCCCGAGAAGAAAGCCGTGGTGGGCACATCCGGGCGGACTTTCCCGAAACGGACCCCCGGCTGGATGGCATGCACCAGGTCATCGCGCCTGGAGATGGCGATAACCGGCGCCGGTTTGGAGCCCTGCCGCTGGAAGCCCGAACCTAGCACCGGCGGCAGCATCCCGGACGATGACATTCCCGTTGGACGCCGCTTGTACGATGTGCTGGTCACCCGGGATGTGTGCGGTATGCTTTCTTGCGGGAGTCCACACCTGCGGCGGCCGCTCTTCGAGCCTCGATGCATCACCGCAGCGTCCACGAAAGGCCTGCCATCCTCCATGCATCCCGATTTCACATCTGCACGTATTCATAGGCAGACAGGCGCGCATGCCACTGTCCTCGACGGAATGATCTCGTGACCGGATACAACGATTCCCAGGCCGTCGACGCAGACGAGCATGACGAAACATCACTGATACGGGCGATGGCGAACGGCGATGCCGACGCCATGGGTATCCTGTATGACCGATATTCTCGCGCCGTCTTCTCATTCGCCTTACGCATCCTGGGCGATCGTGCCCATGCGGAGGAGTTACTCCAGGAGGTGTTCTTCCGGGCGTGGCGGCAATCACACCGGTTCAACACACAGCGCGGGACGTTCGTCACCTGGCTGTTGAGCATCACGCACAACATGGCGATCGACGAGATTCGCAAGCAGAACCGGCGGCCGAAAAAGGCGGACAGCGACGACCCCGTCCGGATGCTCGGGAACATTAGGGATGAAGATCCACCAGTCGAGGAACTGGCGGAGATCGCGGTGCTTCGGGACCACATTTTTCACGCCATGGACCACTTGCCCGAATCACAGCGCAGTTGCATTGAACTGGCCTACTTTCGCGGATTGACGCAACGGGAGATCGCCGAATTGCAGGGAGAGCCACTTGGCACCGTGAAGACACGCATGCGGCTCGCCATCCGGAAGCTCCGGGAGCACCTCGAAGATCAGGGACTAGAATCACGATGACAACTCCACACCCTGACAAACCACACCTGACACCCCAGTCGTGCGAGCCATTTCGCGATGACCTGGAGGCCTATGCCCTCGGCGCCCTCGATGACGCGGAGCGGTTCCGGCTGGAAACGCACCTCGACGAATGTGCCGCATGCAGCGAAGCCCTCGCGGACATCCGGATGGTCACCGACTATCTTCCGTTCCTGTCGCCCCCCGCGAATCCAGCCGCCGGGGCCAGGGCCTCGCTGATGGAGCGGATCACCGCCGATATCGAACGCGACGAACCACGCGCCTACCCCAATCCGTGGACAGCGCCACAGCAAGACGAACAGCCGGATGCGGCCGGGCCCGATCTCTCACGATGGCAGCGCTGGATCGCCCCGGCGCTGGTCGCTCCGCTCGCGATCGCGCTGATCATTGTTGGGGCATGGGCCAACTCGCTGCATAACGAGGTCGACGACCTTCGCGCTGGCAGCCAGGTTCCCCGAATCGTGAACCAGGGAACGGGCCTGAACGCCGACATCCAGCTATACAACTTCGAGCCGGCATGCCCGGAATGCGAGGACCAGAAGGCGACCGGCCAACTCGGTG
>CAZVAA010000009.1:28471-31774 GCA_964624125.1 uncultured Sphaerobacteraceae bacterium | reverse complement strand
GGACCGGCCATAACGACCGGTCCTTCGAGGCGAGATGAGCCGTGCGAACGCTCCTATGACTCTGTTACTTCCGCCGCGAGCATCGCCGCAAGCGCAATCGACAGCCCGTCGCCGGAGTCGTTGAGCGCGTTTACCAACTCGCCCTGGAGCTCCAGGTTCAGCGATTCCAGCGCCTCGAGGTCGCGTTCGCTGAATGTGCCCTCCAGCGCCGTGCGGAACTGCTCCGGTGTTCCGGCATCTTCATCGATCGCGATCCACGCGTTGTGCAGGGGCCATCCCTCGACGAAAAGGGTCCAGTCGTCGGCCTGCACCTCGAAGGCGTCCTGCCCGTCATCCTCCTCGTCGGTCGACAGATCGACAAGGTCATCCTCGACGTGCGGGCCAAACGCCTCCTGCAAGGCTGCGAGCAAGGGGTGGGAAGCGCCATCAAGACTTGGCATCGGTCGTTCCTCCGGAGGTGGTCCACTCGCCGAGCGAGGTTTCTAGCAAATCCAGTGCGCTTTGCAGCGAGCGCTCGCCGCGCGCGCCAGCACCGGGGTTGAGGCTGGTCAGGGTCACGACGGCCGTCTTGCCGGTCGCCAGCACATACCGGATCATCCGCGCCGCCTGCTTGAGCGTCAGGCCGTTCGGCGAGGGCGTCGACGCGCTCGGGACCAGCGATGGATCGAGCAGGTCAAGGTCGATATGCAGGGCGATGTGGTCGATGTTGCGCGTGAAGCGGTCGACCGCGTTCTCGAACATCGTGCCGGCCCGGACCTCGTCCGCCGTCAGCACGCGCGTATCGGTCGAACGCAGCAGGACTTCCTCCCGCTCGTCCATCTCGCGCACGCCGGCGATCAGGATCCGGTCAGTCGAGACCGGCGCCTTGAGTTGCGCCGCATCGCGCCAGAGCGGACCCGCCAGCCCGGCAAGGATCGCGACCGGCATGCCGGCGAGGATTCCGCTGAACGAAGTCTCCGGCGTGTTGAAGTCGGCATGGGCATCGAGCCAGATCACGCCGATGCTCGCGTCCACGCCATACGCTTGCTGCAGGCCGGAGATGACGCCGATCGCGGCGGTATCATCCCCGGCGAGCACGAGCACCCGCTCGCCGGCTTGCGCGCCTTCCGCGACATGCGAGGCGGTGCTTGCGCCAAGGCGACCAATGTTCACCGCCAGCGATCCGCCCGTGCGCTCTTCGTCCGCCAGTTCCGCCTCGAGCGGCTCACCGGTGGCGATGCCGATCCCCTTCAGGCGAGTGCGCAGGCCACCCTTGATCAACGCGCCGGGACCGCGTCCAAGGCCGTCGTTGAGTTCGTCGTATCGGTATGGAACGGTGACGATCCTGATGGTCATGTGTTCTTTCCCGGCCCGGGACTCCTTGGTCCCGGACGTCGTGCGCCGCAGCCCGCCACGTCGCGTCAATTGCGCGTGCTCAGGCGGAAATCGCGGTCATTGCACCGTATTGTCAATAATAGTGACAAAGCACGTTCCTCGCCACGGTCACCGAAGCGGGCGGTACAATGACCCCCGGGTGGGCCCCGGCGATCGATTCGCATTCTCAGGAGCGTCGAGTGTCTTCGCAGCAGTCGCGACAACGGAGCCAACAGACGTCCTCCGGTGCCGGGCGACCTCCGGACGCCGATGTCCTTGGGACCGACAACTACTACAAGCTGCTGAATGTGCCCTATTCGGCTACCAAGGCCGAGATCCGCAAGGCATACCGGCAGTCGATGATGCGCACCCATCCCGACCGGGTGCCGGCCTCGCGCCGTGCCGCCGCCGAGGACCTCGCCAAACTGCTCAACCGCGCCTATTTCACCCTGATCGACCCCGTCAAGCGACTGGAATACGACAAGACCATCCGTGAGGATGTCCTGCAGTCCGAGATCATGAACCGCTACGTCGGCGGGTTCGGTGGAGGTGGCATCGGGGGCGCGCCGACCATGCAGGCCCAGGCGCCCCGACGGGAGATGTCGGAACGGGAGCGGCGGGACCGTGAGATGTCCGACCGCAGCGCCATGGTCACGATCTTCTCGGTCTTTACCGTCGTAACCCTTGCCGCGATCGTGTTGCTGCTGGCCTTCGCCCTGCTCTCATTCGCGTTCTCGGCGCTGCTGTGAGCGGCCCCGCCGCGGCGCCTTCGGGTTACGCTCCGGCCGCTTGCCTGTGCCGCGTTCTCCCGGCTCGCGACGCTGCCAGCGCTGGGTAACATCGATGTCCGGCGCCAGGATCTGCGTCAGCGTCTCCAGCGAGTTCAGCAACGTCTTCATCCCGCTCCGGACCACCGGCAACGCCTCGTGGTTGATCATCCGGTCGTCGAGATAGTTCAGCCGTAGCAGCCACGCGAGATTCGCTACCAGGTCGAGCGACGCGACCACCGGCACCAGCCGGCGCTGCTCCGGCCGCAGCGGCGCGATCTCGGAATACGTCTCCACGATCGACTCGGTGAGTGGAGCCGACCACCCCTGCATGTGCACCGCGAGCGCGGCGAGATCCAGCACCGGCGACCCCGCGCCGGCAGCCGACCACCCTGCGATCCCGGTGACATGGCGATCGCCCTCATGCCCCTCGATCAGGACATCTTCCGGCCAGAGATTGCCGTGGACCATCACCGACCGCTCATGCATGAGCGTTTCCTCGTTGCGCAGCAGGTCCGAGGCCGTCGGCACGATCCGGTTGCCGCAGCGCAGCCAGCGGCGGATATCCCGCTCCCTGCCGGCGATCTCGCCGAGCGTCTTGCGCTCCTCGAACCAGATCTCGCGGACGGTGCGCAGCATCGCTGACAGCGGTGCGGTCGGCGCACTTTCGTGCGCGGCGATCTCACCGGTCGCCGCGTGCACCTGCGCGATCGCGCGGGTCGCCTCCAGCACGACAGCATGCGCGCCGCCGGATTCCGGCAGCGGAAGCTGGATCGCCTGCCCATCGGGCGCGTAGTAGTTGGAGAACCGGCTCAGCGGTCGGCCGGGGAGGTGGGGAGACCGGGTGTAGCGGTGCCCGCCCACCAGGATTGAGCGTTCGTCCGGCCGGTCCGGCACCGGTTCCAGCACCGGGATCGCGATATCCGTCGCCTCATCGGCCGCACGGAGCCCCTCCGCCAGCCAGTCGAGATGCGCGGCGGAGGTTTCCGCCGGCCACTGGCGCAGCACGAGATCCCCGCCGGGTCCGGTCATGTGGACCAGCGGCGATTCCGGCGGGAACGTCCGCGCATTCCGCGTATTTGGCGCGAGCACGTTGATCGCGTCGTACCAGGCGTCGAGATTGTCAGGGTGGTTGGCGGTCATGTCGTCATTCATGGGACGAGTATAGATGGTGCCGGGAATC
>CAZVAA010000009.1:27290-28371 GCA_964624125.1 uncultured Sphaerobacteraceae bacterium | reverse complement strand
ACGATCTGGCCCGGGGTCTCGCCGGTATGGACGTTGTTCCGCACGACCGCCGTGCCGTTCACGAACACATCCCGCACACCCGTCGAGAGCTGGTGCGGGTTCTCGTATGTCGCGTTGTCGATTACCGTCGCCGGGTCGAACACCACCACGTCGGCCTGCATGCCCTCCCGGAGCAGGCCGCGGTCGCGCAGGCCGAGCCGGTCGGCGACGGCGGAGCTGCACTTGCGCACCGCGTCCTCCAGCGTCAGCCAGCCGAGGTCGCGCACGTAGTGCCCGATCACCCGCGTGTAGGTGCCGTAGGAGCGGGGGTGGGTGAGGCCGCGCTTGCGCGCTTCCTCCGGATCGACCCCGCCGGCGTCGGTGCTGAACTTCATCCATGGCTGCTGCGCCTGCAGCCGGAGGTTTTCCTCGCCCATCGCGAGGAAGACGGAGAAGATGTCGCTTTCCTCGCTCTCGATGATGTGGAGCACGGCTTCCTGCCAGTGCATGCCCAGCTCATCGGCGATCTCCGCCAGTCGCTTGCCCTGCAGGTGCCTGTTCTCTTCCTTGCGGAAGGTCGTGACGATCACGTTCTCCGGGCCAGCCTTGCTGCCCAGATCCTCCCAGTCGCTGGTCGGGTTGCGCATCTCCTCGAGGATCTTCGCCCGCATCTCCGGATCACGAAGGTTCTCGACCAGCTTCCCGTCCTCCTGCGCCCACGGCGGGAGGCAGACGGCGATCCCGGTGCCTCCACCGTTGTAGGGGTACATGTCGGCGGCGATGTCGATGCCCCGCGCCCGCGCGGCGTCGATCCGCTTGATCACCTCGGGCATCTTGTGCCAGTTCTCGGTACCTAGCACCTTCAGGTGATAGATCTCCGAGATGACGCCGGTCCGCTCGGCGATCTCCAGCGTCTCCGCCAGCCCCTCGAAGAGGCGATCGCCCTCGGAGCGCATGTGCGTGATGTGGATCCCGTTGTGCTCCGCGACGATCTCCATCACGGCGACCAGCTCTTCTGTACTGGAGAAGGCGTTCGGTGGGTAGATGAGCGCCGTGGCGACGCCAAAGGCGCCATCTTCCATGGATTCCCCGACGATCCGGC
>CAZVAA010000009.1:22460-27190 GCA_964624125.1 uncultured Sphaerobacteraceae bacterium | reverse complement strand
TCCCGGATGCCCGTCGAGATCCTGTGTGGATCGGTGTAGGTCGCGTTATCGATGACCGTTTCGGGATCGAGCACGACCACATCCGCGAACATGCCATCCCGCAACAACCCACGATCGCGGATACCGAGCCGGTCGGCAACCGCGGAGCTGGACTTCCGGATCGCATCCTCCCATGTCATCCATCCCAGCTCGCGCACATACCGTCCCAAAATGCGCGTGTAGGTGCCGTAGGCGCGCGGGTGCACCAGCCCGCGATCCGCCACCCGCTCGGGGTCGATGCCGCCCGCGTCGGTGCCGAACTTGATCCACGGCTGTTCGAACTGCAGCTTCATGTTTTCCTCGCTCATGGCGAGGTACATCGTGAAGATGTTCCCTCCATCCTCCATGTCGAGCAGGTGAACGACGGCCTCTTCCCAGTCCATGCCCAGCGCGTCCGCAACCTCGGCCAGCCGGCGGCCCTGGTACTGCCTGTTCTCCGGGTTCGAGATCTCCGCGAGGATGACGTTCTCCGGCCGTGCACGCGCGCCGAGGTTCTCCCACGCCGATGTCGGGCGCTTCATCTCCTCCACGATCTTCGCACGCATCTCGGGGTCGCGCAGGTTCTCCCGCCGCTTGCCGTCCGCCTCCGCCCATGGCGGCATGCAGGCCGACAACCCGGTGCCGGACCCATCGTACGGATACATGTCCGCGCTGATATCGATGCCCCTCGCGCGGTCCTCGTTGATGCGGCGGATGATCTCCGGCATCTTCGGCCAGTTGTCCACGCCCGCCGCCTTGAGGTGGTAGATCTCCGTGATGACCCCTGTTCGCTCCGCGATCTCGAGCGTCTCCTCATACCCCTCGTAGAAGTGATCGCCTTCTGAGCGCAGGTGGGTGATGTGCACGCCGTTATGTTCGGCGACGATTTCCATCATCTGCACGAGCTCTTCCGTGTCGGAGAAGGCGTTCGGCGGGTAGATCAACGCGGTGGCGATGCCGAACGCACCGTCGTCCATCGCGTCGGCGACCATCTCGCGCATCGCCTCGATCGCTTCCGGTGTGGCCGTCCCGACGCTGGTGCCCATGCCCCATTCGCGGACGGTTCCCCCGCCGAGGAACGAGCCGATGTTGACCGAGACCTGCCGTGATTCCAGATCGGCCAACCAGTCCCCGAACCTGGTCCAGCCCTTTGCGATGTCTATCCAGTGCCTCTGGTCCTCCGGCAACTGATGCACCAGCGCCCCGGCGAACGGGTCGGCGATCTTGCCGCCAAAGGGAGCCGGTGTCCACATCTCGCCCATGATCTCGGTGGTGATGCCCTGCGTGACCTTGGACACCGAGCGCCGGTCCTCGAGGAATGGCAGGATCGAGTGGGATTGGATATCGATGAAACCGGGACACACGATGTGGCCGCTGGCGTCGATATGCGTGGTCGCGGTCGAGGGATCGATGGACCCCGGCGGTGCAACGCGCTCGATACGGTCGCCGCTGATGGCGAGGTCGCCGTAAAACCACGCGTTGCCGGTGCCATCGATGATGCGGCCACCGGAAATCAGGATGTCGGTCATGGAATGGGCACGCTCCTGCGTCTGCGTCGGACGGTTTTCGGCATCATATCCGCAGATCAGGAATGAGGGGATAGGGAAGCACCTCGAATCGGCATAACATCCCGGCTCACGCCAGGACGCCTCGATGCCGCCTATCCCACATGGATCGCCGGGCGCTTCCCGGGATCCGGCTCCGCGCGGCGGAGGATCTCGTGCGTCAGCGGCGCCACGTCGCCCTCACCGAAGAGGATGAATCGCGCCAGGTACTTCAGTGGATTGCCTTCGGTCCAGCCGAAATAGATGTGCGGTTGCGTGCCGGTCCGGTCCCGCAGGTACATCAGCACCGCCGCGATGGTGTTCGGCACGGATGCCCCCTCGGTGCGCAGCACCGCATGCTTGCTGATCATGTGGCCGGTCACCATCAGGTCCGACTCGAACTCCGATGCGTCGCCGATGCTCACCTCGAGGAACAACACCGGGTCGCCGGGCGGGATGTGGCTCGCCGCCCGTTCCTCCCGTTCCTTGCGCAGGTACTCGCGGTTTGATCGCTCGTCAGGGTGGTTGGCGATGATGCGGATCGCGCCGCGCTTCGCCGCGGCCTCGATCATCCGCTCGGCCGTGTCGTCCAGCCGTACGGTGCGTGACCGGAGCTCCGTCGAGCGCCAGACCCGGGAGACCAGCGAGATCGCCACGATCGCGAGGATGAAGATGGTCGCGATTCGCAGTCCGTCGATATCCCCGACGATCGTGACCGTCGTCGTGTAGATGAAGATCGCCGCAACGATCCCGAATCCAAGCGTCGCCCCCGTATTGCCCTGGCGGCGGACATGCAGCGTGACCGCGATCGTCGCCGAGGTGATCACCGCCAGCACGCCGGTGGCGTAGGCTCCCGCCTGCGCATCGACATTCGCCTGGAAGAGGATCGTCACCAGGAAGGCGATACCGGTGAAGATCAGCACCAGCGGCCTCGTGGCCCGCGCCCAGTCCGGCGCCATGCCGTATCGCGGCAGGTAGCGCGGCACGATGTTCAGCAGGCCAGCCATTGCCGATGCCCCGGCGAACCAGAGGATGAGGATCGTGCTCGTATCGTAGACGCTGCCGAAGCCATCCCCGAGCAGGTCATGCGCGAGATAGGCCAGCGCGCGGCTGTTCGCCTCGTTGCCCTCCTCGAACGCCTCGTGCGGGATGAGCAGGGTGGTGACCAGGCTGCTCGTGATCAGCATGACACTCATGATCGCGGCGGCGCTCGTCAGCAGTTTGCGCGTGTTGCGGATCCGTCCTGTCACCCGGGTTGCTGTATCGGTCTCGTCTCCTTGTACCAGTGGCATGACCACCACGCCGGTCTCGAACCCGGAGAGGCCAAGCGCCAGCTTTGGGAAGAGCAGCATCGCTGCCCCCAACATGAGCAACGGGTTGTCGAATTCGGCGCCCAACTCCAACCGCCAGTCCGAGATGACCCCCGGATCGCGGGCGATCTCGATCAACCCCCGGACGATGACGACGATGTTCAGCACGAGGTAGCTCCCCACCAGCGCGATCGCGATGGTGATCGCCTCCCCGAAGCCTTTCAGGAAGACGGCCCCCAGCAGCGCCAGCAATCCCAGGGTGATGACGACCTCATGCCCACGTGTGAACGGCGTGTACGGGTTTTCAACGATATGGGCGGTCGCATCCGCCGCCGAGAGGGTAATCGTGATGATGAAGCCGGTCGCGACGAAGCCGATCAGCGCGAGCACGAGCAGCTTGCCCTGCCACCAAGGCAGCAGGTGCTCCAGCATCGAGATTGAGCCATCGCCCCATGGGCTGGCCGCGGCGACGCGCTTGTACATTGGCAGCGCGCCGAACAGCGTCACAAGCACGAGGATGAGCGTCGCCATCGGGGCCAGCGTGCCGGCTGCCAGGACGGCGATCCCTGGCTGGTAGCCAAGCGTCGAGAAATAATCCACGCCCGTCAGGCACATGACCTTCCACCACGGTTGCTGCGCGTGCTGGCTGGACTGCTCGTGCGGGCCGGCAACCTCGCGCGGCTGCCCCTTCAGCAGCCAACGGCCAAGCGGGGAATCCCCAAACCGCCGTGCATGGCGGGATCGGTGTCGTTGGGGATCGAGGGTTGGTCGGGTCGGATAGTACCGTTGCGAGAGCCGGACACGGGGTTTCACGCAAAGTTGCGCTCCTGCTCCACCATACCGATGAGGCGTCGGGCACCCGGCGTCCATGTGAAGCAGGACGGATAATACACCCGCGCTTGCCGTATTGCCACCCTCCTGATCGCGCGTTTTTTCGCGACTGCATTACACTACATTGGTAGTATTGTACGGACACTTGATTTCCACAATCAGGCGGACACAGACGGCATTGAACAGACGGGTTCGGCAGACAATCGAGCAGGATCCGCGTGGCTGGCTTGCGATCGGGCTGGTCGCGGTCTTGCTGTTCGTCGGTATCGTCATCGCGCTCTTCCGGATGGACACGGGTGACGCGCCCGAACCCCCGCCACCGACACCAACCGAGGTCGCGATACAGGTCACGCCGACCCCCACGATCGCGACGCCCCCGACCGCCGACGCCACTGTGGCTCCCGAAGAGGAGACGCCCGAGCCCATCGCCGCCGACTGCGACGCTGGTTGCCTGGTCCGTATTCCCGCAACCGACGGGGTCGCCGACCTGCTTGCCGCCGCCGCCGAGCGTCCCTCGTGGGAGAACGACGACTGGCTGTGGGCCATCGTTCACACCCCAACGATCGAAGCGCTGGAGGCGGAGGCGACCGAGGTCGTCCTCGTGCAGGATTCCCCGGAAACGCTCTATCTCTATGCCACCCGCCTGCCGCAGGATGCCCGCAACAATGCCGTCGTCGAGAATTTCGGCGAAGTCCTTGATGAAGTGGACGGCCACTCGATCGTGCGCGCCCCCTCTGTTCCGGCGGTAGTGACAGACCTCGTCAACGCCGGCGTCTGGGTCGAGAAGGTTGAGCCCGCGCCTCCCTCTGTCGCCGGACTGCATACCGCCGGCACCGGCTCCCCGATTTCCGCCATCGACGTCGGCGCCCTGTTGCCCGAGGTCGACGCTGGCCGTATGGAGCAGGTCATCCTCGAGCTGCAGGCCATGAGCTCGACCGACGGCACCGGCATCGGCACCCGCCACTACACCACCACCGGGAATGTCATGGCCGGGGAGTTCCTGTTCCGGGAGATGGAATCCTACGGG
>CAZVAA010000009.1:20832-22360 GCA_964624125.1 uncultured Sphaerobacteraceae bacterium | reverse complement strand
CAGAATCCGGCGATCGTGGCCGACGACAATATGCTGCGCAACCAGAACATCGAGGCGGTGCTCGTCGCCCGCCTCATGGCCGGCGACTACTCCGTCCACCACAGCCCCGACGATACGATCGACAACCTCTCCATGCCCCATACCATCTCTGCCACCCAGCTCGTGCTGCTCGCGCTTGCCGCCCTGGTCCAGTAACAGTCCCACGGCAGCGACCCTGCGGGTATGGTGGAGACGTATTGACCTGTACTGCAGGGTCTGCGCGACCCTCCCCGCCATGAGCCACTCCGAGGTACACCCATGTACACCGAAATCGAAATCCCCGGGAACGGCGTCCCGGTGCTGGCATGGTTGCCCGCGAACGAGATCGACGCCGGCACGATGGACCAGCTGGCCAACATCGCTAACCACCCCGATGTCGGCACCCATATCGCGGTGATGCCGGATTGCCATATCGGCTACGGCGTCCCGATTGGCTGCGTTGCCCCGACCATCGACGCGGTCATCCCGAACGCCGTTGGTGTCGATATCGGCTGTGGTCTCCATGCGATCCCGACCGGCATCCCGCACGACCCGGAACGCATGGACCGGCGTTTCTGGCACGACTGGGGGCGGGAAGTCCAGCGCGAGGTGCCGACCGGATTTTCCACGCACAAGGCGCCCCAGAAGCTCGGCCCGCTTGACCGCAAGCTCAACGCGCCGGGGTTGCAGAAACTCCTGAACCAGAAGGCTGCATACCAACTCGGCACGCTTGGCGGTGGAAACCACTTCCTGGAGGCGCAGGTCGATGAATCCGGCATGCTCTGGCTGATGGTTCACTCCGGTAGTCGCCACACCGGCCTTCGCATCGCTAACCACTACAACGCCCTCGCGAAGGACATCACCGAACAGCGTGGCATCGCGGTCGGCAAGGACCTCGCCTCTCTCCCGCTCGATGACCAGTCGGGGCAGGATTACCTCGAGGATATGGAATGGGCGTCCGATTTCGCCCTCGCCAACCGTGAGGAGATGGGGCGCAGGCTGCTCCGCGCACTCTGGCGGACGATGGATGCGCGCGGGGTTCCGGTCGACGATCGCGCGGTCGGCGAAGTGGTCAATATCCACCACAATTTCGCGCGGCTGGAGGAGCACGACGGTATCCCGGTCATGATCCATCGCAAGGGCGCGACGAGCGCTGCCAGGGGGGAGATTGGTGTTATTCCCGGCAGCATGGGGACACCAAGCTACATCGTGCGCGGTCTCGGCAAGCCGGAGAGCTTCAACTCATGCTCGCATGGAGCGGGCAGGGTAATGGGGCGGAACGCGGCCCGCAAGGCGATCACGCCGGAGGCCTTCGCCGCTTCGCTGGAGGGCACGTTTTCGCGCCCCTCCATGTCCTACGTCGACGAGGCGCCGCTTGCCTACAAGCCGGTCGATGTCGTCATCGATCGACAGCGTGACCTCATCGAGGTGGTGCACACCCTCAGGCCGTTGATGACGGTGAAGGGCGACAGCAAGGCGCGGGAGGACTGATGGCGCACGTCACCGCAGG
>CAZVAA010000009.1:0-20732 GCA_964624125.1 uncultured Sphaerobacteraceae bacterium | reverse complement strand
ACGGTGAAGGGCGACAGCAAGGCGCGGGAGGACTGATGGCGCACGTCACCGCAGGCGATGCGATCGAGATCGCCCGCGCATGGGTCGACGCGTACGGCCAGGACCTTCCCGGCTTCCTCGGCGCGTTTACGACCGGGTCGATCAACGACCTTCCAGGCCATGCGCCGGTGCCCCGGTCATCCGACGTCGACGTGATGATCGTCCTGCGCGATCCGGATATCGGGCGCAAACCCGGCAAGGTGCGCTCGGGTGGCGTGGTGCTTGAGCTGAGCTATCTGGGGACTTACGACATCGCCGATCCGGAGCAGGTGCTCGCGCACTACCATCTCGCGCGCAGCGTTCGGGGTGGTTCCCTGCTTGCCGACCCGAAGGGGATCCTCGCACCAATGCAGGCCGAGGTCGTCCGCCGCTTCGCCGGCCGGGAATGGATCGACCGTCGCATCGAGAACGCGACGGGCACGGTGCGCGCCCGCATCGATGCCGTCGCCGGCGACGCGCCGCTGGAAAACCGGTTCATGTCGTGGCTCTTCGCGGCCGGTGGTGTGCCGCACATCCTGCTTGTCGCGGGATTGCGCAATCCGACGGTGCGCAAGCGGTACCTCGCCGTGCGCGGGTTGCTGGACGACACCGGGCACGAGGACGTCTATGCCGGCCTGATCGAGATGCTTGGCTGCGCGAAGTGGACGCCCGAGACGGCCAGCCGCCATCTCGACGCGCTCGAACGCGCCTTCGATGATGCCGGCTCCGTCGTGCAAACGCCGTTCTTCTACGCGGCGGATCTCCTGCCGGATGCGAAACCGATCGCCATTGGCGGCAGCCGCGAGCTCATCGCGCAGGGGAATCACCTCGAAGCGGTTTTCTGGATCGGCGCCACATGGGGCCGTTGCATCGAGGTCCTGCACACCGACGCTCCTCCCCATCTCGCGGATGCCCACGACGCCCCGTACATGGCCTTCCTCGCCGACCTTGGCATTCGCTCAGGTGGCGACCTGCTTCAACGCGGCGAGGAGATCCGGGGCACCCTGCCGCGTGTCAGTGAAGTCGCCGCGGAGATAGCGTCTCAGGTGGGGTAGGGGGATACGAAAGAGAGAAACCGGGAGGCGCCGCAGTGGCCTCCCGGCGGCAAGTCTCGACGTTAAGTGTCGTCGTCGCGCACCTCATCGCCCATTGCCAGCAACTTGGAGAGCACCCGGCTGATTGCCTCCAGGTCCTCCGTCGCAACATGCGACAGCATGGCCCGTGCGTGGCTGGCCTGGCGCTCCTCGAGCTCCGCGACGATCCGCTTTCCCTCATCCGTGAGGCTCCCGGTGATGCGTCGCCGGTCCTCCGGCTTCGGGGTCCGCTCGACCAGCCCCCGGGCCACCAGCCGGTCCATGATGCTGGAGACCGTGCTGGCCGGCAGGTGGGTGGTCGCCGCGATCTGGAGCATCTCCAGCTGTGGGCCATTGCGGTCGAGGACGGTCATCACGAACGCCTGCATGAAGGTGAGATGGAAGGGCGTCAACATCTTCTCCGCGGTGCGGAGGTTACGCCAGCCCATCTCGTCGATCGCGTGCCGGAGCTCCTCCAGCAATTGATCGCGATGAGCATCACGCTCTGGTGTCGTCATGGACGACCTCCCATGGGGAGGGCACGGCATACCGCGCCCTCCCGCCATTGCGTCAGCCAGCCGGGTTCACCGTCGGCGATTCCACCTGGCCAGTTGGCGCCTTCGCTTCTTCAGGCTCGGCCGGGGCGTCGTCATCGTCGCCTCCGCCCTTCCTGGCCGCGCGACGCTCCTGCCAGCCACCGATCAGCTCATAGACCACCGGCACCACGAACAGGGTCAGCAGGGTCGAGGTCAGCAAGCCACCGATCACGACTACTGCGAGATCCGACGCGATCAATGCGCCAGCTTCCTGGCTCAGGGCCAGCGGCGTCAGCGCCAGGATCGTCGCGATCGCCGTCATCAGGATCGGGCGCAGGCGGGTCTTGCCGCCTTCCACGATCGCCTCGCGCAGCGGCATGCCCCTGCGCTGCAGGTCGATCACGTACTCCAGGAGCACGATCGCGTTCGTCACCACGATACCGACCAGCATCAGGAGGCCGATCAGTGCCGGCAGGCCAAGCGTCTTGCCGGTGATCACGAGCGCCAGCAGCACACCGATGATCGCCAGCGGCAGGCTGAACAGGATCACGAACGGCGTGGTCAGCGAGTTGAAGCTCGCAACCATGATGATGTAGACGGCGGCAATGGCCG
The DNA here is from genome assembly GCA_964624125.1 of uncultured Sphaerobacteraceae bacterium. GTDB lineage: Bacteria > Chloroflexota > Chloroflexia > Thermomicrobiales > UBA6265 > UBA6265. The sequence continues at coordinate 18,493 of CAZVAA010000009.1, read as the reverse complement.
CGACGATCGCGATCGCCATGTTGGCGAACGCCTCTTCCTGGTCCGCCGCGACACCGCCAGTGCTGATCTCCACGCCGTCTGGCGCCTCGTAGTCGTTGATGATCTGCTGGACATCGGCGATCGGGCCACCGGTGTCGTCCGACGTGATCGCGCCGGTGATCGTCGCCGATCGGGCGTTGCCGATGCGAACAACCTGCGTCGGGCCGTCAACCTGTTCGATCGTCGCCACATCGCCAAGGGACGTATTGCCCTCCGCGGACACCGGGATCATGCCAAGCTGGTCCGGACCAACCTCGGCGGCGTAGACGATCCGGACCGGCATCGGGACGCCGTCGATCGTCATCTGGCCCGCCGGGGTGCCGGAGAGGATGCTGCTGACGATCCCGCCGATTGCGCCGGGGGCGGTGCCGTTCGTCGCCGCCTCCTGCGGGTCGACCGTGATTCGCAGCTCCGGCTTCGCCGAGACGACGTCGCTTTCGACGTTTTCAACGTTCTCGACGTCGGCGATGAGTTGCGTCAGGTCGTTGGCGGTCTCCGAGACCTTGCTGTAGTCCTCGCCCTGCACGATCACGTTCACGCTGTTCGTGCCCATGCCGGCCGACTGCAGGTCCGCGACGGTGATCTCCGCGCCTTCGACGGCGCCAAGCTCCTGCGACAGGATATCGAGGTTGTCATTCAGGTCGGTCCCTTCCGGGAACACGACGGTGATATTTGCGCGGTTGCCGGACGCGCCGGTGAACGCCGCGGTCAGCGTGTCGCCGCCAACCTGCGTCTGGATCGACTCGGTCTCGACCGAATCCATCACGATCTGCTCGACCTGGGCGACGTTCTCGATCGTTTGCTCTTCGGACGTTCCCTCCGGGTACTCGACCGTGATCGCGGCCGTCGGCTCACCCATCGATGGCAGGAAGGAGACGCCGATGAACGGGGTCAGGAGCAGTGAGCCAACCAGCATCACCGTCGCGATCGCCAGGGTCCAGAATGGGCGGCGAAGCGCCAGCTTGAGCGCGGGCTCGTACGCCCGGGAGAGGCGCGTGCCTTCCGGCTTGGCCTCGGGCACGGTGCCCTTGTTGATGAAGAAGCTCGACAGCACCGGCACGATCGTCAGCGAGACGAGCAGCGATGCCAGCAGCGCGAAGGTGACCGTCAGGGCGAACGGGCGGAAGATCTCTCCGATCAGCCCGCCGACCAGCGCCAGCGGCAGGAAGACCGCCACCGTCGTCAGCGTGGACGCCGTGATCGCGAGCGCGACCTCCTTCGTACCGTTCAAGGTCGCCTGGCGGGTGTTCTCGCCCCGCTGGACATGCCGGTAGATCGCCTCCAGCACCACGATCGAGTCGTCGACCACGCGACCGATGGCGACCGCGAGACCACCCAGCGTCATGATGTTGAGTGAGATGCCCTGCCACCACAGAAGCACGAATGCCACGAGCACCGACATCGGGATCGAGACGGCCGTTACCAGCGTGCTGCGGATGCTGAGGAGGAAGACGAGGATCACGATGATCGCGAAGACCGCGCCAAGCACCGCCTCACGCACCAGGGAGTCGATGGAATCCTGGATAAAGACCGACTGGTCGAGGATCGTCGTCACCTCGATATCGGAGCCGTTCGCCTGCAGCGTCGACGTGATGTCGTCCAGCGCGGCGCGTACGCCTTCCGCCGTCTCGACGGTGTTCGCGCCCTGGTTCATGTAGATGTCCAGCGCGATGCTGGTCATCCCGTTCGTCCGGGCCACGCCGGAGGATGCGCCCTCGGCGATCTCGACCGAGGCGATATCGCCAAGCGTCACGACGCCGTCGTCGGTCGTCCCGACAATGAGCCCCTCGATGTCCTCGATCGACGACAGCGTGCTGTCGACGCGAACGGGAAGGGTCGTGCCGTCGTCGCTGATCGACCCGGCCGGCATGCTGACATTGTTCGCCTGCAGTGCCGTGGTGATCACGTCCGGGCCAATGCCGGTCTGCGCCATGGCGACAGGATCGAGCCGCACCTGCAGCTCATTGTCCGCCCCGCCGATGATCTCCACCCGGCTCACCCCATCCGCCGAGGACAGTGGTGCCAGGAACTGCGACTGCGCGATCGAGCGCAGCTCGGCCACGTCGGCATCCTCACCGGCGGTGAGGCTCACCTGGTAGATGGGGAACTGCTGGAGGTTGATCCGCTCAACCTGCGGCGACTGCGCCGCCTGTGGCATCGGGATGTTGCCGATCGCGCTGGTCAGCTCATCCTGCCGGGCCAGCATATCGTCGCCGTAGTCGTATTCCGCGACCACGATCGAGAACCCTTCCGACGACATCGTCTGGGTGCTTGAAACGCCGGACAGGCCGGAAATAGCCTGCTCAAGCGGCATGGAGACCTGTTGGTCAACGGATTCCGGGCCGGCCCCGGGATACACGGTAATGACGGTCAGGATCGGGATCTCGATATTGGGGATCAGCTCGGTCTTGAGCCGCGAGAGCCCGAACGTTCCTGCCGCCGCGATAAGCAGCGTCAGCAGCACGACAACGGCGCGCTGCTTCAGGGAGAGGGCGGTGAGCTTGTGCACATGGCCTCCGGTGAGGGTCATAGAGAACGGACGATAGGGAACCGGCCAGATATTCCGGGTTCGAAACATTTCCGGCCTGTGGAATAGTACGAGTTCGGAATGTTTCCTTCAAGGTAAATAACTGGTTCGTGGTATCGTTGGTCCGACAGGGGTGTACGAACGCAACGATAGGGGTCAGCATTGCAGGCAATTCCTTCACCTGCCGTGACGTGGGCGCGCGAGATGGTCGCCGACCCGCGAACGGTCTTTCTGGATACCGAGACAACCGGGCTGGATGGCTCGGCCGAGATCATCGATATCGCGGTGATCGACTGCGAGGGCGACGTGTTGCTGGATACGCTCGTCAAGCCTCGACGGCCGATCCCGGCCGCGTCCTCGGCGATCCATGGCCTGCTGGACCATCACGTCGCCAGGGCCCCCGCATGGACGGACGTCTATCACGTCCTCGCGCCGATCCTCGCCGACCGGCCGGTGGTCATCTACAACGTCAACTATGACCGCAGGATCATGCAACAGTGCTGCCAACAGTCGAACCTCGCGGAGTTCGGTGGGGCGGAGCGCTGGGAATGCGCCATGCTCGCGTATGCCGAGTTCCGGGGCCTCCCCGGCTGGCGTGGTCGCGGCTTCCGCTGGCACAAACTGGAGGCAGCCGCGAAGGTGATGGGTGTCAGCCCCGGCAACCACCGGGCCCTCGCCGATGCCGAGGCCTGCCGGCAAGTCGTTCACCGCATGGCGGAGCACTGACTGTGCCTGATTAGGCCAGGCGCGAGACATTCAGCGTGATCCGGGGCGGATGCTTCAGCGTCGCGGCGACCACGCAGTAGTGCTCGGCCCGCTGGACCAGCCGTTCAAGGCGATCCGGTGGGGCATCCGCCTGGATATCGATGTTGACCCGGATTTCTTGAAAGCCAACGGGCGTGTCCGGATCGACCCCCATCGTGCCCCGGAAGTCCATGTCGCCTTCAACGGAGATATCGAGGTGCTGGAGCTCGATCCGCATCGCGTTCGCCACCATGCGCAGGGTTACCTCCTGGCAGGCCGCGAGGGATGCGAGCAGGAGATCGCCGGAGCAGGGGACCGATTCATCCCCGCCAGCCAGCCGATGCGCTCCTGCCTCCCATGTCATGCCGTTTGGCTCGGCGGACTGGATCGATACCCGCGTTGGGTCGGCCGACGGCGCCGTCACGCTGCGAACGGTGATCGTCTTCTTCGCGCTCTCCGGCTCCGCGGCGAATCGTTCCTTGAGCGGCGCCTGCCGCGCGCGAAGGTCAAATGGGGTGCCCATACGCGTAAGGTCCTTCCACTATTTGGGTCCGGTACGCGCTGCCCTTCGACGGACCGTCAGATGAGCCCTTCGTCTTTCAGGACCCTCCTGGCGATCTTGAACGCGTCCAGTGCGGCGGGCATCCCCGCATAGACGCCCACCTGCAGGAACGTCTCGCGGATCTCCTCGACGGTGCAGCCGTTGCGAACGGCCCCGTGCAGGTGGATCTCCAACTCATGTGGCCGATTGAGTGCCGCGAGGATGCAGAGGTTGTTCAGGCTGCGCTGCTTCAGGCTCATCGAGGTTTCGCGCGCCCAGATATCACCCCACGCATGCTCGGTCACCAGCCGCTGCCACTCCCGGTCAAGCTCCGTCAGCTCGGTCGTGACGCTGTCGACATACTCGTCCCCGAGTACCTGCCGGCGCATCGCCAGCCCCTTCCGGTACAGCTCCGATGGTTCATTACCCACGATGTTGTCCTCCCGTTTCCGGCGGTGCCATGTGGCGCGCCACCTTTGCGTTTTCCGCGTCGTTCCTTGAAGTGCCCATAACGCGCAAGATCGTGACCCGGAGTCTCGCGCGATACCGGGGTCTCGTGACGTGCGTGATTCCTACCCTATTGGGCGGGGCAGGCTCCGGGACCGTCTTCGTACACTTAAGGGGTCTAATCCGACTGATACAGTCGGATATGGGGAGCCAGAGCATGACCGATTCACGAACTGACGCTGTGATCCGCGCCGAAGACGTGCTGGAATCGCTGACCCGGGTGATCGACCCGGCCTACGGCATCAATATCTACGACCTCGGGTTGGTGTACGGCATCGAGGTCAACCACGGTGTGGCGACCGTGCAGATGACGCTGACCTCTCCCGATTCGCCGTCTCGCGGCACCATCGTCGCGGATATCCACGAAGTGTTGAAGAAGCGACATAGCGCGCTGGATGACGTCGTGATCGATTTCGTCTGGGAGCCGGAGTGGCGCGATGACTTCATCACCGAGGAAGGGCGGCAGCAGATGCTGACGGCGCCCCTGACGCGCGTCACGGACGAGGACGCCACCCCGCCGACGAAAGATGATGTCCTCGATTCGCTCATGTTCGTCATTGACCCGGAGGTCGGCATCAACATCGTCGACCTTGGCCTCGTCTACGACGTCGCGATCGCCGGCACGGCCGTGCATATCGAGATGACGTTGACCACGCCCGGTTGCCCCTTGCACGCGACGATCGAGGCGGCGGTTCACCGGACGCTGGAGACCCGCCACCCCCAACTCACCGACATCAACCTCGAGCTCGTCTGGGATCCGCCCTGGGATACGGACATGATCACCGCCTCTGGCAAGTCCCAGCTGGGCTGGGGATAACCGGCCGCAAAATGCCTTCCCTGGACACGGCATGAGCGCAGGTTTGAGAGGAGCGAACCATGACCACAACACGCCAGGAGCCAATCCTCGCCAGTTGGAAGATTAGCAAGGTCCTGCAGGAATACCCGCAGCTCCTCGATGTGCTGATCAACCTCACGCCGGCGTTCAGGAAGCTGCGCAACCCCATGTTACGCAAGGTGCAGACGCGCCTGGTCACGGTCGAGCAGGCGGCAGGCATCGCCGGGCTCGATCCCCGGCAACTCGTGCGCACGCTCAACCAGGAGGTCGGCAACACCCCGCCAGATGAAGACCTGCCCTCGAAATCGACGGCCGGTCCGGCTGCCGCGCCACCGTGGTTCGGGACCACGACCGTCGCGCGTGAGCTCGATGTGCGCCCGATGCTGGAGCAGGGGCAGGAGCCGTTCAAGGTCATCACGGCTGCCGCCCGGGAAGTGCCGGAAGGCGAGGTCCTGCGGCTGGTCGTGGGCTTCGAGCCGCTGCCCCTTTACGATGCGTTGGCCAAACAGGGCTTTGTGCATTGGGGCGAGCAGGATGCCGAAGGCGTATGGCATGTCGAGTTCATGCGCCAGTCCGCCGCCGCAAGCGCCGCGACGAAGCCGAAGGCGCATGCCGCAGCGCCGGTTGGTTGGGACGCGCCCGCCTCGCACGAAGTGACGATCGATGTGAGCGAGCTGGTGCCACCGGAGCCACTTATCAAGATCATGCGCACCCTCGAAGAGATGCCGGCCGGTGGTCGGTTACTTGTCCACCATGTGCGGCGTCCGATTCACCTCTATGACCAACTGGACGAGCAGGGCTATGCCCATGACACGCGTGAGCTTGCGCCCGGCCAGGTCCAGGTGCTGATCCAGAAACCGTCGGGGGAGGGGCGGGCGTCATGATGGGCCTCAGCTCGCAGAACGCGCCCGCCCTCGATCTTCCGGCCCGGTTCATGGTCCTGGGCATCATCTCGTTCATGACCGCGATGGTGATCTCGCCCGTCGCGCTCCCGATGCTCCAGGACGGCTTCTCGGACTTCTCGTTGCTTGCCTACGTCCACTTGCTGACGCTCGGGTTCATCGGCTCGATGCTGTTTGGCGCGAGCTACCAGCTCGTACCGGTCGCGGTCGGCGAGCGCCTCAGCTCGACCCGGTTTGGCCGCATCTCGTTCTGGTTTTTCCTTCCTGGCCTGTTCCTGTTCCTCGTCAGCCTGCTGGCCTCCTGGCTGCCGGGCCTGGCGATCGGCGGTACGCTCCTTGGCATCGCGTTCGTGATCTACATCGGCGTTATCGGCCTCACCGTGCTACGCGCGCCGAACAAGGACACCGTTGCCTGGCACATCCTCGTCGGCTTGCTCATGTCGGGCACCGGGATGTCGCTCGGCGTGTTGCTCGCGTTCAACAAGAGCTCGGGCGTGCTCGGCTCACGGCTGCTGGATATCCTCGCGGCCCATATCGTGGTCATGCTGGCCGGGTGGGTTGGCATCACGCTCACCGGCGTCGCCTACCGCCTGATCGGCATGTTCACGCTCGCCGAGAAGCACCTCATCCACTGGCTCGCCTGGACGGAGCTGGCGCTGGTCACGACAGGGACGACGCTCTTCGCCCTGCGATTCGTGTTCGACCTGCCGTCCGTCGTCGGGCAGGTTGCCGCTGGCCTGGTCCTTGCCGGGTTCGTTGGATTCGCGGTCCAGATGCGTCGCCTCTACCAGCGACGGATGCGCCGCGCCTTCGATATCCACATGCCGTTCGCGATCTTCGCCGGTGGCGTCGCCATCGTTGCCTCGGCCTCTCTTACGCTCGGCCTGGTTGTGCACCTGTCGCCGAACGAGCCGATCTGGATGGCGACCGGGTTCCTCGCGATCCTCGGTGTTGCCGGGACGGCGATCCAGGGCTTCTTCTACAAGATCTCCACATTTCTCGTCTGGCTGAAGCGATATTCGCCGGTCGCGGGAAGGCAACCCGTGCCGAAACTGGAAGAGCTGTACAGCAAGCAGGTCGCCGTCGCCGGGTTCTGGACCTGGAGCGCAGGGATCGTGCTGGGCTGGCTTCTCCTCTTGCTGGACTTGCCGGCACTGCCGCTGGTTGGCCTTGTGCTGATCGCCGGTGTTGGCTGCTTCGTCTTCAACGTCATCTGTATCGGGCGCCACTGGATCTCCGGATCATCGTGGTCGCCATTCGGCGATCTCATCGCGAGGTCGCGTATCCATCGCCCTCTTGAGGGATAACGACGTCCGGCCAGGAGGCCGGCGAACGCGCGGCTCCGCCGCGCAGGAGGATATTCCATGTCGGACCAGGCAACCAACGAAGTGAAGGTGATCGATGTGCGGGAGATTCCGCCCCGTGGACGTCACGAGTTGATCTTCGAGACGTATGGTGAGCTCGCTGTCGGCGAGGCGTTCCGGATCATCAACGATCACGACCCGAAGCCGCTCTACTACCAGTTCCAGGCCGAGATGCCTGGTCAGGTCGGCTGGGAATATCTCGAGGACGGCCCCGAAACCTGGCAGGTCCGGATCTCAAAGACCGCGTAGTCGGAGTGCTCAGGCATACACGGGACGGGCGTCAAGCCCGTCCCGTTTTGCGTGCCCATCTCAACCCCTGGGCGAGAAGGGTAGTTGTATAGACATGAGGCGGTACGCGAGGTCATGGCCGGAAAGGCGGAGCAGGGTGGTCAGCGCGGCAGCAGGTGATCGACCCGGTCGAGGACGTAGTCGGGCTGGTCCTCCTTGGGCACCGTCGCCAGCATTTCGGGCGTCGTCTCACCGGTCAGCACCAGCGCGGAGGCCATCCCGGCATCGAGCGCCATCCGGATATCCGTGTGAAGCCGGTCGCCGGTCATCACACACTCCTCCGCTGTCAGGCCGATTCGCGTCAGCGCGGCCTCCAGCATGAAGGGGTCGGGCTTCCCGACGTTCTGGATGCATGTGGTGCCCGTGCCCGCCTCGATCGCGGCGACGATCGTTGCCGCGTCCGGTTCCCCGCGACCCCCCGGAAACGGGCAGTAGCGGTCCGGGTTCGTGGTGATGAGCTGCGCCCGCTGGTGGTACCAGATCGCGTCGAAGGCGATCTGGAGCTTCCGGTACTCGAAGGTCCGGTCGTAGCTGGCGATCACGAAATCGATCTCCGACGGGTCTTCCGACATCCGGATCCCGGCGTCGGCGAGCGCCCGCTTCAGCGGCTCCTCGCTGACCGGGTACACCGTGGCGTCGGGGTGGTGGCGAAGCAGCCACTGCACCATCGTGTAGACGGTATTGACGATGTCGTCCGGCGTGGCCGGGATGCCCATGCCGGAGAGCTTCTCGGCATACGTCTCCGGGTCTCGGGTCGGGTTGTTCGTGAGGAAGAGTACCCGCGCGTCCAACTCCCGCAGGCGTCGGATGAGGTCGATCGCGCCGGGCAACGGCTCGTCTCCCAGATAGAGGGTGCCGTCGAGATCGAAGATGTAGCCGCCATAGGTGCGCTCGGGTCGCCGCAGGATCGCGTTCCGGGTGTCTGTCACAGGTACCGCCATTGTGTAGTGCCAACGTCACGTCTCCCGAACCGGGAGCCATCAGGCATGGTGCCCGATTCGGGGGCGTCGTTCAACATGTGAAGCCACGCCAGCCGCTTCGCGTCCACCGGTTTCGCATGTACCATTCACCCCAAGTGAGCAACCGCAAGAGTCAGGGAGTGCGAGATGCATGAGGAATCGGCAAGGGGTGACGATCTGGCGTCGCTGAAAGCGCGCGCCACCGCGGTCGGGCTTGCGCTCGACGACGAGCGCCTGGCGCGTCTGGCGGAGGCAATGCCGGGCGTGGAGGCGATGATCGCCGCCATGGAGCAGGTGGACATCGACCCGCTGGACCTGGCGCTGGAGCCGTTTGATCCGGCCTGGCCAGCGAAGGGGCGGGTGAGATGACGGTCGATATCCGGACTTTGACGATCCGCGATGCCCTGCGCGGGCTCGAGGCAAAGGAGTTCACCACCGTCGATATCGTCCGCGATTCGCTGCTCCGCCTGGACGCAACGGATGCGCAGATCGAGGCGTGGGTCGAGATCAAGCCGCGGCTGGCGATGGAGACAGCGCTCTACGCGGACCGGCGGCGGACGTTCCCGCAGCCGACCGCGCCGCTGTTCGGGATTCCGCTCGGGATCAAGGACGTCATCGACCTCGCGGGGTTGCGAACCCGCTGCAATATGGAGTCGCGGGTCGAATGCGACGTGGCGGTGGGTGACGCGGAGGTCGTGCGCAGGCTCCGGCAGGACGGCGCGATCTTCTTTGGCAAGACCGTGACGCAGGAGGCGGCCGCGGGAGTGATCAGCGACCCGGCGCGGAACCCGTGGGATACGGACCGCATCCCCGGAGGCAGTTCCGGTGGGTCCGCGGCGGCGGTTGCTGCGGGGACCTGCCTCGGCGCGCTGGGAACGGATACCGGGGGGAGCATCCGCATCCCGGCATCGGTGACGGGCCTCGTCGGTCTCAAGCCGACCTACGGCCGTCTCAGCCTTGAGGGCATCTTTCCGCTGTCGCCATCGCTGGACACCGTCGGGCCAATTGCAAAATCGGTCTACGACGCGGCGTTGATGTACCTCTCGATGGCCAAACGCGCGAAGGAGATCCCGGCGCTGGACGAGCGATTCCCCGAATCGGGAACGTCCCTGCAGGGCAAGCGAATTGGCGTCCTCTCGTCGTATTTCCTCGAACGGGTGCAGCCGGATGTGGCCTCGGCGTTTCACGACGCGGTGGCCGCGCTGCGCGAGCTCGGCGCGGAGATCGTTGAGTGCGACTGGGCTGACGCGGGAGCGGCTCGCGCCGTCGCGCTGATCATCTCCCGAATTGAATCGGCTGCCGTGCATCGCGATGAATTGCGTAACGCCGCCGACCTGATGGGCGACGCCTTGCGGTCTCGGCTGGAGATCGGCGCGCTCATGCCGGCGGATACGTACCTCCGGGCACGGCAGGTCCGCAAGGCAATCCGGGCTTCGATCGCGCAGGTCTATCGCGAGCACAACCTCGACGCGATCGCCACGCCGACCCTGCCATCAACGGCGCCTCGGGCCGACGACCCGTTCGCGGTGTATGAGGACGGATCGCGGGAGGAGATCGGCGTGGCGTTTACGCGACACACCGCTCCGTGGAACGCGACCGGCCAGCCGGTCATTTCCGTCCCGTGCGGCTTTGATACGGACCGGATGCCGATCGGGTTGTCGCTGGTCGGGCAGCCGGATGCCGAGCTGGAGCTCTGCGATATCGCGCATGCCTACGAGCGATCCGTAGGCTGGTACCGTCAGGTGGCGCCGCTGTAGCGATGCCCGGCACGGCAGGTGCGGCGGGCCATGCAGTGGATTCGCCCATTGCATGGAAAGGCCTGGATGCCGATGGAGATTGACGGAACAATCCAGCGATGCGACACGCTTGTGGTTGGCGGTGGCCCGGCGGGATTGTCGGCCGGGGTAACGCTCGGCCGCGCCCGCCGCAGCGCCATCGTGTTCGATAGCCGGCGACCGGGCCGGTCCGACTGGAAGCAGGTCAACCGCAACTACCTCGGCTTCCCGGACGGGATCGACGTGGATGAGTTGATCGATCGCGGCCGGGCACAGGTTGAGAATTATGGCGGGCGACTGGTGGATGTCGGCGTCAGGACGCTTGTTGCGGATGAGCATGGGTTTGTCGCGACAACCGAGAACGGGCATTTTCATGGCCGGACGGTGATCCTCGCCACCGGGGTGACCGACTCGTGGGTTGAGTTTCCGGGATATGAGGAATACATCGGTCGCACCATGCATTGGTGCCTGGCGTGTGACGGCTACGAGATGGAGGGCCAGCACGTCGTCGTGGTCGGGAACGACGACCACGCGGCGGTGATGGGCGTCCAGGCGTTGCAGTTCCGGCCAGCCTCGGTGACCTTGGTGACGAACCACACCGCGCTGGGCATCTCGGGGGAAATCGTCGCCTACGCGCAGGAGCGGGGCGTGAGGATCGTGGTCGGATGCATCGCGTCGGCGCGGTCCCGGGAGGAGGGCGTATTCGAGGCGCTTGTGCTGGAGGACGGCCAGGAGATTGCCCTCGACCACCTCTTCAGCGAGCAGGGCATTTCGCCGAATACCGAGCTGGCGCGGGCGATCGATGTGGAGCTCAACGATGACGGCTATATCAAGGTCGACACCGAGGGGCGGACGAGCTTGCCGGGCGTGTATGCGGCAGGCGACATGACCCGCCTGTTCTCCCATCAGGTGAGTACCGCGGTCCATGAGGGTGCCACCGCCGCGAATGCCGCCAACTTCGACCTGTTCGAGCGGGACGAGGCCGCGCTCCGCATGCGTGAGGTCGCCGGAGAAGAGGGATAAGGCGTGCCTCATCCCGGATAGGTGACGACTCTCGGTGTCCCGCCGGATGCTTGGATGCCGCTGCTAGGATGGTGTTAACCATGGCCGTTGGAATACCAGACTGGAGCACCCCATGATCGCGACCATTCCTTTCGGGCGCACGGGCCACGACAGCACGCGGATTATCTTCGGGGCAGCCGCCTTCTCCAGCGTGACGCAGGACGTCGCCGACGACGCGATGCAGATCGTCCTCGAGAACGGCATCAACCATATCGATGTCGCGGCCAGCTACGGTGACGCGGAGCTACGCCTTGGTCCGTGGATGGAAACGCATCGCGACCGGTTCTTCCTGGCGACCAAGACCGGAGAGCGCTCATACGCGTCGGCGTGGGACGAGATTCGTCGCTCGCTCGAGCGCCTGCGCACCGACCATGTCGATCTGATTCAGCTCCACGCCCTCCATACGGAGGAAGACTGGCAACGCGTGTACGAGGACGACGGCGCACTGCAGGCTGCCATCCGGGCGCGTGACGAGGGACTCGCTCGTTTCATTGGGGTTACCGGGCACGGGGTGGAGGTCGCCCGGTTCCACATCCGCTCGCTTGAGCAGTTCGATTTCGACGCCGTGCTCCTGCCGTACAGCTACGTGATGATGATGAATCCCCGGTATGCGGCCGACTTCGAGGAACTGATGGCGATCTGCCGGGAGCGAAATGTCGCGGTCCAGACGATCAAGGGCATCACGAAAGCGCCGTGGGGAGACCGCGAGCATACGACCTCGACCTGGTACGAGCCGCTGCAGGAGCAGGACGAGATCGACGTGGCTGTGAGCTGGGTACTCGGGCGTGACGGCATCTTCCTGAACACTGCCAGCGATATCGAGCTCCTCCGCAAGACGCTCGACGCGGCCCACCGCTCTCCTGCGCGACCGACCGACGAGGAGATGCGGCGACTCGTGGAAAGCTCGCATATGGAGCCGCTCTTTACCTAGGTTGCGAGGGTGCTCGTCTGAGCGCTATGCCGGACGTGTGCAGTTCGCGATAGGGCCAGTGGTCGCGACGCGAATCGACCCGAAGGCACGCAGGCTGTAGCCGTCGATCGTCAACTGTAACGAGGCCGGACGCACGGCTCCGGCGTTCGCGTTCGGCCATGCGCAGGTGTGCTCCTGCTCCACTGAGCCGTTCGCAGGACTGTCCGTCGACCAGGTTGCCTCGATGGCCATCGACCGGCTTGACGACGGCATGCAGGTGCCCGACTCGTCGCAGGTCAGCGTATAGAGATCCAGTGTTGTTGCCGGCAGGTCCGCCCAGATACCGTCCGTGGCGTCTACCCGGACGGTATGGGTGACATCGGTGCATCCGCGCTCCATTTGCTCGTCGGTGACGATGTTGACGCAGAGGACGCCACCGGCGCCGTTTCGCGTGGAGTCGATCTCCATCGTGAAGATGCCGCATTCCCCGTCGGGCAAGCAGATGTCATCCTCGGCAACCGCGCTGTAGAGCGTGATCGTTGAGTCGGTGGGTGGCCGGATGGGTGTCGCCTTGGTGACGAACTCCAGACCCACGGCAATCACGACCGTGATGAGGCCGACGGCAAGATACCTCCATGCCGTGGATCCATGTGCGGGAAGCATGGGAAATCCCCGTGAGGTAAGGAACATGGAATCACCCGGCGGGCGGGTGCTCATGGACATCGTGAATTGGCTGGGTCCCACCAGTACTCCTGAGTTTACCGGTGCATGCCCTGGTGTCAATTTGCCTTGCGAAGAAAAGCCACGGCCCCGGTGCTGCACCGGGGCCGTGGCTTTTTAGCTGACGTTTCGAGTGGTAAAGACGAGCGTCAGGACTTGGTGTCGTCGTATTCGACGTCCTGCTGTTGCGAGTCGTCCTTGTCGCCAAAGATCGCATCGCCAAGGTCGTCAATGATCGTGGTGTTGTCCTGGCGATCCTGCTCAAGGACGTCTTCCTCGAGCCCGACCTCATCCTCGTCACGCGCGCGTCGCTGGTTTTCCTCGATCTCTCGCTGGATATCCTTGTCAGTCATGTTTGACCTCCTGCTGGTACCCCTGCGTCGAAATGCCGTATCAGATGCAGGTTTGGTGCAGGAAACGCAGGGTTTGTGCCGTGGCCAGCGAATCAGGCGGCTCGACGACGACCCGAAAACACGAGCGAATCATGCGCGAAGGCGATTGGACGAAAGAGCCGAGCAGCCTCCCCGGCAAGGACGCCGATACAGGCGCCTGCCAGCAGCAGGATCGGCAGGTGGTACCGTGCCCAGTCGGCGTCCAGCCCGTACACGGTCACCGCCGCGCCGCCCACAAGTACCACGGACGAGAGGGCGACGGGACTCCAGAGTCCTTCTCGCAGTGCGCGCCATGCGAGAAGGACCAGGCCAGCGGCGGCGAGCATCAGTTCGAAACCTTCCGGCAGCCAGCCCCAATCCAGCACGGTCCACTCGGAACCAAGCCGGGCACCGATACGACGGAACGCGTCGACGCGTGAATCGACGGCGATGTGCTCCCAGAGCGAACCCTGCAGCTCCATACTCAGCGTTCGGTAATCGAGGAGCGCTTTCGTGTTGCTGATAGGGTCGCGCCAGAGCCACGGATAGCTGATGACAAGCGTGACTATCGCGACGGCCGGCGTCGCGATCAGCTGGAAGGCCGCGCTCCGGGAGGGGCGTTCGTCTTCCAGCGCGGGAACCCGGAGGGCAACGAGCGCGAGAACGCCGAGCAGGGCGATCGGCACCGTGATGCCGAGGGGGCTGAGCTTGGTGGATGCACCCAGGCCGAGGAGAAGACCGATAACAAGCGCGCGGGGCCACGTTGGACGGTCGGCCCAGCGATAGGCGGCGACAGCCGCGGCGGCGATGAAGAACCCAAGGACGGCGTCGGAGCCCGCGAACGTCGACAAATGCGTCATCAGGGGGTGGAGCGCGAGGAACCCACTCGCAATCAGCCCGCCAGCAACATTGCTCAGGCGATTCACGACAAGGGCGATGCAGGTCACTGTCAGGGCCCCGACCACGGCGCTCGTGCGTCGACCGGTCATGAGTTGGTCATACGAGGGCGCGTTGCCCTGCGATTCGTTCCAGGCGTCGTCCTGGTCCATGTTCCAGAAGCCGATGTCCGGCAGCGGTTTGCCCTGGAGCAGGAACCCGATGCCCATCACATAGGAGCCCATCGGGGGTTGGGCGCGGAGCCGGAACCGCTCGTCCATCGTGCCGCCACGGGCGCTCCAGGTCTCCTCGTCCCAGTAATCGCTGAAGGGGGTGAGCAACTCCCGGACGTACTCCGCGCGGTGAATCCAGCGGGCCTCATCGCGGTGCGGGGGACGGTCCTCCACGGCGCCAAGGAACTGCCAGCATGCGAACAGGAAGACGACAACGGCGAGCGCTGGCGTTCGCCAGCGCCCTGCTTCTGGTTCAGTCTCAGCCATTGGCCGGGGCGATGGGCAGATGGAACGTGAAGGTTGTGCCTTCACCGAGCGTGGATGTTACGCCGATACGTCCGCCATGCGCCTCGACGAGCATGCGGGTGATATACAGTCCCAATCCCAACCCTGCCGTCTGGCGCGACTCTCGGGATCGGTAGAAGCGTCCGAAGAGCTGCTTCTGGTCATCTTCCGAGATGCCCGAGCCTTCGTCTGTCACGCTGAATGTCGCGGTCTCGCCGTCTGTAGAGATGTCGAGGGTGACATTGCCACCGTTCGGCGAGTACTTCACCGAGTTGATGAGCAGGTTGTCCATGATCTGCCCGAGCCGGTGTACATCCCAGCACCCGACGACAGGATCATCCGGCGCGGAGAGCGAAAAGCGAATCGCTGACGCGCTCGGCTGGATCCGCTCGACGGCGGCGATGGCGGCCGCCGTAAGGTCGACTTCGGTGCGCTCGAGGTTGAGCTTGCCGGATTCCATGTGGATGACCTGCTGGAGGTCGGACGTCAGGCGCTCGATGCGTCGGCCCTGGGAAATGATGGTGTCGATACTCGATTCGTCGAACTTCTTGCGTCGACGCATAAGCTGGGCGCGTCCGAGAAGGACCGTGATCGGTGAGCGCAGGTCGTGGCTGGCCATGGCGAGGAAGTCTTCCTGCGCCTGCTCGAGCCGCTTGCGCTCGCCAATGTCGCGCAACAATCCGGAGCACCCGACCATCTTGCCCAGGCTGTCGCGGATTGGCGACATGCGGATCTCTACCTGCATATCGCTGCCATCATGGCGCTTCCGGACAGTCTCCCACGGCGGCACGGTCTCACCCCGGGCGAGGAGGGCGAAGCGTTCGCCGAACTCATGTTTCTTGTCTTCCGGGGCGTAGTCGGTGATGTTGCTCCCGATGAGCTCGTCTGCGCTGCGCCCGTAAAGCTGGAGGGCCGCGTCGTTGGCGTCCACGATCGTCCCGTCGGGCTCGCATCGGACGATTGCATCCGCGGAGCTTTCGACGATCGCGGCGAGGCGGGATTGCTCCTGTTCGATCCGTCGGGCCTCGGTGATGTCGATAACGAACTTCACCGCCTCGTTTTCACTGATGCGGGACCCGGCGACGAGCCCCCATACGCGTGAGCCATCCTTGCGAAGGAACTCGCGCTCGTAGGGGTCCATGTGCTGGTGAACGAAGAGGTCGTCGGTAGCATGCACCGATTCCGGGCTCCACTCGGGAGGGGTGATCGTCGACATGGTGACATGCCCCTCGCTGATATCTTCGCGCGAGTAGCCGGTCATTTGAAGGAACGCGTCGTTCGCATCGGTGATCGTGCGATCCTGCTGGAAGAAGAGGATGCCAACGGTTTCGATCTCGGTCACCCGGCGCAGCCGTGACTCCGACTGGCGGATCGCCTCGTCATGCCGACGCTCTTCGGTCATGTCATGGAACACCAGGGCCACGTGGAGATCTGCCGGGTCACCGACTGGCATGGCATAGACGTTGAACCAGCGCCCGTTCATGCTGTCCGCCGATTGCACAAACCGCAACGGCTCACCGGTCAGGGCGACATTTCCGTAGATCTCGACCCAATGTGGCTCCAGGTTCGGAACCATCTCCCGGGCGCGTTGGCCCTGTGCGTTGTACAGGCCGGTGTGGCGCTCGAACGCCGGGTTGACCTCGATGAACCGGTAGTCAACCGGGGTGCCATCTTCATCGAGGATCATCTGGAGAATGCAGAAGCCGTCATCGATCGCGTTGAAGAGCGTCCGGTATCGATCCTCGCTCTGGCGAAGGTTCTGGGATGCCCGGGATTGTTCGAGACGCAATGAGACACGCTCCATGATCTCCTGGAGCAGGTCGATCTCATGTTGTTGCCAGGTATGGGGGTCTTCCCGGAAGACGGAAAGCAGGATGGTCCACGTGCCTTGGGTGCGGTACGGGATCATCAGCTCGGCGCGCTCGCCATGACGCTCGTATCGCTGGCGATGCTCGGCGTGCCGCGGATCCTCATGGACATCGCTGATCGCGACAGGCTGCCCCGTGGCGAGCGTATCGCGCAGCTCCGGGGAAAGAAAGCTCGAGATGTTGGCCACCCGGCTGAACTCCGGCCCACGGTGGCCGGGGCGCCGGGTCTCATGCAGCAGGGTCGAGGAGTCCTCGTCCAGCGACACATAGCCGATGGCGAAGCGTGACAACCCGAGATGATCAACCACTTTCCCCGCGATCGTCTCCAGCGCGGCGTTCGTGCTCGTGGCGGTTTCGAGCGTAAGCTGCGTTTCGGCGAGCAACTCGGCGTTTCGCTGCTGTTGTTTGAAACCGGTGATGTCCTGCGCGACGCCGACGTACCGACGCTTGCCGGCGTCAGGGTCATCGAATACGGTCCCGTGGCTGCGGATCCAGATGGTGCTGTCCGCGCCAGGGGACCAGAAGCGATGCTCGATGACGAAGTCGCCGCCATTTCGCGACCATTGTTCAAGCGTCGTGCGTGCATGCTCTCGCTCATCCGGATGGACGAGCTGGATCAGCGTCTCGAATGTGGTTGGGGCGCCGATGGGTTCGAGAATGCTGAGATCGCCGCTCCACGTGAGGACGCCAGTTCTCGGATCGACTTCCCATGCCAGGAGGCGAGTCAGTCGTGAGGAGAGTTGGAAGATCATCGATGAGTCGACAGACGGTACAGTGGATGTATCGGGAGCCGCGTCAGTGGCAGTCAAAGTCGACGTCGTATTCGCAATGTGCCGTTCCTGGTTCATTCAGTCGTCCTGCTCCCGTGGCGCGCCATTCCCGATAGATCTGCATCAATCAGCCCGCGCCTGCCACTGTTTCCCCCGGCAAGTGTAGCCGACAAGCTGAACTTGCCGGATGATGACATGGCGGTTGGCGGAACGCGCTTCTATTTCGATAGCAAGAGTCTGGCCAAAGGATGTGTTTTACGGAGGAACCCCGATGCGAATCGATCCCGAACGCTTGCACCAGGCGCTGATGGAGATGGCGGAGATCGGCGCGACGCCGAACGGTGGAGTGACCCGACTCGCGCTCTCGGATGAGGACCGCAGGGGGCGTGATCGCTTTCGCGCCTGGTGTGAGGACGCGGGCATGTCGCTCCGGATCGATGATTTCGGCAACATGATCGCCCGGCGCGAGGGCCAGGAGGCCTTGCCCCCGGTGATGATGGGGTCGCATCTCGACACCGTCGTCGCTGGAGGCAAATACGACGGGGCGCTGGGCGTGGTGGGCGCTCTGGAGGTCGTGCGGACCCTCAACGACGAGGATGTGACGACGCGTCACCCGCTCGAGATCATCAACTGGACGAACGAGGAAGGTACGCGCTTCCAGCCGGCCCTGCTTGGATCGGGCGCGGCGCTGGGCGTGTTCGACGCTGACGAGGTGCACGGCAAGGTTGACAAGGACGGCGTGCGCTTTGTCGATGCGCTGCGTGAAATCGGCTACGACGGCTCCGCCACGAACCGCCCGGTTGAGAAACGGGCGTATTTCGAACTGCACATCGAGCAGGGCCCGCGGCTGGAGCAGGCAGGCCTGCAGGTCGGAGTCGTGGACGGCATCATCGGAGACACCTGGCTGCGGGTCGATA
>CAZVAA010000008.1:5833-36525 GCA_964624125.1 uncultured Sphaerobacteraceae bacterium | reverse complement strand
GCCATCGTGATCACGATAGCCACCTGACAGGGATACCGCTTCTTCCATGTTGCGCCTCCCTCGATATAAGCTTTCCCCGGCTTGCGGTCGCGACCCCGGATATCCCGGGCCATGTTCCGCTTCGCGACGCTTGACGTCTTGATGGTTACGGCCTTGTCGACCGTGGCGGACCAATATACGCAACGTATCCGGAGGATTACCGAGCAGGGTGACGAATCCGTGCCTGGGCTCGCCCGGCTCATTGCGGAGACGAATGGCCCCGGTCGTGAGCGTGTTCTCGTAGAGCGCGAACTCTCGACGCTTGCCGCCAGACGAGGCCATTGCACTGCGCGCACGCTGGTCTGGTGCCAGAAGTGGGGGCATCGATCGCGGCAGGTTTAACCCGCGATCGATGCCTCCGTGGTGATGTGCGCTCGTTCGTTAGGCAGGACGCTCGAAGATCGGTTTCAACGTCTCCGGGTTGATCGGCGTAGAGGCATGCTCCTGGAAGATCTTCCACTCGCCGTTCGTTTTTCGCAGGGCGGAGGTCATCCGGTTCCACATGCCATGCGTCTCTGATTCAGTTGTCGCGCTGAACTGGACATCCATGCGGACAACGGCGACATCATCGGAGACGGTGATTACCAGATTGTCGATCTCAACACCCTGCTCCATGCCCTCATGGCTGAACCAGTGCTCGACATTGGCTTTCCAACCGTCAGCTCCGTTGTATTCCCACTGCGCCATTGCATCGTATACATGCGTGTCGACGGTGTAGAGCGACATCATCGCATCGAAATCCTGCGCCCGGATGGCGGCGACATAGCGGTCGTAAAGGTCCCGGATTTCCTGTTCGACGTTTGCCATAGATGTACGTGAACCCTTCCGGTGAGACGTATCGATGGCGAATCTCGCCATCCGGGAATCACGGTAACGCCCATGGGGTGCATGCAACTTCTTCGATGTTGCGCCAACAGGTGGATCGCCGACCGGTCGGGATGCGAACCTGCCATTAGCGGGCCAGCAGCCACTGCACCTTCTCCCGCCCTTGCGAGGTGAGGACGAGGTTGCCTTCGTACTGGATCACGAGATCCTGGTCGATGGCGCGGTTGACGGTGCGGTTGGTGGCCTCAGGCGTCCAGTGGAGGGCGGCGCTGATGTGGCCGAGTGTGCTCTCGGTGGCCTCCTCGGACGTGCGCTCGTGCGTCGAGAGGTGCATGACCAGCATGTCGAGCGCGAACCGATCCCGGTTAATACGTGCCTGGCGCGCCTTGGCGACCAGCCCCTGCTGGGGCGCGAAGAGCAGGGCCGACCCGAAGAAGATGCCGGTCATCGTCACCATGGAACCGGAGACCGAGACATCGAGCCACATCGCCACCCAGTAGCCACTTATCGCCGAAAGCGCCCCGATGACGCCGGAGAGCACGATCATCTCGATCAGGTTGTCCGTCAACAGGTAGGCGGTTGCCGCCGGGACGATGACCAGGGCGACGACGAGGATCGCACCGACCGCGGTGAACGCGCCGACGGTGGTGACCGAGAGCACGAACATGAGCAGGTAGTGCACCAGGACCGGTGAGAAGCCGAGCGTTGCCGAAAGCCCCGGATCGAACGTCGTCAACTTCAGCTCCTTGTAGAACAGGAACAGGAAGGTGATGTTGATGACGAGCAGGATGCCCATTACCCAGAGCGACTGCGGTCCGAGGTCGTTCCCGCCAATGACGATCCGGTCGAAGAACGAGAATTCGATATTGCCGAACAGGATCGCGTCGGTATCGAGGTGGACGTTCGTGAAATAGCGCGAGACGAGCACCGTGCCGAGCGCGAACATGGCCGGGAACACGATGCCCATCGCCTCGCCGCCCTCGATGCGCCGCGTCCGCTGCAGGGCCTCGACGAGCGTGACGGTGAGCAGGGCCGCCCCGGTCGCGCCGACGGTGCCGACCAGCAAATTGGGGCTATTCGAGATCCAGTACCCGGCAACGAGACCCGGCAGGATGGCGTGGCTGATCGCGTCGGTCATCATCGCCATCCGGCGCAGGATCAGGAATGTCCCGAGCAGCGCGCAGGCGATGGCGCAGAGGACGCCGGTGAGGAGGATGACGGTTCCCGAGGTCATGGTTGCACCTCCGGGAGGACGGATGCGTAGCCATTCTCCTGCAGGTTGCGGCGCTGTCGCCGGCGGCGGATCCGGTCGGGGATGATGCCGTGCCGGGGCGCGAAGGCGACGGAGACCAGCACGATCACGGTGAGCGAGAGGATGATCATCGGGCCGGTGGGCAACCGGCTGGCCTGCACGCTGATGACCGCGCCGGTGACACCGGCGAGCGCGCCGAAGAACGCGGCGAGGAAGAGCATGATGTGCAGGCGATCGGTCCACTGGCGGGCGGCCGCGCCGGGACCGATGACCATCGCCGCCATGAGCACGACGCCGACCGTCTGCAGGCCGATCATCACCGCGACGACCAGCAATGACGTCAGGAGGACATCCAGCCACCTGGTTGGCAGCCCGATCGACGCCGCGAAATCGGGATCGAACGAGAGGAGCTTGAACTCCTTGAAGAAGAGCATGACGATGATGATCGCGATGGTCCCGAGAATGGCGAAGGTGATGACATTCTCCGCGACCAGCGAGGCGGCCTGGCCGAAGAGATACCGGTCGAGGCCGGCCTGGTTGGCGTCGTTCTGGTGCTGGATCCAGGTCAGGAGCAGCACGCCCACGCCGAAGAAGACGCTGAGGATCACGCCGAGGGCAGTGTCTTCCGACAGCTTGGTGTCCTTGACGATCCGGAGCAGGAGCATGGTGCCGATCCAGCCGGCGATACCCGCGCCGAGCAGGAGCACGATAGGCGTGCGCGAGCCGGTCAGGATGAACGCGACGCAGATGCCTGGCAGGGCGGCGTGGGAGAGGGTGTCGCCAAGCAGGCCCTGGCGCCGGAGCACGGCGAAGGAGCCAAGCACCCCGCTGACGATGCCGAGCAGTGCCGCCCCGAGGGCGACGTTCCGCAAGGTGTAGTCGAAGATGAGGTCGTGAAGGATGTCGATCATGACTCCCCGGCCTCCTTGGCCCGCAATTTCAGGAGGTTGGTGTTTCCTCCGTAGGTGCGGGCGAGGTTGTCGGCGGTGAACGTTTCGGAGAACGGCCCCGAGGCGATCTTGCGGACATTCAGCAGGACCAGCCAATCGAAATAGTCGGGGGCGGATTCGAGGTCGTGGTGCACGGCGACCACGGTCTTGCCCTCATTCCGAAGCGTCTGCAGCAGGTTGACGATCGCGCGCTCCGTGGCGGCGTCCACCCCCACGAAGGGCTCGTCCATGAAGTAGAGCTGGGCATCCTGGACCAGCGCCCGGGCAAGGAAGACGCGCTGCTGCTGGCCACCGGACAACTGGCTGATCTGCCGGTTGGCGTAGTCGGCCATGCCGACCTGTTCGAGGCTGTGCATCGCGCGCTCGATCTCGCGACGACCGGGGCGACGGAACCAGCCGAGCTGGCCGTAGGTGCCCATGGTGACGACGTCGAGCGCGCTGGTCGGGAAGTTCCAGTCGACGCTGCCGCGCTGAGGGACATAGCCGATCAGGCGGCGCTGCTGCTCCGAGGTGTGCCCGAAGATCTCGACGGTGCCGGCGGCAACGGGAATCAGGCCGAGGATGGCCTTGAGCAAGGTGCTCTTGCCCGCGCCGTTCGGGCCGATGATCGCGGTGAGCGTCCCGGTCGGGATCGTCAGGTCGATATCCCAGAGGACCGGCGTCTCCCGGTAGGCGACCGTCAGGTCATGAACGGTGACGGCGGCGGTTTCATCGCGGATCACCGGTTCGGGTGATCGGCTGAGGGTGAGGTTCATACGAACTCCTGTGTGCGAGCCAATGGATCCTGCTCGCCGAGCAAGGCATCAACAATGGTGCTGACGTTGTGGGTGACCATGCCGAAATAGGTGCCTTCGCGGGTGCCCGCCTCGCCCATCGCGTCGGCGAACAACTCCCCGCCGATGTCGACGGTCCAGCCGCGCGCCTCGCAGGCGGCCTGGACGGCCTCGATCGCCGACGGGGGCACGGACGATTCAATGAACATGGCGCGAATCTGGCGCTCGACGATGAAATCGACCAGCTGCTGTACGTCCCGTGTCCCGGCCTCGCTCACGGTGCTGAGGCCCTGCAGGCCGCGCACCTCGAAGCCATAGCGCTTGCCGAAATACCCGAAGGCGTCGTGAGCGGTGATGAGGACGCGCTGCTCCTCCGGCACCCGCTCGACCTGCTCGACAACCCATTTGTCGAGCCGGCCCATCCGTTCGAGATAGGGCTCGGCGTTCGCGGCGAAGGTTTCCGCATGGCTCGGTGCCGCGTCGGACATCGCCTCCAGCATGCGTTCGGCGGCGATTCGCCAGAGCGTGACGTCAAACCAGACGTGTGGATCCCAACTCGGGCCGTCGCCCACGACGATCCGCTGGTCCTCGGGGATCGCCTCCGAAACGGCGACTGTCGGCTTGTCGTCGATGCGGTCGAACGTCTCGGTCATGCGCCCCTCGAGGTGCAGCCCGCCATAGAGGATCAACTCGGCATCCCCGAGGCGGACGATATCTCCGGCGCTCGGTTTGTAGAGATGCGGGTCGATTCCCGGGCCCATCAGGCCGGTGACGTCGGCCGCGTCGCCGCCGATGTTGCGGGCGACGTCCGTGATCATGCCGACGGTGCAGGTGACGCCGAGGCGGCCATCGTCATCAACCAGTCGCTCGCGATTGGTAAAGCCGACGCTCACCCCAATCGCGGCGAGGGCAAGCGCACCGCTGCCAATGATCCGTCGGCGATTCATGGTCGGGCTCGTTTGGTTCTCTGTGTCAGACACGCGCGTTCCTGTGGTTCATTCAGTCATCGAAGAGGCTCGGGCCAAGGTTTAGCCATGGCTAAATCGATGATACACGTGATTCCCCTCGATGTCAGGGGAGTCGGGGCCCGGATGTGCCGGCAGCGAAAGGATCGTGCCTGCAGCTGATGCCATTGGGCGGCTGGACGTCACCGGAGCCCGGTGGGACTCATCGAGCCCCGGAGGTGGGATGGGCGGCGACCCCGGACACGGGGTCCGGGGCTACGGTACGATCACTGGCAGGAGAATTGACGCCTCGCACGATGGGACATCGCACCATGGGAACAACCCGCTTCGCGCAGAACGAGCTCGCGCGCCTCAGTTACGAGATTTCCGGACCGGAGGAGGGGCCGGTCGTGGCCCTGCTTCACGCGACCCTTACCGCCCGGTCGACCCTCGATCCGCTCCGTGAGCGGCTGGACGACGTTGCCCGCGTGATCGGTCCCGATGCGCGAGGGCATGGCGCAAGCTCGGCGCTGACCAACCGCAATTTCTCGCCGTCGGATATGGCGAACGACCTCGTCGCGATCCTCGATGGCGAAGGGGTGGCCGGGCCCGTCCATATCGCGGGGCATGGGCAAGGCGCGATCGCCGCGCTGGAGCTGGCGCACTGGCGGCCAGACCGGATCGCATCGTTGGTCCTGATCGAGCCGGATGCCGTCTCCGTGCTCGAGGGGGAATCGGACGAGGCGATCAGCGCCGCGCGGGAGGAGGCGAAGCGGGCCAACCGCGCCGCCGCCGACGATGCCTACAAGCAACTCGCCGACAAGGCGCTGAACGGGTACCTGGACCGGCGCTGGGGCGAGGGATGGCGGGAGCGACTGCCGAAGCCGCGCCTCGCCGCCGTTCGCCGCAATGTGCAGGCGCTGAGCGCGTCGCTGGATGCGCTCGACCGGTTCCGTATCCTGCCGGAGCATCTTGAAGGCATTGCATTCCCGGTGCTGGTCGTGAGCGGAGAGGATTCACCGGAGGCGGAGCGACACATCGCGGATCGGCTCGCATCCTGGACACCCGGGGCGGAGCGGTTGGTGACGCCGTCAATCCCGGGCGGGATGCCCTTCTCCGGGGAAGGCGACGGCGCGGCCGGGGAGATCGCCGCGTGGATGCGGGAGCGATTGGGATAAAGAGGGAGGCGTCGCGAGGGACGACCTACCGTGGGCGGAGGCCGTCCAGGAGCATGTCAACGATCCGTTCGGCCAGCGTTGAGGTGGGGTAGGGAATATCGGTGCTGAGCCGGGCGATCTGCATCTGCCCGGCAAAGGCGCTGAAGGCCACCCGCGCGATGAGCTCGGGATCACCCTGGGCGATCTCGCCCCGCTCCATCGCTTCGGCCAGCGGCGTCTCGAGAAAGGTCCACGGGCGCTCGAACGTGCCCCAGAACGCCTCCTGCCGTTGCTCGCTGACGTGCTGGTGGAGATCCATGAACAGGCGATTCAGGTCGGCTCGCTCGGTGCTGAAGAGGTAGCTGCCGAAGGCGACCAGTTGCTGGCGCAGCGGCTGGTCGCGGGTGACGGTTTGCCCCAGCTTCTCCTGCGATCGCAGGGAATTGATGCGCATGACCTCGTAGAAGAGGTCTTCCTTGTCCTGGAAATGGTGATAGAGCGTGGCCTTGGTGACGCCGGCCGCGTCGGCAATCTGCTGCATGGAGACCGCCGCGAACCCCGCCTCGACGAACCGGGCGAATGCCTGTTCCATGATTCGCTCGCGCCCGCTGGCCGGTGCTGTGCCTGAAGTCGTTGCTGCCACGCCTGGTCCCGTTCCTCAAACATGCTGGTTGACGCCAATCGTCGGCATCAGTATAGTTGCGAATCGTCAACCTACCAACCGGTAGGTCGGTGCCAGTAGAATCCGTTTCCTGACCCCGGTCGCGTGGCCAGCCCTTGGCGTGCGCGGCCTGTCAGCCTCCCCGGAGATAGCATCAGTGAGTTCGTCACACGCCGCCGAACCGGAAGAACAACACCAGTACCTCTCCCACAGGCAGATCCTGGGTGTCATGGTCGGCATCATGTCCGGCATGTTCCTCGCCGCGCTGGACCAGAGCATCGTCGGTGTGGCGTTGCCACGGATCACCAGCGACCTTGGCGGACTGGAGCACCTGGCATGGGTGGTGACGGCCTACCTGCTGGCATCCACGTCGACAACCCCGCTCTGGGGCAAGATCTCCGACCTCTATGGCCGCAAGCGCATCTTCCAGATCGCGATCATCATCTTCCTGGTCGGCTCCATGCTCTGCGGCGCCGCCCAGAACATGCCGCAGCTGATCATTTTCCGCGCGATCCAGGGGATCGGCGGCGGTGGCCTGATGTCGATCGCCCTGGCGATCATCGGCGATGTCATCCCGCCCCGCGAGCGTGGACGCTACCAGGGCTATTTCGGCGCCGTCTTCGGTGTTTCGAGCGTCGCGGGCCCGCTCATCGGTGGGTGGCTGACCGACGCGATCAGCTGGCGGTGGATCTTCTATATCAACCTGCCGATCGGCGCCGCCGCGCTGGTCCTGACCTCGATCGCGCTCAAGATGCCGGCGGTCCGCCGTGAGCACAACATCGACTATCTCGGTGCAGGTCTCGTCGTGGCCTCGGTTTCTTCGCTGTTGCTCTACCTGAACTGGGGTGGCGAGCATTACGGGTGGAGTGATCCGCGGGCACTGGCGCTGCTGGTCGCCTCGATCGTCCTGACAGTGGTGTTCGTCTTCGTCGAGAACCGGGCGAAGGAGCCGATCATCCCGATGCGGCTCTTCCGCAATTCGATCTTCAGCGTCGGTAATGCGTTCGGTTTCCTGACCGGTCTCGCGATGTTCGGCGGCATTATCTTCCTGCCGCTCTATTTCCAGGGCGTGATGGGGATGAGCCCGACCCGTTCGGGCATGGCGATGGTGCCGATGGTCGCCGGTATCCTCTC
This sequence comes from uncultured Sphaerobacteraceae bacterium, assembly GCA_964624125.1. Taxonomy (GTDB): domain Bacteria; phylum Chloroflexota; class Chloroflexia; order Thermomicrobiales; family UBA6265; genus UBA6265. The sequence continues at coordinate 28,790 of CAZVAA010000008.1, read as the reverse complement.
GATGTCGATCACCTCCGGATTGCTGGTCACGAAGACCGGCCGTTACAAGATCTTCCCCGTGCTCGGTTCCGGCGTCATCGTCATCGCGCTGGTGCTGTTCAGCCGGCTGGATGTCGATACGCCGTATTGGCAGATCGCCATCGTCGCCTTCCTCTTCGGCCTGGGTCTCGGGTTTACGATGCAGACCGTGATGGTGGCCGTGCAGAACGCGGTGCCGTTCCGCGACATGGGCGTGGCGACCAGCTCGCTGACGTTCACCCGTTCGCTTGGTGGGGCGATCGGCACGGCGATCTTCGGCGCGATCCTCAACCATCGACTGGCGATGCATATCGCGGACCGGCTGGGCGACTCGAACGTGCCAAACCTGCAGATCAATCCGGAGATGACGAGCGACATCCAGGTCATGAACGAGCTTGACGAGCCGGCGCGCAGCCTCGTCCTCGGTGCCTACACGGAGGCCATCACCGACCTGTTCATGTTCGCGATCCCGTTCGTGGTCGTCGCCTTCCTGGTCGCGCTGATGTTGAAGGAGATTCCGCTCCGCAGCGGTGCCGCGCCCGGTCCGGGCGATCCTGCCGGCGAGAGCAAGGATCCCGAATCCACCGTTCCGGTCGCGGGGCACTAGCGGGCGGCGACGTCATGCGACAATGACCCTGAAACGACCCGCCGCAGCGGGAGAGGGAGGGGGATCGCATGACCGAGTCGCAACCGATCGATAGCTACCTTATGGACATGGATGGCGTGATTGTCCGCGAGGACCATCTCGTGCCTGGCGCGGACCGCTTCATCGCCGCGCTGCGGGAGGCTGGCAAGCGCTTCCTCGTCCTCACCAACAACTCGCGGTACACCACGCGGGACCTTGCCGCGCGGCTCAATCGCACCGGGCTGGATGTCGCCGAAGAGGAGATCTGGACCTCGGCGCTCGCCACGGCCCGGTTCCTGAAGGACCAGCGGCCGGGTGGCAGCGCCTTCGTCATCGGCGAAAGTGGCCTGACCACCGCGCTTTACCAGGCGGGCTACACCCAGACCGAGCACAACCCCGATTACGTTGTGATCGGCGAAACACGGACCTACAGCTTCGAGCGGATCACGCTCGCGATCCGGTTGATCTCCCAGGGTGCGCGGTTCATCGCGACGAACCCGGACAACACCGGTCCCTCGCCGGAGGGGATCCTGCCCGCGACCGGGGCGGTGGCGGCGATGATCTCCCGCGCGACCGGCATCGAGCCGTACTACGTCGGCAAACCAAACCCGCTGATGATGCGCTCGGCGTTACGCACTATCGACGCGCACTCGGAGTCGTCGGTGATGATCGGCGACCGCATGGACACGGATATCGTGAGCGGCATCGAGGCCGGAATGCGCACGGTGCTCGTCCTCACCGGCATCTCGACCCGGGAGACGACGCAGACGTACCCCTTCCTGCCCACGCGGATCGTCGATTCCGTCGCCGACCTCATTGAGGGGATCGAATAGGGGCGGCACGCTCCTTGTAGGATGGGTGAAAGACGCATCAGGAGGAGTGACGCCCATGGTCGCGGAGATCGTCCAGCAGCAGAAGGCGGAGATTGCGGCCCTGTGCCGGAAGCACCGCGTGCGTGCGTTGTGGGTCTTCGGATCGGTCACGACCGACGCGTGGGATCCCGAATCGAGCGACATCGATGCTCTCGTCGATTTGGGCGAGTACGATGAGCATGTCCATCGACGATTCTTCGGACTGATGCATGACCTCGAGGATTTGCTTGGTCGGCCGGTTGACCTGTTGACTGTCAACGCCCTTGAGAACCCGTATTTTCGGCAAGAAGTCGAAGCCACCAGGAAGCAAATATATGGACCGGCAGACCCGGAAGCTGCTGCGTGATGCGTTGGATGCTGCAGGTGAAATCCTGGACTACACTCGGGATCTCGATCTGGAGACGTTCGCCGTCGACAGAAGGCGACGTACTTTGCCTTCGCTGTTCTCGGAGAAGCACTGAACCAGTTGATGAAGCAGTCTCCGTCCCTCCGGTCGAACATTTCTGATGTGCAGGTGGCGATAGACATGCGAAATCGGCTCATACATGGGTACGCATCGATCGATGTCGGCCTTGTATGGGCCACTGCCCAGGCGGAGATAGAGAGTCTTCGGGATGAGTTGCGGGTGCTATTGCCCGCGGATTAATGCTTTACGATCGCGAACAGATCACATCAGCCGACAATGCTCCCAGATCTCAGCGATTTCTGGCATAACGATATGCAGGTCATCCAGGGCACCGGCTGTGCGACTATAGCCTCATGGCGTATTCGGCCTGTATCCGGAGGGTTCAATGACTGTTCATGATTTTACCGTCAAGACCGCCAGCGGCGATGATGTCTCGCTTGGCGACTACAAGGGCGACGTGCTCCTGATCGTCAACACCGCATCGAAGTGCGGGTTCACCCCCCAGTTCGAAGGACTGGAGGCGCTGTACCAGAAGTACAAGGCCCAGGGATTGACCGTCCTTGGCTTCCCGTCCAACCAGTTCAAGCAGCAGGATCCTGGCACCAACGAGGAGATCCAGGAGTTCTGCAAGATCAACTACGGCGTCACCTTCCCGGTGATGGCGAAGATCGACGTCAACGGCGCCGATGAGGATCCGCTCTACACGCACCTGAAGGATCAGAAGGGCGACGATATCGAGTGGAACTTCACCAAGTTCCTCGTTGACCGCGACGGCAACGTCGTGAACCGGTATCCATCCGCCACGACCCCGGAAGAGGTCGCGCCGGATGTCGAGAAGCTGCTCTAGCGGCATTCGAAGCGTGACAGTGAACGGCCCCGGCGACGATTTCGCGCCGGGGCCGTTGTCGTCCTGGCCATTACGACGGCACGTGGTCCCGGGATTCGTAGGAGATCGGCATGGACGAGTGCTCGTGGACGATCTTCCACACGCCGTTCTTGCGCTCCAGGCAGGCGGTGTAGCGGTTGACCTGCCGGTGAGCAGGCGTGCCGTGCTCGACCACGGAGAATGTCATGGTCGCGCGTAAAAAAGCGACGGTGTCGCCAACAGATACGTGCACATCGTCGAAGCGCGTCTCGAACACGTCGTCCGGGTGGGAGCCGAACCAGTCGGTGACAATCTCCCGCCAGCCCGCGCTGCCAGTTTGCTCGAACTGGTCCCACGTATCGAATCGATGGCAGTCCTCGTCGTAGAGCGCCATGAATGCCTCGACATCTCTCTCGGCGACCGCCGCCGTGTAGGCATCGAGGATGTCCCGTGCCGGGTCGTGTTGCGTTGTCATGATCTTCCCCAGTTCTTTCCACGTTGGTTGGCGGTTCCCAGTCTAGGGAAGTGCATACCGGACGCATTCTCCGATGTTGCGATCGGGGGTGAACGACATTTCGGGGATCGAATTCGGGCGCTCGTTCGTTAATGAGGCAATAAGGGGCACCCGATCACACAACCTCCCTGGAAAGGCCGTCGATATGACCTTGCTCCATCCACATCGCATCAACCGTCGCGCCGTGCTGGCGCGAAGCGCCGCGGCCGTCGCGCTTGCCGGGCTGGTGCAGGCAGGTATGTCGCCAGTGTCAGGGCGCACGCCCGCTGCGCGGGATGAATATGCAGCCCTCGTGGATGCCAACACCGGCTTCGCCCTGGACCTGTACCGCGAGCTTCGTGCGGCTGATGATGGCAACCTGCTGTTCTCGCCCTATAGCATCTCCCTTGCGCTTGCCATGACGTATGCGGGAGCTGAAGGCGAGACCGCGACCGAGATGGCGGATGTCCTTTCGTTCGATCCGGGGGATGCGGCGATCCATGACGCGTTCGGAACGCTCACCGCTGATATCGTCGCGAGAGGGAATGCGGTCGCCAGTGACCTGGAAGGAACCAGCGCGCTGCGTATTGCCAATGCGCTGTGGGGTGAGCAGTCATTCCCCTTCGACCCGGCATTCGTCGAGGAGGTGGCGACGCACTACGACGGCGGGCTGGAACGCACGGACTTCCTCAACGCGCCCGATGCCGCCCGGGAAGAGATCAATTCCTGGGTCGAGGAGCAAACGGATGGTCGCATCGAGGCCATTGTTCCCGAGGACGTCATTTCCGGGCTCACGCGCTTGGTGCTGGCGAATGCGATCGCCTTCTCCAGCGGCTGGCGAACGCATTTCGCCGAGGAATACACGGGTGATGCGCCGTTTTCCCTTCAGGACGGGACCTCGGTTGAGGTGCCGTTCATGTTTCGGGCGAGATCGTATCCGTATGCCCGGTTAGATAGCGCGCACCTGGTCGAGCTCGCATACGCCGCCGATGGCTTTGCCATGACCTTCATCATGCCGGATGAGGGCGAGTTCGACGCGGTGGAGGCCAGCCTGGATACAGACTCACTGCAGGACATGGTTGGTCAGCTCGAGTCGACGCAGGTGGAATTGTTCCTCCCGAGATTCGGGTTCGAGTCTGCGGCGAGCCTGCCGGACATCCTGCAAGCGCTCGGGATGACGGCTGCGTTCGATCCGGAGGTCGCCGATTTCTCGGGTATGGTGGAGGGCGCTGCCGCAGAAAACCTGTTCATCGGCGATGTCTTGCACAAGGCGTTTATCAGCGTCGATGAAGAGGGGACGGATGCTGCCGCGGCGACCATCATCGCTACAGGACCTGTATCCGCCCCCCAGCCCGAAGAGGAGCCGGTTGAGTTGGCCATCGATCGGCCGTTCCTGTTCCTGATTCGCGATACCCGGACAGGGACGATCCTGTTCCTGGGCCGGGTGATGAATCCGCTTGGTGCGTGAACATGCGATGCCTGACGTGGTCGCGCATGAGGGGCAGGCGAATCGGATGAGAGCGTTCGAGCGTTAACGGTGATGAGCGAGTGATATCCAACGACCCGATTGCGCCTGGAAAGGACCTCCACATGACCCTGCGTTATCCACATCGCATCGATCGTCGCGCCCTGTTGGCGCGAAGCGCCGCGGCGGCCGCTTTCGCTGGCGCCCTGCGCGACGGGACATTCTCAGCTACGGCCCAGACCCCGGTTGGACAGGACGGGTTTGCCGGTCTCGTGGCCGCGAACACGACCTTTGCGCTCGATCTCTACCGGGAATTGCGCGCGTCCGCCGACGGCAACCTGCTCTTCTCCCCATACAGCATCTCCCTCGCGTTGGCGATGACCTACGCCGGCGCCCGCGGCGAGACAGCCATGCAGATGGCGGACACGCTCGCATTGGACCCGCAGGATGCGGCGATCCACGAAACGCTCGGCGCATTGACGGCAGACCTTGTCGCGCGTGGAAACGCCGGCGGGGATGACGACGATGGCGGTGAGCGCGGATTGCGCATCGCCAATGCGCTATGGGGCGAGCAGTCGTTCCCGTTCGATCCGGCGTTTACCGGGTTGCTGGATGCGCACTATGACGCGGGACTGGAGCTGACCGACTTCGTCAATGCGCCGGACGACGCCCGCGAGGAGATCAACGACTGGGTTGCGGAGCAGACCGAGGACCGGATCAGGGACATCGTGCCGCCCGGCGCGATCTCTGAGCTCACCCGGCTGGTGCTCGCGAACGCGATCTATTTCTACGGCGTGTGGCAATCGACCTTCGATGAGGCGGATACGGAAGACGATACGTTCCACCTGATCGACGGCACGACGGTGGATGTCCCCTTCATGCGCCAGACAGCGTCATTCCCCTATGCCGGGATGGAAGGGGCGCAACTCGTCGAGCTGCCATATGAGGCCGCCGGCTTTCGCATGACCGTCATCCTGCCGGACGAGGGCGAGCTCGAGGCATTCGAGGATGGCCTTGAAACGGACTCGCTGCAGGGCATGCTTGATTCCCTCGAGTCGACGAGGATGCGCCTCCGCCTGCCAAGGTTCGAGTTCGATTTTGCGGCCAGTCTTGGGGATACGCTGCGATCGCTCGGCATGACGGATGCCTTCGACCCGGACCGGGCCGATTTCTCCGGCATGGTGGAGGGTGACCCGGACGAGGAGCTCGTTATCAGCGAGGTGTTGCACAAGGCATTCATCAGCGTGGACGAGGAGGGCACGGAAGCGGCGGCCGCGACCGTCGTGATCATGGAGACGACGTCCGCCGCCCCCGAACCGGAGGAGCCGATCGAGCTCTGGATTGACCGGCCGTTCCTGTTCGCGATCCGCGACGCCGAAACCGGCACCATCCTGTTCCTTGGGCGGGTGCTGGACCCGAAGCGGGGAAGCTGACCAGCTCCCCCGCTCCGGTCGGAACCGCTTATGAAGGTCGCTGGCCGTTCATGCAGCGGTCGATATAGCTGGTGCCACCAACCTGCCAGAGCCTCAGTTCCGGGCTGAACCCGTCCGGGTGCGGTGTCTCAGGCGTGACCGTGCGCGATGCAACCGCGACGTCCGGATCGTGTCCGGCCAGCGTCTCGGTGAGTACCCTGCCATCCAGCCCCTCCGGGACGGGTTGCCCCAGCAGGTGCAGGATCGTCGGGAGCAGGTCCGTGGATCCCGTCGGCGTCTCGATGTCCCGGTTCTCGTGGAAATCCGGGCCGGAGAACGCCGCGAAGGCGTGAAGCTCGTACGGCGACAGGTTTCCGTGGGCGGAGACGGATGGCCCATTCGCGGCAACGGGAAGCCGCACGATGCCGGGCACGCCGTGCTCGTTGGCCTCGTCGGTCCATGCCCCCGCCGTCGCGATCAGGGGCGCGCGGTCTCCGTAGGTCCCGTTCCAGACATCCTTCAGCGAGAGCATGCCCGGGAGCGCGCTGATCTCGTCCGTTCCGCCGAAGAGGGCACCGACCCATGGCTGCGCCTGGAGCCACGAGACCAGGGGCGCCAGCTCCTGCGCGGTCGGGGGCGCCTCGTTCGGCATGCCGTAGATGTTCCGCGAGGTATGGGTGATCCGGGGCATCGCGTCGCCGAGGTCCTCACCGGCCTGCGCGAGCAGGTCGGTGAGCGATCCATGGGGCTCGATGGTGGCGTGCCCATGGTCCGAGACGAGCATGATGTCGAAGTCGTCGATGACCCCGTGGTCTTCCATGCTCCGGATGATCCTGGCCAGGCCGCGTTCGCACGATGCTAGGGCCCGCTCCACGTGCCCGGAGCCCAGCCCTCCCTTGTGCAGGCTTTTATCCGGCTCGGCCATCCAGGTGACGATGACCTGGATGGACGGGTCCGGCACGAAGAGCTCTGCAGCCGCGCGGCAGGTGTACTCGTCATGGGCGACCTTGCTGTCCGGGTCGTCCGGAGGCGGTGGCGCACCCATGCGCTTCCGGAGATCTTCCAGATCCTGCCTGCCGTAGGTCGTCGACGTATTGACGGTCGGGAAGGGCTGTTTCCTGCTCCAGAGCGCGGCGCCGCCCGATGTCTGCGAGCTGGCGAGGGCCATCCGGACGCTGGCCGCGGCCATGTGGTCGCCGAGCGTGTCTCGCTGGATGGCGTTGCCGCCCGTCATCTCGTCAAGCGCCCAGATCTGCTTGACATCGGACGAGTCGACGACATGGTTCGGGGTCGCGTTGTCGTATCGCAGCGATCCCGACGTCATGCCATGTGTCCCGGGCGTGACGCCGGTATTGATCGATGACAGGATCGCCCGGGTGATGCTCGGATAGACGGTCCGGTGGGATCTCAGGCGCGTCGATTTCTCGATGAGCCTCGCATAGGTCGGCAACAGGTCGGGATCGATGATATCGGGGCGCAATCCGTCCGAGCCAAAGAGCAACAGGCGGCGGTTCTGTGATTGGGTCATGTGTTCGCGTAGGCCTTCTTATTCGTTGACCGAGAAGTTGTCTGCGCGGAAGTCCAGGTACCAGAAGGCATACGGGTCCCAGGTGAACTGTGATCCAACGGCGTAGGTTTCCATGGGCCGGTAGAGGATGGTGCCGGGCGCCTCATCTTCCCAGATGTCGAGCATGGTCTGGTAGGCGTCGTAGCGGAACTCCTCGTTCATGGTCTGGCGCGCTTCCTTGCCGAGGCGATTGAAGTCCTCGTTTTCCGGTGTCCAGAAGCGCATCTGGGGCATGGCGGCATCCTCGCCCCAGCTTGCCCAGAACGTGCCGTCGGGGTCGAACGGGAAGAGGCCGTTCGACCACTGCCGGATCATCATCTCCTCGTCCGGCACCGACCCGACATCCTCCCGCATCTCGAGGCGAACATTGAGCCCGACTTCTTCCCACATCGGGACCATCGCCTGTGCGGCCTCGGCGCCGAGGGTGTAGTAGGTCGGGAGGACATAGAAGATGATCTCCTCCCCGGCGTACGACGACTCGGCCAGGATCTCCCGGGCCTTGTCCGGGTTGTACTCGAGGGGAGGTCGTTCCGGGTTGTAGAGCGGTCCCCACTCCTCGATCTGGTGGCCGTTCATCACCATGGCATCGCCGGACCAGAGCGCGTCGACGAGCAACTGCCGATCGATGGCGAGGTTGAGCGCCTGGCGAACGCGCTTGTCCGCAAGGATCGGGTGCCTGGTGTTGTAGACAAGGACGTGGCAGTTCGCCAGCGGAACCTGCTTGACGTCGGCGCTTCCGCCGCCCTCGATCGCCGGGATCTGGTCGGGCGGGACGTTGGTGATGACCTGGGTCTCGCCGGTCGAGATGGTGGTCGTGCGGGTCGCGACTTCCGGGATGACCTGGAAGCTGAGGCGCTTGATGGGCGGCGTGCCGCCGAAGTAGTCGTCGTGCGCTTCCAGGACCAGCATCTCGTCGGACTGGACGCTCACGAACTTGTAGGGACCGGTGCCGATCGGCGCTTCGTTGAACCCTTCATGCCCGACCTCTTCGAGATGTGCTTTCGGCAACACCCAGAACGGACGTGAGCCGAGCCGTTTCGCGAGCAGGGGATCCGGTCCGGTCGTGATCACGCGAACCGTCGTGTCGTCCACGACCTCAACGCGCTCGAAATCGGTCACGAAACTCTGGCTGTTGGCGAGCGTCTCGTGGGCATCCTCCGCCATGATCCGCTCGATGGAGAACGCGACATCTTCCGCGGTCAGCGGCGTGCCATCGTGGAACACCACGTCGTCGCGCAGCTTCAGCTCCAGCGTGACGTCGTCGATGCGCTCCCATCCCGTCGCGATCATGGGCACGAGATCGGTGCCGGTGCCGACCGGATTGCCGTTGCGGAAGTCGGTGCGGATCAGGTGATCGTACAAGGACCACCAGATGCGGTTGCCGACGTTGGAGTTGACCGACTGCGGGTCCATTCGCGGGGGCAGGGCCTGTACGCCGACGACGATTTCCGGCCGGTCATCGGCATCCTGGGCGGCGGCGGGGATGACATTGAGGATGACGCCACCGAACGCTGCCGCGCCGGTCATCTTCAGGAGATTGCGTCGATCGAGTCTGGGAGAGGTCTTTGGGGTCAAGGAGAGGCTCCTGTATGAACTACGGTCCTGTGGATCGAGATGTGGTCGGTTTCGTTTCTGTTCTTGTTCCTGTGCGCTACTCCTTTAGGGTCGGGTCGAGGACATCCCTCAGCCAGTCGCCGAGGAAGTTGATAGAGATCGTGGTCAGGACAATCGCGGCGCCGGGGACAATGGCGAGCCACCAGGCGCCGGCGTTGAGGTACTGGCGGCCTTCGCCCACCATCGATCCCCACGACGGCATGGGCGGCTGGACGCCGAGTCCGAGGAAGCTGAGCGAGGTCTCCAGCATGATGATCGAGGTGAGATTCAGGCTGGCGAGGACGATGAGCGGCGCGGCGATATTCGGGAGGATGTGGCGCAGCATGATCCGGGCGGGCGATTGACCCATGAGTTGGGCCGCAACCACGTAGTCCCGGTTGCGGGTGCCGAGGGTCATGCCCCGGGCGAACCGCGCGAAGGTATCCCATCCCGCCAGGCCGAGGAGGACGACGAGGACGCGCAGGTCAGTGCCGAAGATGGCCACGCCCATCAGCGCGATCACGATAAAGGGAAGGGCTTGCTGGGTATCGACCAGGAACATGATGACCGTATCGGCGATCCGGTTCCCGAATCCGGAGAGCAGGCCGAGCGCTGTCCCGATCGTGAACCCGATCAGCATGCCGACGAGGCCGATTCCCAGGGAGACGCGGGTGCCGTAGAGAATGCGCGAGAAGATATCCCGTCCGAGTTGGTCGGTGCCAAGCAGGTAGGACGTCCCGCCGTTCGCGGGCCCGGTCCCCGGCGCCACCAGGCGCTCCATGAGCGATTGCTCATCGGGGCCATAGGGGGCGACCAGGGGAGCGCTGATACCACCCGCCACCAGGAGCAGCATGGTGATGATCGCGCACCAGATCAGGAGAGGCGTCTTGCGCAACCGTGTCATGGCTCGCGTGATCCTGCCCGGCGTCGCGGGCACGGCCTGGGCGAGCGTTGGCGTGGCCGGGGCGGCGGACCATCGTGTGGTGCCGGTTCGCGCCGGCGTGGCGACCTGGACGGGCTGGTGAGCGGGAGCGGATGTTCTCTGGCTTGCGATCATGATGACTCCGTGAGCCGGATCCGGGGATCGACCCATCCGTAGGCGATATCGGTGATCAGGTTCATGACAACCACCGACGCCGCGATGAGCAGGACGATGAGCTGGAGCACCGGATAGTCGCGGTCGAAGACGGCATCGGTCAGCAACCGGCCCATGCCGGGCCAGGCGAAGACGGTCTCGATGACCACCGCGCCGGAGACGAGGCCGGCGAACATGAGGCCGAGCTGGGTAATGACGGGGATCAGGGCGTTCCGGAGGATATGCCGGAAGACAATGGGAGATCGGCGGAGACCCTTGGCGGTAGCGGTGCGGACGAAATCCTGGTTCAGGACTTCCAGCATCGAGGAGCGGGTCAGCCGTGCCAGCGCCGCCGAGCCCCCGAAGCTGACCGTCAGGATCGGCAGGATGTAGTGCTTCCAGGTCTGGTCGCCGACGCTGGGGAGCCAGCCCAGGTGCAGGCTCATCAGGAGGATGAGCAGGATGCCGATCAGGAAATTCGGGGCGGACTGCGCCACGAAGTTGATCATCATGACCAGCCTGTCGATGAACGAATTGCGGTGGAGGGCGGCGATGACCCCGATCATGATCCCGCCGGCGACGGTGAAGAAGAGCGTGATGCCGGAGAGGCGAAGCGTGGCGGGCAGCCGTTCGAACACCATCTCGGTTGCTGGCCGGCCTTCCCGGATCGAGTCTCCCAGGTCGCCCTGGGCGAGTTGCCTGAGGAACGCGCCATATTGCACCAGCACGGGGTCGTTGAGGCCATATGCCTCACGCATGACCGCGATGGCGTTCGGGTCGGCCGTATCCCCGAGCATCATTTCGATGGGATCTCCCGAGAGGCGGGAGCCGAAGAAGACGACGGTGATGACGAGCCAGAGGGTGATGATGCCGCGCAGGATTCGTTGGAGGATGTAGGTGCCCAAGGTGTCCCCTGTAGTGGCGGGCCCGGTTCAGTCAGGCTTGGCCCACTGGCAATCTTCGTCCTGGCGCGAGGCGAGAGTGTTAACGCGATATCTGGTTTTGATTAGAAGAATGTTGCCGTCTTGACTCCGTGAGTTTCTCCAATTAATTGCCGGGCATTGCCCCGGTTTGGCACAATGAAGCAGCATCCCGGCCCGGGGCCGGGTCTCTTTGTCATGGGCGCGTTTCGCCACCGTTCGGGGCACGCGCCGTTTCGCCGCTGGAGTTCCGTTCATGTCGTCCGGAAAGCACCGCTCACCGTCGCCAATCACCACCACATCCTTCGGCGGAGAAGCGGAGGCTACCGACCACGCTCCAAACGTTCCGGCCGCAGCTACCCCTGGAGTCACGACCATGAACCGTCCAGTCAACGATCTCGGCATCCCCTGGATGTCGGGCCTCGAGATCCGTAACAAGTTCATCGAGTTCTTCGAAGCGAAAAACCACCTGCACGTCCCGAGTTCGTCGCTCGTGCCGCCGGCCGGGGACACCTCCGTGCTCCTCACGTCTGCTGGTATGCAGCAGATGATCCCGTACTTTCTCGGGCTGGAAGAACCGCCCTCCGAGCGGATGGTCACGGTCCAGAAGTGCTTCCGCACCGTCGATATCGACGAGGTCGGCGACGAGTCGCACAGCACCTTCTTCTTCATGCTCGGCAACTTCTCGGTTCGCGATTATTTCAAGAGCGAATCCCTCGCGTGGTCGTGGGAGTTCCTGACCGAGTGGATGCACTTCCCCGCCGAGAAGCTCTACCCGACGGTGCATCCGGAGGATGAGGAGTCGTTCCGCATCTGGCGCGACGAGATCGGCGTGCCGGAAGAGCGCATCACGAAGCTGGACGACAACTGGTGGTCGGCCGGCCCGGTCGGCCCGAACGGCCCCGACTCCGAGATCTACGTCGATCGCGGTGAGCAGTGGGGCTGTGGTCAGGCGGACTGCGCGCCCGGCTGCGATTGCCCGCGCTACCTCGAGCTGTGGAACAACGTGTTCATGCAGTACAACACCACCGCCGATGGTGTGCGGACCCCGTTCGCGATTCCCAACGTCGATACCGGCATGGGGCTGGAGCGGCTCGTCCTGCTGGTGCAGGGCGCGCGCACGATGTACGAGACCGATTTCTACAAGCCGCTGATCGCCCGGGCGAGCGAGATGGCGGGCGTGACCTATGACGCCGATCCGCAGACCGACAAGTCGCTGCGCATCGTGGCCGACCACATCCGCGGCTCCGTCTTCCTTATCAGCGACGGCGTGCTCCCCGGTAACGAGGGACGCGCGTATGTGCTGCGTCGCGTGATGCGTAAGGCGATCCGGCATGGGCGCCTGCTCGGCATCGACAAGCCGTTCCTGACCGAGCTGGCCGAGGTGGTGATCGCGCAGTTCGGCGATCTCTACCCCGAGCTGGTCGAGCGCAAGGAGCAGATCCTCAAGGTCATCGCCTACGAGGAGAACAGCTTCAGCAAGACGCTCCAGTCCGGCATGAATCGCCTGCAGGCGCTGACCGCCGAGCTGCGCGAGCGGGGCGAGAAGGAGATTCCGGGCGAGGAAGCGTTCCGCCTCTACGATACCTTCGGCTTCCCCTATGACCTGACCGCCGAGGTCGCGCTGGAAGAGGGGTTGAGCATCGACGAGGACGGGTTCCGCCAGGCGATGAACCGCCAGCGGGAGACCAGCCGCAGCGGCGCCGCGTTCAAGGCGGAAGGCCGCGAGCGCGCCGGGCTCTATGCGGAGATCCAGCCGCGCACCGAGTTCCTCGGGTACACCGAAGCGCGGGCGGACGCGACGATCGTCGCGATCCTCGGCCCGGATGGCGCGATGGAGCAGGCCGAGGCGGGTGAGATGGTCGAGATCGTGCTTGACCGCACGCCGTTCTACGCCGAGGCCGGTGGACAGGTGGGGGACTCCGGCGAGATCCGCACCGAGACCGGGCTGATCAACGTCGATGACACTCGCAAGCCGGCGCCCGACCTGTATGTGCACCGGGGCACGGTGGAAGAGGGATTCGTCCGCGTTGGCGAATCCGCGACCGCGACGATCGACCGCGAGCGTCGGCAGCATATCCGCCGCAACCACACCGCGACCCACCTGCTGCACAAGGCGCTGCACCTCGTCGTGGGTGAGGATGCCCGCCAGGCCGGCTCGCTCGTCGCGCCGGACCGGCTGCGCTTCGACTTCACGTCGATGGAGCCCGTCTCGCCGGAGCAGCTGCGCTCGATCGTCGAGATCGTCAACAACGAGGTCGCGCAGAATACCGCCGTCGAAACGGCGGTCATGGACCAGCAGGAAGCGCTTGAGGCCGGCGCGATGGCGCTGTTCGGCGAGAAGTATGGCGACAAGGTGCGCGTGGTCCAGATCGGCGACTTCTCGAAGGAGCTCTGCGGCGGTACTCACGTCTCCCGCACCGGCGACATCGGCCCCTTCGTGATCACCAGCGAGGGCAGCGTCGCCTCCGGTATTCGCCGCATCGAGGCGCTGACCGGGAACGCCGCGGTGGAGCGGATGCTCGGGCAGCAACGGCTGGTCGAGGAGCTTGGCCGCGACCTGAAGGTCACGTGGCAGGAGGTTCCCACCAGCGTCCAGGCGCTGCAGGACCGCGTCCGGGCCCAGGAACGGGAGATCGAGAAGCTGCGCGGCCAGGTCGCGGGCGCCCGGTCCGGCGACCTCCTCGGCGATGCGATCGAGCTCGACGGGTTCCGCTTCCTCGCCGCCGAGGTCGATGTGCCCGACAAGGGCGCGCTGCGGCAGATGGGCGACCGGCTGCGGGATTCGCTGCAATCCGGGGTGATCGTCCTCGGGGCGCGGATCGATGACCGCCCGAGCCTGCTGGCGATGGTAACGCCGGATGTCGTGAAGAAGGGCGTGAAGGCCGGCGACATCATCCGCACGATCGCGGAGAAGGTCGAAGGACGCGGCGGCGGCCGCCCGGAGCTGGCCGAGGCCGGCGGGAAGAACCCGGACGGCATCCCCGCCGCGCTGGAGCAGGCGCGTGAGGTCGTCGAGACCACGGTGGGCGCCGCTGAATGAGCAGTAACCGTCAGCAACCGCCGGTGACCGTGACCGTCGGGCAGGATGATTCCCTGCCGGCTGTCCTGCAACAACTGCGGGAGCACTCCGGCAAACCCGTCATCCTGTCCATCCCGGATCACTGCCCGGTGTTGCTGACCGCGACCGAGTTCCGGACGATCAAGGATTTCGCGGACCGCGAGGACATCGCGCTGTCGCTGCGGACCGAAGATCGCCTGCGGAACCAGCTCGCATCCATGTTCGGCATCCGCAATGTCGGAAACATCGGGAGCGAGGCGCCAGCGGAAGGCTGGCGTCCGCCCCAGACGATGCTCGGCTCGCCCCGTGCCTATGGCACGTGGAAGCGGAACGATGAGGATCAGGCCGAGGATGACGACGTCGTTGAGCTGGAACCCGGCACCCGGGGCCGGCGTCGACGCGGATTCGTCGATACCAACACCGTCAACCGCCGCGACAGGGACGATGACGAGATCAATTCGCTGGAGTACCTGAACGAGAAGGAACCGTTCTTCACCCCGAAGATGATCGGCCGGATCGTCGGTGCGGTGCTGCTGGTCGGCCTCATCCTCATCGCGATCGGCTGGTATTACATGCCGGGTGTGACGGTAACCGCCACGCTGCGCCAGCAACCCGTGTCCCAGCAGCTCCTGTACAGCGTTGCCGCGCCCGGCGCGACGCTGCCCAGCGACATCGCCTTCACCGCCGATGCCGAGATGCAGGAGGCGACGGTCGATTTCACCGTCACCATCCCGACCACCGGCGTCGAGCGTACCCCGGACGAGACCGCGACCGGAAGCGTCCTGCTGCGCAACCCCGGCGGTGAGGCGGTCACCGTGCCCGCCGGGACCACGCTCGAGATCTACGCCGGTCCTTCCTACACCACGGATGCCGATGTCGAGGTTCCCCCGGCGTCGGACGGGCAGGCGGGGGAGGCATCCGTGGAGGTCACCGCGACCGGGCCTGGCGCCTCCGGGAACGCCGAGGCCGGGCTCCTGACCGGGCAGCTCAGCGATCTCGGCATCTTCTACAGCAACCGCGACGGCGCGATCGAGGGCGGCACCGATATCGAGGTGGCGATCGTGGCCGAGGAAGACATCGAGCGGTTGGAGGAAGAGATCGACCTCAACCTGCGCCGGCCCGCCGCGAACGGCTGGACGGAGCAGCTTCCGGAAGGTCAGGGAGTCGTCGTGCCGTCCGTGGAAACGGGAGACCCGACCTACGAGATCGCCGCGTCCCCCGGCGAGCAGATGGAAGAGATCAGTGCGACGGGCACGGTCGATGTCAGCGGTCTCGTCTTCGATGCGGCGACGGTCGAGCAGCAGACGGTCGAATTCTTCCGCTCCGAGTTGCAGGGGCAAGTGCCCGAAGGCTACGCGCTCGATCCGGAGAGCGTCGTCGTGGGCGAGCCGCAGGTGATCTCCGAGGCGCCCGACAACGTCCAGTACCAGGTCGAGGCGACCGGGGTCGCCCATGCCGTCTTTGACGGTGGCGACCAGGGCGACCTTGCCGACGACCTCGCCGGCGGCACCTGGGGCGAGGCGCGACAGCGGCTTGGCGGTATCGAGGCGTTCGAAACGTGGGATATCGAGACCAATCCCGGCTGGTGGCCGGACACGCTGCCGCAGGCGCCCGACCGGATCACGGTCGAGGTCGAGCGAAGCGCGACGGATGACGACGCCGCGCCGACGCCGGAACCTTCGCCCGACACGGTGGTGGGCACATGACCGGCGAGCGGTTGCTGGGCCTGGATATCGGGTCGCGTCGGATCGGGGTCGCCGTCAGCGATGAGCTCGGCACGATCGCCAGCCCGGTCGGGATGATCGACCAGCGCAAGGATGTCGCGGCGCAGCTGCGGCAATTGATCGCGACCTACAGCCCCGCGAAGCTGGTCGTCGGGCTCCCGGTCGGGCTCTCCGGGCGGGAGGGCCCGCAGGCCGCCGAGGTGCGCGGCATGGCGGAGGAACTGGCGGAGATCGCCGGCCTGCCGCTGGAGTACTGGGACGAGCGCCTGACGACCTCGATCGCCGAGCAAACCCTCATCTCGCAGGGCACCCGGCGCGACAAGCGGAAAGACCGGGTGGACGCCGTCGCCGCCGCCGTCATCCTGCAGGGATATCTCGATAACCAGCGCTGGAAAGCGAACCGCAAGCGTTAGGCGAACGCGTCCGATGGAAGGGCCGCCAGCGACGCGATGGCGGCCGGCGGGAAATCTCGCCAGCCAGCCTGGACGTCGCCCGGACCGAATCGGTGCAGGTGCGTATCGAGGAATCGCTGCCAGCGCCGCAGGCCGTCCATGGCTTCCCTGAGCGTGAATTCTCCGACCTCGATGGCATCGGCGAACTCGTCGAGGTCAAGCATGCGGTAGGGCCGACCGTCGGTTGGCACGAACAGATCAATATCAAGATCCACGATGCGGTAGAGGTCAGCGTCACGCGTCACTATCGTAAGATCGACGTACCAGATGGGATCACCGCGCCGGGTCCAGGCCGATGGGATCGTGAGCTTCACGCCGAGGTCGAGCAGCAGGAAGCTGCGCCCGACGGTGCTCGTGCCCGGTGCCAGGTATTCCCAGGCAAGGACTTCTCCATCCCTCAACGCTGGTACGATATCGCCGTCCCGGCGCCATTGCACGCGCACACGCTCCATCGTCGATCTCCTCTCAATATGTTGGCTCCGCCTGTGCCTACGAAGGTAGAGCCACTCTTGGGTTTATCGCTCACTGTCTCCCCGGATTGCCCAAAAATCTCGTTCGTCGATTGCATAGCGTTCGAGAAGCACATTGGTATACCCCGATTTTCCGTTATAACCAAGGATGTCTGTGGGTAGTCGTTACATATTGCGGTTTTGCCCCGGTCAAGATATTCTGCGATCAGGAGTTCGGGTAGTTATTGCATCAGGCGGTCGGACGAGAACCGCTTTTTCTCAAGCTCATCTGTCTCAGTATTCTGATCTCCTGGGTACGCGTTACTGTTCTTGCCTCTCGCAGTCGGTATTGACAACGTGATCTCGTGGCATGCCCGGGCGACACCCGACGGCTGCCGCACTGGTTCGGTTCATCCCTTGTCGACAGGGGAATCTCGCGAACAATTGGCGCACGTCTTGCGTCCATCGATGCTCATACGATGGGCAGGGGGAAGGATCAACCAATTTGCAGATAGGCTGCGCGATCGCGCGCTGACCGCCACCCGCAGAAGCAGGATGTCTGTGGGTGAGCGCGTTGATCCGTCGCGAAGGATGGTGACCCGCCATGATCTCTGTGCCTGACTCTGGCCGATCTCGTTCCGCTGCACCATACCTGGCCATGGCCGTTCTGGTCGGGCTCTTCCTCGCCTTGATGACTGCGTCGCGTGAGGGTCTTATTCCATGGAATGACATCGAGCGCCCCCAATCCTCCTGGTCTGCAATTATGCAGGAGTCGATTGGATCTCGAACCGCCCAACTTACCGGGGTAGTCGCCGGTGTGTTTGGCCTTTTCCTGGTCGTGGCCGTGCTCCTGGGTTGCTCGTGGACCAGAAGGGTGTTCGGGAATGCGCCGGCCGTGCTTGCTGGGCGGTTGGCCAGTTTTTTCTGCGTACTGGGATTAGGTACGGTGGTGTTGCTGTGGCTGAATCGCGGTCGCACGGTGGGCGCGGTGCCGCCAGCCGATCAACTGGTTGATCCTGACACAGGCATCCAACTGGGGATGGCCTTCTTTCTCCATCCCGCCGACACCGATGGAACCCTGGTGACCTTCGCGACCCTTCTCACAATCGCGCTCTTTTGCTTGCTCGGTCTCGTCGTGGGGCACCGTCTGCTTGTTACTACGCCGCGCTGGCTGGCCATACCGTCCCATATATCGGCCCTGACAGTGGTGATGGGCGTGGGGTTGGCGATTGATCATCGCCTGCTTGAAGGGGAGGCAATTGTCCCGGTCTCCGATGGCACCTACCGGACGCTGGTGTTCGTCAGCTTGCTGGCGGTCCCGGTGGCGTATGTGCTGTTGGGCATGGAAGTAGGTCGTGCCCTGTGGCAGGGAGTACAGGAGGATTGGCGAGACGGCATCCGTTTCCGGGCTGCGCTCAGAAGTTCGCTCCTGGGGCTATGGATTTCCGTCGTGGGTGGGCCTGTACTCGCCGGGCTCTATCTTGCCTGGTGGTACGAGCCGCCGGCCAATAGCCTGGTCCGCGCAGCGGACGGCACGCTACTGGACCTTCGCAATCCTGGCTACTCCGCCCTGCGGCTGCCAGCAGATCAGATTCCATTGCAACTCATGCAAGCCGTGGAGTCGATCGAGGATCCGGGTCTGCTACGCTCACCTGCCAGCCATTCGCCGGTTAATCCGGTCAACCTTATGGGATCTGCCCTCAGTATGGTCAGTGGTGGTCCCAGTCGGGGTGGGTCGGGCCTGGCTTCTCAGGTGTGCAAGGTGTGGAGCCAAACGCCTTTGAGTCACGGGGCGACGGGATGGTGGTACAAGATCCGGCGCGCGATAGAGAAAATCCTGGAAACGCCGTGCGCCTGGACCCTGGAGAAGGTCGGTGGCCCGGAGCGCACCATTACGCTGTGGCTCAATACCGTCAACTATGCCTGCCTGGGTGACTATGGCGCCTCCGAGGTGCGAGGGGTCGGCGCGGCCAGTTGGGTGTATTTCGGGAAATCAGTCGAGCAGTTGACGCTGGACGAGATGGCCTTGCTGGCCCGACTCCCCCAAAGCCCCTGTGGGCTGTTCGATTGGGGTGAAGTCGACAATATGCGTGAAGGGCGCAACCAGGTCATCGCCGCCATGAGCCAGCGCCAGGGGTACATCACGGCAGATGACGCCGCTTCATACATGAGCCGTCCGCTGGGTGTACCGCCGACACCCCACATGCCGCCGAACCTGGCGCAACCGTTTGTGGAGCAGGCGATGGCCGTCATGGGACGCCAGGGGTATGAGGGCTTTTCCCGGAATGGCTGGACCGTCTCCACCACCCTCCAGCCGGGACCACAGCGGGCGTTGGAAGACACCTGCCGCCGGGTTGTGGCAGCCCAGCCTGCAGGTGGGGCGAACGACTGCGGGGCCGTGCTGTTGCTTCGCGATCCCGACGATCCAGACAAGTTTATTGTCGGAGCCTACGTAGGGACGGTGCATTCCATCAGCGGGATCAATGCGATGCCTGACCTGGTATTTGGCCAGCATCTGCCGGTCGGCAGCACGATCAAGGGGCCGCTTTACGCATGCGCCTTACATGAGGGGGTCCTGGAACCAGATGAATGGTTGGAGGATTCGGGTTACAAGGAAGTTCCGGGTCAGGAGAAACCGATCGCGAACTGGGATAACGACGCGTGGGGAAGCCGACCTGCCGCGGAGATGCTCACCAGCAGTCGCAATGTGCCAGCTGCCGAACTGGTGGAGCGGTTGACACCTGAAGGGTTTGCGCGCTGCCTGCATGACCTGTTCGGGGTGGAAACGGAGCTCAATCTCGACCTGACGCTACGTCTGGGCCTGGGGTTATCCGAGATGCCGCTTTATGAACTGGCGGTGGGATATACCCCGTTCGCGACCGGTGGTTTGCTGCTAGATCCGGTCATGGTGGAGGACGCCCGGAATCGTGAGGGCGAGCAACAGGGGCTTCGCTCCCCGAGTGCTGCGCGTGAAGTCGTCTCCTGTGAAGAGAGCGCCTGGGTCACAGACGCGCTCCTGGAGGTGGGGGACGTCTTTGGATTGCCGTCGGGTGTGGCCGCCAAGACCGGGACGACGAATACCAGCAGCGTGACCGTGGCCTACAGTCGTGATTGGGTGTTGGCGACCTGGGTTGGACGTATTGAGCCGGGGCAGCCGTTGCAGCAGGTAGTGGCGACGCCCTCAGCCATGGCGGTGGTGCAGGAATACAGTTGGTACCTGGCCCGGAATGTGGCGCCGCCCCACTTGCCTGACTGTGGGTTGAATGCACGATCGACAATCGGCCTGCCTGTTCATGCTTTCGCTCACGCTCGATACCAGGGAGCGTGGCGCACTTTTGCGTCCTGAAATCGTATATAGGGTAGGGACGGGGCGGCATTGGTCGTGTGGCGAACACGCATCGACCGAGGAGTGCTTATGTGGGTGGGTGTTGCAAAAAAGCAATGATCATGATCATCTTGCCCGCTGGATGCCTGGATCTCCCCGTCACGGCGCGAAAATCCAGGGTGATCACCTCGCGCACGGGATGATCGCCTTGCCCAGGAAATGATCAACTTGCCGGGCACGGAAACGGCCACCCATTGCGGGTGGCCGCTCCTGTTCATCACGCCGGGCGAGAGAGAGCCAGAAACTCGCCCGGCTGCTGATGCCGAATGGCGGGTGCCACGAATCAGTCGTGGCTGGAATGGTCGTCAGGTGTCGCGTGGTCGTCGTGCCCGTCATGGATGCTGTGGTCGGGTGCGGGCGGGTCGGTCCACTCGCGGGAGGTCGCTTCCTCCCAGGTCATCATCTCGCCGCCGTGCTCCAGGTGGAACGCGTGGGCGTCGTCCTCGCTCTCGAACGCGCCGACCAGCCAACCCATCGGGGTGTTGAAGCCCGGGCTTTGCACGTAGGTCGCGTCCTCGGCGTGTAGCCACTCTTCCGAGTGGTAATCGTTCACCCACGTCACCTGGAACTCGATGTCCGGGTGGCGATGGTGGTACTTCAGCAATTCGCCGATATCGTCGAAGAGCAGCCACTCGTCGTTGTCCTGCAGGGCAGCCACGGTGAACCGGGGATCCACGACGAACATGCCCATCTCTGAGATGTCTTCGCCGTAGGTGATGTCCGGCGGATCGAGGCTGACTTCGTCGCCACCGCAA
This sequence comes from uncultured Sphaerobacteraceae bacterium, assembly GCA_964624125.1. Lineage (GTDB taxonomy): Bacteria > Chloroflexota > Chloroflexia > Thermomicrobiales > UBA6265 > UBA6265. Next base: position 7,653 of record CAZVAA010000008.1, on the reverse strand, counting down.
GCGGTGAGCACGAGCAGCGCGACAAGCGCGAACGGGATCAGGGTGCGCCAGGAGCGTCGCATTATCGCTTCTCCTCCCGCGACATCGTGGTGTAGGCGATGGCCAGCGGGACAATGATCCAGAGCAGCATGATCGCGGTGAGGACCACGCCGATGGCGCCTCCGAACCATTTGTGCGCGACCAGGCCCGAGGGGCCGAGCAGCTCCAGGGAGTCCTGCAGCAGGTCGATCGAGGCGATGCGATACACCTCCAGCGGGTTGACGAGTGTCAGGCCCAGCAACTGGCTGGGAGAGAGCTCCATGATCACGGCGGTGCCCATGAGGCCGAGATCGCCGATCAGGACGAGCGCCAGCCACGCGACGATCGCGATGCCGAGCGCGGTGGAGGTCCGCCGGGAGATGCTGGAGATCAGGTAGCCGAGGCTGAGCGAGGCGAGCGCCAGCAGCACCGTCAGGCCGGTCAGGGCGAAGAAGGTACTCATGCCGCTGCCACCGCTCAGCATGTTGATGGTGAGCGTCGAGAGGGCGAAGCCGCTGACGATGGCCGCGGTGATCGCGATCGCGAGCCCGATGAACTTGCTGAGGAAGACTTCGAGGAAGCTCACCGGCTGCGCCAGCAGGTAGCCAAGGGTGCCCTGCTCGCGCTCGGCCGCGAGGGCCTGCGCGCCGAGGGTCAGCCCCATCAGCGGCGCCAGGAAGAGCACCAGGTTGACGAGCCCGGCGCTGGTGCGACCGAACCCGCTGATGCCGCCATATCCGGCGCTGTTGATGACGAGTAACGCGAGGGCGACGCTGAGGACCACGAAGGCCCCGGCATAGGCGACGAACCAGCGATTGCGCAGGGCGTCGGAGATTTCGCGCTGGCTGAGCGCGGTAACGGTGGCGAGTCTCATTGCCCGGCCTCCTCAAGCTCGAAGTCGGTGACGGAATAGCTGGATTGGGTGAGGAGCACCAGCGGCTCGGCTTTCCTCCGCGTATCGACGGTGACGACGGCCGAGAGCCCGTGCTGCTCGGTCGGATACCCGTTCTCGCGCAATAGCGTGACGGCTGGCGCGATGGTCTCCTGCGAGAGGTCGATGCGGATCTGCACCTCGTCGGCGATCCGCGCCGTCTCCGCGATGCTGCCGATGTTGATTGCTTTCCCCTGCTCGAGGGTGACGACCCGGTCGGCCAGTGCCCGCACCTCGGACCAGCGGTGCGACGTGAAGACGAGGGTGCGCCCCTCGCGTTTCAGCCCAACGAGCATCGCGATCAGGTCGGCCTGGCTCTTCGCGTCCAGGTTCGCCGTCGGCTCGTCCAGCAATAGCACCGGGGCATCCCCCAGCAGCGCCAGGGTGAGCGCGACTTTCTGCTTCATACCGCCCGAGAGGCTTCCCATCGATTGTTGGAGGGTGCCGCCAAGGTTGAACGATTCGAGGTGGGCGATGCCCTGCTTCGGGTCGGCGCCGCGCAGGCGGGCGACCAGGCGAATCATCTCACCAACGCTCATATCGAACGTTGGCATCACCTGCGGGACATAGCCGATGCGCTGGCGGGCGGCCTTGCCATCCTTCCCGGACGACTGCCCGTCGACGGTGATGTCGCCCTCGTAATCGGTCGACCCGAGGAGGCAGCGGAGCAGGGTGGTCTTGCCGGCGCCGTTGGTGCCCCAGAGGGCGATCGATTCGCCGTCGGCGACGGTAAAGCTGACATCATCGACGGCGCGTTTCTCGCCGTAGCGTTTCGTGACATTGCGCAATTCAATCATTGTGGCTCTCCTTGAATTGCTTGATTCGACAATCCAGTGGTGGAGGACCAGTCGTCCCCCGTTCCCGGCGCCTA